>NZ_JBWYIP010000001.1:0-536158 GCF_056783825.1 Acinetobacter sp. 24-47-39
TCCGCAGATTATGCACGAATGTTAAGAAATCCGGAGTGCAAATATCAACCAAAAAGAAGATCGTTTTTTGATTTATGAAAGAGATCTAATAATGATATGCATGAATATTTTATTAAATTATTAGATCATTTCACTATTTTATCACAGGAATTAATAGATGAGTTTTATAACAAACATTCTATTGAGTTATTCGAAGTTTTTGAAGATTTATCTCATATTGATTATGGAGATAACAAGATATTAAGGCTAGCAAGTTGGAAAAATGGAAATAAATTAAATAGATTAGAAATACTCTCTTTATTAATGCGTGAAATTAATAAAAATTTAAAAAATAATTTAAGAAAAAAAGCAGCCTAAGCTGCTTTTCATCACTTTTCTTTAGGTTCAGGTGGTGTCATTCCAAACTGTAAATACGCCTGATTTGTCGCAATACGACCACGAGCAGTACGCATGACATAACCTTGTTGAATCAAGTAAGGCTCAATCACATCTTCCAGCGTGCCTGAATCTTCTGCCATAGCCGCTGCTAAAGCTTCAACACCTGCAGGACCACCATCAAAACGCTCTAACAGCATCGACAGGTAACGACGGTCGAGTGTATCTAAACCATCTTTATCCACATTCAACATATCAAGCGCACGTTGCGCCATTTCTTGTGTGACCTCACCTGTACCTTTCACTTGAGCATAGTCACGTACACGACGCAGTAAACGGTTTGCGATACGAGGCGTACCACGAGAACGACGAGCCACTTCCTTAGAGCCAGCTTCTGTGATTGGAACATCCATCAGATTTGCAGAACGAGTCACGATATGGGTCAAATCTTCAACCGAATAGAACTCTAATCGTTGGACGATACCAAAACGATCTCGAAGCGGAGAGGTCAATAACCCGGCACGAGTAGTCGCAGCGACTAAAGTGAATGGTGGTAAATCTAACTTAATTGAACGCGCAGCAGGACCTTCACCAATCATAATATCCAGTTGGTAATCTTCCATCGCGGGATAAAGGATTTCCTCGATCACTGGAGAGAGACGGTGAATCTCATCAATAAATAAGACATCACCTTCTTCTAAGTTGGTGAGCATTGCTGCCAAATCACCAGCACGCTCTAACACAGGTCCAGAAGTTGATTTTAAATTACCACCCATTTCACGCGCAATAATATTGGCAAGTGTGGTTTTACCTAAACCCGGAGGACCAAAAATCAAGGTATGGTCTAAAGCTTCACCACGTCCACGAGCTGCACCAATGAAAATTTCCATCTGCTCACGCACAACAGGTTGACCAATATAATCATCTAATGATGTTGGTCGAATGGCACGATCAAAATGATCTTCTGGTTTTTCAGAACCACTGATAATACGGTCTTGCATAATATGAGATCTTATTTATTCATCGATTTTAAAGCAGCACGGATAATATCGGATGCCTCAGTGAAGTCACCTTTAACAGCATTGACTAACTTTTGCGCTTCTAGTGGCTTGTAACCTAATGACTGTAAAGCAGCTTCAGCCTCAGCGACAGCAGAGTTAGCCGTAAACTGAATTTGCGCTGTTGTAGAGTTTGATGTGGATGGCTGAGCTGCAAGCGCCTTAAAGCGATCTCGAAGTTCAATCATCAAACGCTCTGCGGTCTTTTTGCCAACACCTGGAACTTTGACTAAAGTATTTACATCTTCATGTTCAACGGTATGAATGAGCATGTCCACGCTGAGTGTTGAGAGAATACCCAGCGCCATTTTAGGCCCCACGCCGTTCACTTTAAGTAAAGTGCGGAAAATACTTTTTTCTTGTGCGTTGGAAAATCCATACAGTAATTGAGCATCTTCACGTACAGCCAAGTGCGTCCACAATGTGACTTTTTGTCCTTTCTGTAATTGGCAAAATGTTGAGAGAGGTGTATCAACCTCATAGCCAACACCATTTACATTCAATAAAACTGTTGGTGCTTCTAAAGCAAGCACTTCACCAATAAGACATCCAATCATTCAATTATTTCACTTATTTGTCGATGTTAAATTCACTATGTCAGCATAGTAGTGTTCATTGCTTCAGAACGCAAAATCAAAAAACACTTTATGCTCTTTTCCTGAACACTAAATTTAAGGTTTATAAAAATCCAACTTTATTCCCTTGAAGTTCCTGTGCCAAATGATAAGCCTGATGATCTGAAAATTTTGAGATCACATCTAAGACTTGCATGATATTGTCATAGTGATCATCACTAAAACGAACACCTAAGCCTGAGATAATAGACAGTAAACGCCCTTCCTTAAAATTATGAATTTTATTGGGTGTTGTAAGTGGAATAAAGGCATCTAGTATGTGCTGTAAACTTTGATGTGCAATGATTTCTAAACCAGATTTTTGAGGGTGCTCAAAGATTTTCTCCCGAGCTAAATTCTTTGCACAATCAATTCCTGCTTCGATATCGGGCGAGCAATATTGGAGCAAACTACCTTTAAGCTGTCCTGACAAAATTTCAAAATGATGTTTAGCAAAAGCGGAAGTGACTTCATCAACCAAGCGTTTCATCACACGACCACGCAATGCTGCGATCTTTTGTTGCCACGTGGTGTATGGCATTGCAAGTTCAGCAGGCGTGCCATAGTCACCGAGCAGATTTAAAAAAATAGGTTCGACTTGCTCATAGCTGAGCATGTTAAGAATAATGCCATCTTCTAAATCGATCAGGGCATAACAAATATCATCCGCAGCTTCGAGTAAATAGGTGAGTGGATGGCGACAGAAATGATATTCACCATATTGTATAAGACCTAATTGGTGACCAATTTGTTGCAAAATTTCTTTTTCAGATTGATAGCAACCAAACTTAGCTCGGTTACTGGCAGGCGTATTTCCCTGAGAGTCAATGGTTTTAGAAAGCCATGGGTACTTTAAGTAAGCTCCTAAGGTTGCGTAAGTGAGGCGCATCCCACCGTCATTAGGGTGATAGTCAATTTTCGTGAGTAAACGAAGACCTTGAGCATTGCCTTCAAACTGGCGAACATCGGCCTGCTGTTCAGGGGTTAAACTCGATAAAAAATCGCCGTGTGATGCATCATCAAACCATTCACGAATAGCGTACTCACCTGCATGACCAAAAGGAGGATTACCAATATCGTGTGCAAGACAAGCTGCTTGAATAATTGCACCGACATCTGCAGGAGAGATCCACATAGGTAACTCATCACGAATTTTTTCAGCTGCCAGCATTCCCAAAGAGCGTCCGATGCAAGAAACTTCAAGGGAATGTGTTAGACGCGTATGAATGCCATCATGTTGAGTCAGGGGGTGAACTTGAGTTTTACGGTTAAGTTGCCTAAAACTCTGAGAAAAAATAATACGATCGTAATCTTTATGGAAGGGGCTACGTGCTTGTTCTGTATTTTGTTTTGAACTACCAAATCGAACTGTTGATAACAGTTCCAGCCAACGCATTTGAGTCATTTATCATTATTCATCATTACTGTATGGAACCATCATGCCAAAAAAATAGTGAAAAATATATGCTGACACGACATAATTTGGCGCATTGAAAATGCATTTCAGAAAAGTTTAAGAAGTAAAATAATAAGTATTAAGGTGTTGATTTTAAGAATTATTATCCTAATATAATTCAATTTCTTCACTCTCAAATCATATAAGAGTCTCTAATTGATTTTAAAGATAGATATCAATCATGAGATGATGCGTGGATGCTCATCGGTTCGATAATTTTTTATCGAGATAGTATGCATAATGTATCTACTTTTTATGCCGATTGTTGATCAAATTGATCCGACGATTGGCATAACATTTCAATAAAGCTATTGAAATTTGTCTATTTTGACCTCATGTTATCCTCATAAAGATGAATTATAGAGATGTGAATTTATATGTTATTTCATTTGCCGAAACTTCCTGCCGAAATTCGAGTCACTCACTTAAATGCGCGTATTAATGAACAACGAAAAAAAATTGCGCAAAGTACTGCATCTAAACTTGAACTTCTGCAGTTGTCTCAGCAGTTTTCAAAAGAAGCACGCACGCGTAAAAAGAATAATCAGAAAGTATATGTAATTGATTTTAAAGGTGACATGGCAGCTTCAGCTGTAGAGAATCTTCGTGAAGAAATTACTTTGATTTTGGCGACTGCTAAAGCAGGGCGTGATCGTGTCGTAGTTCGTTTGGAAAGTCCAGGTGGGATGGTACATGGTTATGGACTTGCGGCTGCTCAACTGGTGCGTCTGCGCGATGCTGGTTTTCATCTAACCATTTGTGTTGATAAAGTCGCAGCAAGTGGTGGATACATGATGGCATGTATCGGTAACGAAATTATTTCTGCTCCATTTGCAGTGATTGGTTCAATTGGCGTTGTTGCTCAAGTGCCTAATTTTAATCGTTTACTTAAAGAACATAATGTTGATTTTGAGCTTTATACTGCGGGTCAATATAAACGTACCGTGACCTTGTTTGGTGAAAATACGGAAGAGGGTAAAGCAAAGTTTGAAGAAGAGTTGCAACAAACGCATGCATTGTTCAAGCATTTTGTTGAAAAATATCGTCCACAGTTAAATGTTGAAAAAGTAGCAACAGGTGAACATTGGTACGGTCAAGATTCATTAGATTTGAATTTGGTTGATAAGCTTCAAACCTCGGATGAGTATTTATTAAGTTTATTGACAGTGCATGATGTTTACTTGATTCAAACTCGCCGTAAACCTACCTTAGGTGAGAAATTAGGACTGCAAGCGGCACAAATGGCGGACAGTTTGATTCCTGCTGTGATGAATAAAGTTATGGACACTTTAGTCAAAACTAATGCGAACTTAGTGCAACTACGTGATCCTAAATTTTAAATTCGATGAAATAAAAAAAAGCTAATCTAATGATTGGCTTTTTTTATGATTTATCATTTCTATGGTCGAGAGTCTAATTTTCGATATAACATCACTATTCCTGTGATCATGGACCCAAGTGTTGCGAACAGCATATCTTTATGGGCATCCCAAATATCACCTTGTTGACCATTATAATTTTCTGCTGCCTCAGGGGAAAGATTAATCGCAATTAACCATTCAATCCATTCGTAAATGAGACTGGTGGCCATGACAAACTGAACCACAATAAGAAAAAGTACTCGTTCAGATAATTGGGGTAAATAGAATTGAATGATCCTCAGGAAAAAAGGATAGAGAAGTAGACCATAGGCAAAATGGACCAAGCGATCATACATATTTCGCTCCCAACCCATCTGTGCATTTAAATCTATGCCGAAGTTGTGCATCAACCATTCATTATAGGGAACATACGAATATAAATAGTGTGCCCCAAGAATATGAATGATCAGAAATCCAATATAGAGAGAAAATGCGATAAAACTCAAACCAACTTTCTTTTGTATATAGATCAAAAACACTAGCATTAAAGCTGTGCCAAGTTGATGTAAGCCATAAGAAGCATATTCAAGAGGCTTTATACTTGCCAAGATCAGCACCATTATGAAAATGAAGAATACGAGGTGGTGTTTAGGAGTAAATTTTTTGTAGTGCATTTTGTTATATGTTGATTTGATTAATTTCTTCATATGATTGTAATGGATCAATCCTGAGAATAAGCTGCAGATCGCATTATTTTTATAAATCGCATTATTTTTATAAATAGTTGTTTATATCAATAGCTCATTGCAATCAGGATGATGAGTTAGAATATGATTTATTTTGAGTTTTTATTATGACGGTTTCAGCTGCTTTTCTTGCACAGCAAAATGCATATTTTCATTATGAGTTTGAAGAGCTTACTCTGAATGACTTTCCTGAAGAGATCTCAGTATCACTCCGAGGAATGATGTTTAGGCATGACATTCAATATGCTCAAGTGACTCATTATATTTACTATAGCGATGTTTTAACTGGTGATGAATTACAAAAGCTCAGAACTGACTTTATACGTTACTGTCCTGATGAAGCATGATTTTTATTGAAACATTTGATGAGTCTCATACAAAAAAGCGAAGCCTAAGCTTCGCTTTTTTATTCAATGCTATTTAGATTTTAGCAATCAAATCTTTAATTTGTTTCGCTTGCTCAGCAGCATTACCTGTATAAGATGCAGGTGTCATTTCAGCAAGACGCGCACGATCTGCTGCAGGAACAGCTTCTAATTCGTTACCATTCACAAAATTCACCATCATTTCGCGAGTCATTGCTTGACCACGAGTAAGGGCTTTAAGTTTTTCGTATGGTTTTTCAACGTTATAACGACGCATTACTGTTTGAATTGGTTCAGCAAGAACTTCTTGAGCGTTGTCTAAGTCTTCAAGAATACGGTCGGCATTCAATTCAAGTTTGCCCACACCTTTCAAGCAAGCTTCAAATGCGATCAAGCTTTGTGCAAAACCAACGCCCATGTTACGAAGAACAGTAGAGTCAGTTAAGTCACGCTGCCAGCGAGAAATTGGAAGCTTTTCACCAAGGTGAGCAAGGACTGCATTAGCAATACCCAAGTTACCTTCAGAGTTTTCAAAGTCGATTGGGTTCACTTTGTGTGGCATTGTTGAAGAACCAACTTCGCCTTCTTTTAATTTTTGTTTGAAGAAACCAAGAGAGATATAACCCCAAACATCACGGTTGAAATCGATGAGGATTGTGTTGAAACGACGAAGCGCATCAAACAATTCAGCCATGTAGTCGTGCGGCTCAATTTGAGTTGTATACGGGTTAAACGTGAGACCTAAAGATTCAACAAATGCTTGCGAGTGAGCAGGCCAGTTAATTTCAGGGTAAGCAGACAGGTGAGCATTATAGTTACCTACCGCACCATTGATTTTACCTAGAAGCTCAACATTATTGAATTGTTTGATTTGGCGTGCTAGACGGTATGCCACGTTCGCCATTTCTTTACCCAATGTTGTTGGGCTTGCAGTTTGACCATGTGTACGAGACAACATTGGTTGATCTGCGTGTTTTTCTGCAAGTGCAACAATTGAGTCCACGATTTGTTGCATAGACGTAGCTAGTACTTCACGACCGCTTTTCAGCATGAGTGCATGAGACAAGTTGTTGATGTCTTCAGATGTACAAGCAAAGTGAATGAATTCACCCGCATTTTTAAGTTCATCAATGTTTGCAATTTTCTCTTTTAAGAAATATTCAACCGCTTTTACATCGTGGTTGGTTGTGCGTTCGATTTCTTTGATACGGTTAGCATCGTCTTCAGAGAAATTTGCAACGATTGCATCTAAAGCTGCATTTGTTTCGTTAGAAAAAGCTGGCACTTCAGTAATTTCTGGGCGATTTGCAAGTGCTTGTAACCAGCGCACTTCAACAGTCACACGAGCATGGATTAAACCAAACTCAGAGAGGAAAGGGCGCAAAGCATCACATTTGCTTGCATAGCGACCATCTAATGGAGAAAGTGCGGTTAAAGCGTTCATAGCAATTCCTTAAACTTTGGAATGAAACGTAAAACAGAACTCGATATACATCAGGTTAAACCACCTGAAACTGTAAACGAGCGAGATCTTGAATATCTTTCAGTAACTTGCGTTTGGTGAAGATCATGCTCCATGAACTTCCACCCGACTGACGCCATAAATGCGCCATCTGTAAACCTGTAAACAATGAAGCACGAATACGATTGGTGTGCGAAGAATCCTTAAAAGCTTCTGCATTGCCTTTCACCATAATGCGAGGATTAATCTGTCCTGCAGTTTCGACATAGGTTTGAGCAAGGTTTGCAAGAATACTTGGATGTAGATAATTATGATCAAAAAAGGAGAGTTGTTTTAGTATTTTTTCTTGTGATTTTTCAATAATTTCAACGAATTTTGGGTTGCTATATACTTTCTTTTCTAAATGTAATAATGCCATTGCATAGGACATTGGAAGTTTTGCATTGGCAAATTTAGGTATTCTTGATTTTGGTGCAGTATTGAATGGTTGGGCGATGCTACTTTCTAATGTTTTTAATCCCAGAGAAATATCTGCAAGCTGGTTAAAAAAATCTAAGGTTTGACAATTCTTATTGGAAGTAGGGCGAATATTTAAACTCGCCTTAATTAATTGTTCTAAATAGAAGTTACCGTTTTCGCCAATATTTTGTCGACCTGCAATGGCTGTCATATGTGTCAGCTGAGTCGATTGAAATACTGCTGCCAAAGCCAAAGCTCTGTTTTGACGATCATTCAGAGTCTGAAGCTGCTGGAACGGTAACTCTGTCATGCCTGAAAATTCCTTTAAATAAAATCAGGTTTAGGCGCATTAGTATGATGAATCACACCGCCACCTAAACAAACTTCATCCGCGTAAAACACAACGCTTTGTCCTGGCGTAACAGCACGTTGAGGTTCATCAAATTCTACACGTACACCTTGCGGTGCATTTGGGTCATTAAATAAGACACATGCTTGATCAGGTTGTCGATAGCGAGTTTTCGCTGTGCAACGGAAACCATTTTCTGGAATCTCTTGCTCACCTGCAACCCAATCAATCGCTTCAGACCATAACATGGTACTTTGCATGAGGGGATGCTCATGACCTTGGCCAACAACTAAACGATTGCCTTCGATATCTTTGTGTAATACGAACCAAGCACCTTCTTCAGCGCCTTTCATTCCACCGATACCAATACCACCACGTTGACCGAGCGTATAGTACATTAAGCCGTGATGATCACCAACCTCTTTACCATCTTCAAGGACAATTTTACCCGGTTGAGCAGGTAAATATTGCTTCAAGAAGTCATTAAATCGGCGTTCACCAATAAAACAGATACCTGTAGAGTCTTTTTTCTTCGCTGTTGCAAGACCTAAATCTTCAGCAATTTTACGAACTTGAGGCTTTTCGATCTCACCCACAGGGAACAAGGTCTTGTTAATTTCACGACCATGAACGGCATGTAGGAAATAAGTTTGGTCTTTGTTGTTATCCACGCCACGGAGTAAAGGCGCATATTGCTCACCTTTAGAATTGGTCATGGTTTCACCGCGACGAGCATAGTGTCCTGTTGCGATGAAGTCAGCACCTAATTTCATGGCATGATCGAGGAATGCACGGAACTTAATTTCTTTATTACATAAAATATCTGGGTTTGGGGTGCGCCCCGCAGCATATTCAGCCAAGAAGTGCTCAAATACACGATCCCAATATTCCATTGCGAAGTTGGCTGTATGTAATTTGATACCGATACGATCACATACGGCTTGCGCATCTGCAAGATCATCCATAGCCGTGCAGTATTCTGTGCCGTCATCTTCTTCCCAGTTTTTCATGAAAAGACCTTCAACTTGATATCCTTGTTGAAGTAATAAAGCCGCAGAGACAGATGAGTCTACACCACCTGACATACCGACGATGACACGTTGTTGCATAGGATTAGGCATCCAAATTTGAAATTAAGGGAGAATTTTGGTGCTCATAAACGAGCGATAAAGGAAATTTTTGTCCTGATTGGGCATCTTGAATGGCTTTGATGACCAATGGGCTACGCGCGCGAGCCGTTTCTAATAGCTCATCTAGGCTCATCCAAACAGCACCTACGATACCTGTATCTAATGTTGCATTGGCAAAATACTGTGTTGATTTTGCTAAAAAACAGAAGCGGTAATAGGTACGATCTGGAAACATAGGTGGGGTATAGGTGTATATACCCAATAAATCTGTGACTTCAACTTGGTGACCTGTTTCTTCCATGGTTTCACGAACCGCGGCTTGAATAAGGGTTTCACCAGCTTCAACATGACCTGCAGGTTGATTAAAAACGGTGTGCATGACACCTTCTGTTTGTTCTTCTACAAACAGATATTTACCATCTTTTTCAACCACTGTTGCAACAGTGACGTGAGCAGTCCAAGCGGTCATAAAAAAGCACCAGATGAAGGGAAGGCATATTGTATAAAATTTTGAGGTGTGTGGCTATGATGGGAGGGGATTTCTTTGAAGGCGTTCTATCTTAAGTTTAACTAAGAAGTTCTTTGGATCAATAATTTAATAAAGGGCGTGGAACATGAAGAATCAACAAAAAAGCCCAATTTAAGTAAATTGGGCTTTTGAATGTAATTTAAGATTATGATTTATATGAAATAAAAAAGATAATTTCGCATAAGGTGTATTATGTTAATTTTAGGGGAATCTAAAAATTGAAAGAACAAAGAAGCGAAGTGCCTACATGGATCTGTTTTAATAAAAATAACAATTTATTACCCTATGATTTCAAATCTAAAGTTTTGATTCTACAAATAATTTTAGAGATTGATTCATGTATTCAAAATCTTTCCTTATAGATTTCAAATTATTACGCATCATAGGTACAAGTAGACCACTAAATGTCTCAGAATGTATGAGACAAGTGCTGCCATCTTCTTGGGAGCAAAGTTTAAAATGATGCTCACCATCTAAAAGACTAGGGATTAGAAAGTGACCTAGCCAGCTTAAAGACTGAGCATTTTTAACTTCCAATAGTGTAGGCTTAAATTCCATTGCTTTTTGCTTAGTTGGGTGAATCCTAATCTTTAGTTTTTCACCTATGTTTAACTTTCCTTAAACTTTACGGATAAAGGGATTCCAACTCTCATACGATTTAAAATCAGTCAGTACCTGCCAAACTTGCTCCGGTGTCGCATGAATATCAATATGTGTAGTTATCTTTAAAGAAAGCATAATTTACCTCGGGTATCTAGAATGGCGATTCTCTGCTTATAAGCATAATTTAGTAGGGTTATTTTTTGCTGACAGTAATCCTCTTTATGGCAGACACATTTTCAAATGTCTCATCAGGTGACAATTTCTTTAAAAGTCTTTCTGTGCTGTAACCCCATGAAACTGCACCGAAAGCAATTCCTACCGATCTAGCTGCCTCATAATCGGTAATCTGATCACCTATATAGATAGTTTCTGAGGGTTTATAGCCTGCTTTTTTTAAAAGCTGCTTTAACCTAGATGCTTTTCCAAAAAAAGATGCACCGCATTCAAAGTAATTAAAGTATCGACAGCTTGAACCAAGAATACGGGTCACATTTTCGTATCCATTTGAAGAAACCAGGCCCACTGTAATTCCATGTTCATTAAGGTGGGAAAGCATTTCATCGGTATGGTCGAATAGAGGAATCTTTGAAGGATTTACCTTCATGAGTTTTATAAAATTCTGAGTAATCGCAGGTAGTTTCCATACTGGTATTCCAAGAGTTTTCATTAGCTCTCGGGAAGGTATTTCTCTAAAAGATTCCACTTCATCTAAATGAATCTTCTTGAAAGAGTGCATGTCAGCCAGATGATTTATAGTTGAAACAAAGAAAGGAAATGAATCTGCTAAGGTTCCATCAAAATCGAAAATAACCAACTTATATAGTGTAGTTGGATAAGTTTGTGATAATACCATTTACTCTACTTTCTCTATATAAAATATTTTGAAATCATAAACTTAATGACTACCCCGTATTATGGGATAGCCACACTACTTTGATTATTTGAATAGAGGTAAGCATGTACTAAGCACAACGCATTAAAGCTGATACTGCTTTTTCTAAAAATTGCAAAGTGGTAGGTTTGAGCCAGGTTCCCTCGGCAAGACTTGGTTCATTTTGCATGGCATTGCGAATCTTCGCATGTGTCGCCGGATTTTTGCCTGCGTAACCTTGTAACATGGAGAGCCATTGCTGTGCTAAACATTTTGCTTGTTCACTGTCAGGTTCAATCCCAGCATGAATGGCCTTCTCCAATCCGATCAATAACTGGGGCCAATTTTTCATCTCACGTGCATAATTTTGCTTCATAAAAGCAAATTCCTGCTCGGATAAATAACGTGCAAAAACGTTCAGCTTACTCTCGGCAAATGCTTCAAGTAGAAACTCAACCACTTCCGGATGCACACCCAATTTTTCCTGAAATGCCGATTCAGCTGAATGCATGCTATTCAATTTAGCCAACCATTCAGGATTAGCAGCCGTATTCTGTTCGAGAGTCAGCATCCAGCGTGAAGCCAGGTTTTGGGCAGTTTCACTACTAGAAGATTCTCCGGCCTTAAAGAGTGCATTCGCTTCGACGACAAGCGCTTCCCATTCTTTTTGTTGTTTACTGTCTGCCTGTAAAAAAGTCAGATCTGCAAGTTCCTCTTTTGTAAAATATTGTTCGTACATAGACATAAGCTCCAATGTTTTTAGCCAATTGTCCAGTTCTAGCTCTTCACCATTCATCAGTTGATTTTTGAGACTGCTCAAACGATAGCGCAGTTGAGTCTGCTTAATTATCATCTGATCGATTGCCTGAATCTGCCGATCAATTAATGGGGCGAGTGCAAGGTTTGGACTATTAAGAACCGCGCCAATTTCTGCCAATGTCATTCCAAGCCCTCGCAATGCCTGAATTTGGTATAAGCGAGTAATATCTTGACGACTGTAAAGTCTATAACCGGCGTCGGAGCGGGCCGAAGGCTGAAGTAAACCGATATCATCATAGTGATGAAGGGTACGAATAGTTAACCCTGTTCGCTTCGCCAATTCACCGACTTGTAATAACATCTTTTGACTCCTTTATCCCTTAGGCATGTTTTATGCTAGAGGCTAACGTTACGTGAGGGTCAAGTATCTAAGCTATAAAAAATATTTATGGTAAATAATTTACATTTTTGATGTTTTATTTATTTAGGTAGTAAAATTTTTTATATTCCATACATTTCCATCTTCCATTTAACATAATGGCTGTTATGCGAATTCAAAATTATTTATAATTTCCCGAAACCTTTACATAATTCTGCGCTGAATACGGCAGAAACGCTTTTTCTTTATCAGTCAGTGGACGCACTTTTTTCACTGGGCTACCCACATACAAATAACCACTTTCTAAAACTTTGTTGGGTGGAACAAGCGAACCCGCACCTATCATCACATCATCTTCAACAACAACATCATCCAAAATAATCGTTCCAATACCGACTAAAACACGATTACCAATAGTACAACCATGTAATTTCACATGATGACCCACAGTAACGTCCTCACCAATAATGAGCGGTGAACCTTCAGGTTTATCCGCTTTCTTATGACTGACATGCAACATGGAATGATCTTGGATATTGGAATTTTTACCAATCCGAATAAAATTAACATCACCACGGATCACAGCATAAGGCCAGACCGAAACATTCTCAGCCAAGACAACATCACCAATCACTAACGCAGTTGGATCAATATAATTTGTTGTATCAAATTTTGGGTAAGTCTCTAAGTATTTGCGGATATTTTCAGTCATAAAAAATTGCCTGTTTTTACTCATTATAAACAAAAAAGCACCCAAAAGAATTTGAGTGCCTTTATATCTTTAGTCAAGCTACGACTTAAAACAAATTACTAAAGAACTGTTTGATATGATCGATCATACGCGAGAAGAAACCAGCTTCTTCAACAGCTTGCAAAGCAACAAGCGGCTTCTCAGCAATAACTTTGCCGTCAAGTGTCGCTGTTAATTTACCTACAACTTGCCCTTGTTGAAGAGGGGCATTTAAGTTCGGTTGAACCGCGATTTGAGTTTGAATGGCATTTGCTTGACCTTTTGGCATAGTCACGTTGAAGTTTTCAGCAAGACCCACACTCACTTGATTAGATTGACCAAACCAAACTTTAGAAGTGGTCAACTCTTTGTGAGCGGGTTGAACACTGACAGTTTCAAAGTTTGCATAACCCCAAGATAACAAATCACGTGTTTGCGTTGCACGTGCTTGCATTGATGGAGCACCAAAAATCACTGAAATTAAACGCATCGGGCCACGTTTAGCTGAAGTCGTTAAACAATAACCAGCTTCAGAAGTATGACCTGTTTTAAGACCATCTACACTCGGATCTGTATATAGCAACGCGTTACGGTTACCTTGCTTGATCCCGTTAAAAGTAAACTCTTTTTCAGAGTAGATAGGATAATACTTTGAACTGTCATGAATGATGTGCTTCGCAAGAGTAGCCATATCTTTCGCAGTAGAATAATGACCTTCAGCAGGCATACCTGTTGAGTTCATAAAGTTCGTGTTGGTCATGCCAATACGCTTAGCTTCTTGGTTCATGCTGTGTACAAATGTACCTTCATTACCAGAAATATGCTCAGCCATCGCCTTAGATGCGTCATTACCAGATTGAATGATAATCCCGCGTAACATTTCCAAAACGGTTGCTGTGCCATTGAGAGGTACATACATACAAGATTCTGTACTACTACCACGACACCAAGCAGATTCGTTCATACGAACTTTTTCATCTTCCGTGAGTTCACCGTTCAACAACTTTTGTTCAATAATGAAACTAGTCATCATTTTGGTCATTGAAGCAGGCGCAAGTTTTTCATTTTCATTTTTACTTGCGAGAATTTGACCTGTTTCATAATCCATCAAAACGTAAGACTTGTTATTGAGTTCTGGTGGTGAAGATAAAACAGTTGCTGCATAAGTAAATGAAGGTAATAGTAATAATGCAGCAATGGCGCTTTTTCGGGTCATTCTATGTAGTTCCAATCTTGTATGAACGCAAAAATCAGCTTTGCATTCTAGGACAAAGCAAAGCCGACTTCTAGCAGTGGAGTCGGCTTATTTCAATCGAATTGTAACTATTTCGTGCTCTATTTAACTGAAGACTGATATTTTTTTATATCCTCGCACACTTGTTGATTTGCTTTATCTCCAGCGTTTTTCGCATCTTGTCTCGCTTGAGCTAATGCTTGCTGATAATCCTGTTGTTTAATTAGATTGTTCAGCGTGGTTTGAGGTGAATTTTCATTAGGTAAATAGTCTTTTAATAGCTTTTGATAGCCTGCTTTAAACGCCGCATCTTCTTCCACTAAACTTGGGCATGATTCTGAAAAGACATAGATTGCAGCGAGTTCATCTTTAGTCACTTTTTGTTGAGTAACTTCGATATTTTCTTTTAAGTCTTGAGCATTGGCGAAAGTGAAACTTGAAAACAACATTGAACTGCTGATAAATGCGGTTGAAATCAATTGTAAAAAACGTTTTTGCATAAATGACTCAAAAATTAGTAAGTTAGTTATAAGAATAGAATAATCTTTTTTCGTGTTTAAAAAATAGAGAAAGTGTATTAATGCTGTTGGAACTCAGAAAGTAAAGAAGAAAAGTTCAGGTATGAACAGGGGGATGACTACATGCTGAGTTTTCAAGATTAAAGGGTAAGCAGATTTTCAAGATTAAAGGCGTTTAAAACCTCAACATCTATGCGTGTACTCATTGTTGTGTTGGGGGATTTTGATTAGGCTATCGAACAGATGGGATTACATGAATTGAGTGAATTGTTTTGAATATTTTGATTGCCAACGATGACGGTGTGTTCGCACCAGGAATACAAGCATTAGCACAAGCATTAAAACCTTTGGGTCGAGTAGTCGTGGTTGCTCCAGAAAGTGAGCGGAGTGGTTTTTCAAGTGCATTAACGCTTGATCGTCCATTGCGACCCGTGCAAATTTCAGAGGATGTATGGGCAATTAATGGCACGCCAGCGGACTGTGTTTATCTGTCCATGAATGGTCTATTTGATTTTGAATTTGATCTAGTTGTAAGCGGGATCAACAGTGGAGCGAATTTAGGTGATGATGTGTTGTATTCAGGTACAGTTGGGGCCGCGTTTGAAGGCCGACTCATGAAACAACCTGCAATCGCAGTTTCATTGGCTGGTCCAAATGTTCGTTCGTATCAAGATGCTCAAGATTATGCACAAGCTGCAAATTGGGTATATGAGTTTATTAAAAATGGTTTGCCTGAGTTACCACCGCGTCATATTTTCAATATTAATATTCCGGATACGGCTGAAATAAAAGGGACATTAGTGACTTATCAAGGAAGAAGAAAACAAACGAAACCGATTACCACACAAGTTGACCCGAGAGGCCGTCAAGTTGTTTGGATTGGTTTGGCTGGAGAGGCCGTAACAGATCCCGAAAAAAGCCAACTGGGTTATCAGTCAGACTTTTATGCCATTGCAAATGGATATGTCAGTGTGACACCGATCCAAATGGATGCTACCAACTATCAGGTGTTGGCTTCACTTGAATCTCAGTTAGAGCTTTAATTGAATGACCACAGGTAGGATGTGTTATAACTTTGTGAAAAATATATTTGAAACGGTGAATTTAGCATTAATTTTGCTACTCTTAAGCCGAATTCAGTCTTTTTAATCTTTTGTCAGAGAGGGAAATCATGCTTTTGGCCAGACCCAAAACAGTTTTGAAGTTGTCTAAACCATCTATTCACTCAGCATTGATCGCGGTTGCTGTCGCTTCTTTTCTTGGTTTGTCGGGCTGTGCATCGAAACCCCAAATCCACAATTCTGCTCGTTATGCGGTTGCTCCTGACTTCTATACAGTTCGCTCTGGCGACACTTTAAGTAAAATTGCGGCACGTTATGGATTGAGCTATTTGAGCATTGCGGAGATGAATGATATTGCACCGCCTTATCGCATCTATGTAAATCAATCTTTAAGATTAAAACCCTCTGGCAATCGACAAGTGACACGTTCGACTACGCGTCCTTTGACAGCGACTGAAACTCAGATTCAACGTCAAACCATTCAGTTACCAACAAAACCAGCTGTGGTTACGCCACCACCACAAACCACACCAGTACCAGCGGTAACTGCTGCAGTACCGACGACTTCGACTAAAGCAACTTCATTACGCTGGGTGAAACCATCGAATGGTCCAGTCATTGAAAACTTCAATGTGGCAAGTAATGTCAAGGGATTACGTTTTGGTGGCAATGTTGGTGATCCAATTTTTGCAGCAGCTGATGGTCAAGTGGTTTACGCTGCTGATGGTTTAAAAGAATATGGTAATTTGGTGCTCATTAAACATATTGATGGTTATATCACTGCGTATGCGCACAATAACCGGATGTTAGTGAAGAGTGGGCAAAACGTAAGTGCAGGGCAACAAATTGCAGAAATGGGCTCGAGTGGTGCAACCCGTACGATGCTTGAGTTTCAAGTTCGTTTAGATGGTAAGCCAATCAATCCAGCAAATATTTTGCCAATCAACTGAAGATATTTAGTGCAATTTAACAATTTCTTCGTATAATACAATGAGTTGCTTTTGTTAATTTTTGTTAATTAGAGAAGCATCTCATAATTTCAGAGGGAAATTTATGTTAGATCAACTTCGCTCGATGGGCGTATTTGCATGTGTTGTTGAAAAAAGCTCTTTCAGTGGTGCTGCTCGAGATTTAGGCATTACGACGAGTGCGGTTAGTCAGCAAATTCGTTCACTAGAACAAGAAATGGAAGTAACACTTCTGCACCGTTCCACAAGAAAACTAAGTTTAACGGAAGCAGGGCAGGCCTTTTTTCATAGCTGTCAAGAAATGCTCGCTGCAGCAGAGCGCGGTAAAATTCGAATTAATGAGTTACGAGACGATTTAGTTGGTGATTTACGTATTGCAACAACGCCAGAACTCGGTGCAACCCATGTAGTTCCTGCGTTGTCGCATTGGATTTCGGCACATCGTGGTTTAACCGTTCACTTTGAAGTTGAAAATCAATTTGTCGATTTGATTCAAGAAAGAATCGATATTGCAGTGAGAATGTGTTCTCGCGTGGATGAGTCTAATCACTTATCTTGTCTGCCGCTTGCACGTGTGGATCAAGTCTTGGTGGCTTCACCAAGTTATTTGAATCAAAATGCAGTTATTTCAAGACCTGAAGATTTAGCACAGCATGATTTGATTCCAGTAAATATTGTAAAAAATCAGCAAATGATGACATTTGAACACAGCACATCGCGTGAATTGGTGAATGTGTCCATGGAAAATCGTTTACAGACAAACAATGTTTATGTCGCTAAATCATTGTGCCAAAATGGTCACGGCATTGCGCGATTATTATATCTAGATGTGCAAAAAGAATTAATGAATGGCACATTGGTTGAAGTTTTACCTGAATGGAAGTTACCTGCATACACTTTGAATGCAATGACATTAAAACGTGAACAACAACCAATGAAAATTCATCGCTGCCTAGATGCTTTAAAACAATATTTCAGCCAGTTACCTGGTGGTCGAGTATTCCAAGAAGCATCTTAAGTGTTCTTCTTAATAAAAAAGCCGCAATATGCGGCTTTTTTATCGATCTTGGCTTAAGCCAAGAAGTTTTTAATCGCTGGAACTAAGCGTTTTAATAAATCATCAGCTTGTTCTTGATTCATATTCAACGCTGGCAACAAACGAACGACATTACCTGCGGTGACATTAATAATTAGATTGTGCTCTATGCGTGCAATATCCACCAACTCTGCGCATGGTTTTGGTAATTCAATACCAATCATCATACCAAAGCCGCGAACAATAACGTTTTGATCTGCAAGTTGTGTATGGAATTGATCAACTAAGTATTGGCCAATTGTTGCTGCATTTTCAACAATATTTTCTTTTTGCATCAAATCGATAATCGTGTAGACAATGCGCGAACCTAATGCAGTACCACTATAAGTTGATCCGTGGTTACCTGCAGTAAGAATACCTACACCTTTACCTTGAGTCATCACTGCACCAATTGGGAAACCATTACCCAAGCCTTTAGCTGTCGTCATGACATCAGGAATAATATTGGTATGTTGATACGCAAAATATTTTCCTGTACGACCGTTACCTGTTTGAACTTCATCTAGCATCATCAACCAATTATGTTGATTACAGATTTGACGAATTTCTTCAAGATAACTAAAACCTTGAGGGGCAGTATTTACACCACCTTCGCCTTGAATCGGTTCAACGAGAATCGCGACGATATCTGGATGGTTGATTGCTGCTTCTTCAATTGCCTCAATGTCGCCAAAAGGTACTCGGATAAAACCTTCAACGAGCGGGCCAAAACCTTCTTGTACTTTTTTATTGCCTGTCGCAGAAAGTGTTGCCATTGTACGACCATGGAAAGAATGATCAGCGACAATGATTTTCGGCAGAGCAATACCTTGCATATGACCGTATTTACGCGCAATTTTAATTGCACCTTCATTTGATTCAGCACCACTATTCGAGAAGAAAATTTCTTCCATACCAGATACTTCAGCTAACTTTTGCGCAGCTGCAGTCTGCCAAGGTACTTCATAAATATTACTGGTGTGAATAAGCGTCGCCGCTTGTTCTGCAATTGCTTCTGCCAAAACTGGATGTGCATGACCTAGACCACATACTGCAATGCCAGTCAGCGCATCTAAATATTCTGTACCTTCAGCTGTATAAAGATACGAACCTCGGCCACGCACAAAGCTGATCGGTTGACGGCTGAATACAGGCATCAAATGAGATGGTTGATCAGTTTGAACTGGAGCGAGGGTGATATTGTTCATGTCTAACTCGTATTTGTTAGGTGGAAAATAAAAGTTTATCTAAGCAAAATCTGCTTGAGATTAAAAGCCTAATTGCAAATTAAACTGGAAAAATTTAGCAATCCATACTCTTTACGGCGGTTTTAGGTATAATGCAGGCAGAATAGTTGAGGATTTAATCAATGACTGAACAAGTGCGTGATACAGAAGCGTTAATTCGTGATCAAATTGCAAAACATGCAGTTCTTCTTTATATGAAAGGCACACCACAGTTCCCACAATGTGGTTTCTCTGCACGTGCAGTTGAAGCATTGAGCCAAATTGGTCGCCCATTTGCTTATGTAAATATTCTTGAAAACCAAGACATTCGTGCGACTTTGCCACAAATTGCAAACTGGCCAACATTCCCACAATTATGGATCAATGGTGAGTTGATCGGTGGTAGTGATATTATGCTAGAAATGTTCCAAACAGGCGAATTAAAAACGCTCGTGGAGCAATATAGCCCAGCGCCTGAAGCTTAATTTGAGCGCAATAAAAAAAGCACCGATGGGTGCTTTTTTTATTTTGAAAACTTCAAATTAGTTTGAAGTCTCATCAGCGAGTTGAGAAGGTTGTTCTTCAGCATTGATCGCTTTATCTTTTTTAGCTTTGTCTTTTTTCTTCTTTTTTTTCTTTTTCTTTGGCTCTTCTTCAATTTCAGCGCCATCTTCAATGGCTTGCCAATATTCTAGCTGCTCCATGACAGCAGCGTAAATTGATCCTTTGGTATAGCGACCTTTTTTATTTAATTCTCCGACAGGACGCGCCATGAGAATCTCAAGTGCTTGATCAATTGTGTTGATGGCATGAATATGGAATTGACCGGCCTCGACAGCATCAATCACATCTTGACGTAACATTAGATGCTGCATGTTTTGACGTGGAATAATGACACCTTGTTTGCCTGTTAAACCTTGAAGTTTACATGCATCAAAGAAACCTTCGATTTTGGCATTGACGCCACCAATCGGTTGTACTTGACCCAGTTGATTCATTGAACCTGTAATCGCCCATGACTGATCAATCGGCAGTTGGCTGATCGCAGAAATTAAAGCGGAGAGTTCTGCAACGGTTGCACTATCACCATCGACTTGACCATAACTTTGTTCAAAAGCCAAAGCGGCAGAGAAGTGCAAGGTTTGTTCACGTCCGAAATGTGCCTTTAAGAAAGACGACATTAATAGTACACCTTTAGCATGAAGTGAACCGCCTAACTCCACGCTACGTTCGATATCTAAAATATCGCCGCCACCCTGATACACTGAAGCAGTCAAGCGTGATGGTAGGCCAAATTCGACATCGGCGTAGTGAATCACGGACAAAGCATTTATCTGACCGAGTCGATGACCACGCGTTTCGATAAGCTGTGTACCACGAGATAAATCTTGCCAGTACAACTCTCGTAAATAACCTAGACGATATTGGCGGTGTTTGAGCGCAGTGCCGATATGTTCTGCTGTCACCATAGTTGCATTAGATTTGGATGCATGGTGATGAGATTCATGAATCAGATCACCTAAAGTTAAGGCATGTAGTGACAACGAACTCTGATCCTCTGCTTGACGACTTGAGTCGGTCAGTAAAGCAGCCAAGGCAGAACGATCAAATGGAAGTAGTTTAGAGGATTGAACATAGTCTGCAATCAAATGCATATAAGCTTGTTCATTTTCGTCATTACGTTGTAATGTGTCAGTAAAATCAGCTCTGATTTTAAAGATACTTCCTAACTCAGGCTCCACCTCCAGAATCTCATAATAGATTTCTGGTTCAGCCATTAAAATGACTTTCAATTGTAATGGAATCGATGCTGGCTCAATTGAAATGCTGCCCGTCAGCGTTAGCATGTGCTCTAGAGATGAGAGTTTAATTTGACCAGACTTAATCGCTCGTTTGAGTCCTTGCCATGCATAAGGTTGTTCTAAAAGCTGCTCAGCCTCAAGCATTAAAAAACCACCATTGGCACGATGCAGTGCACCAGGTCGTATTAAAGTGAAATCAGTGCTGATAGTGCCATTTTGCGTTAATTGTTCAACATGGCCAAGTAAGTTGTAATGTGTGGGGAAATCTTCAAAGATGACTGGTGCCCCAGAATTTGGCTTGTTGCTAATGACTAAATTTGCTTGATAACGCGCAGGGACACGGTTAAATAATGCAGGTGAAAAATCACTTTCTTCCTGTTCTAGTACGGTTTCCACATTGTCGATAATATCTTGAGCATATAATTTTAAGTATTGTTCAAGATGTTTGATATCTGGAAATTTATTTAAAATATGTTCCATGCGAGGAATAATGACTTGTTTGGCAATGTCACGATTCAACTCAGACACCATATCACGTGCTTCATCTTCAAGATCACCAATTTGTAAACCTAAACGCTCGAGCTTTTTATCCATATAACGGATATTGGACGCAATTTCAGAACGTTCTTTGCTACTCAGTGCATTGATGTCATCTTGAGACATCTCTTGAATTTTATTGTCTTTAATATGAACAGGAATAAAGCAGTGTTCTTCATTACGACTGATCAACTTTAAATCAAGCTCTTCACCTTCTTTGGTGAGCTCAATCAAAGCTTGTTGTTGCTCATGACCTGTCGTTAAACGAATTTTTTCTATCCGATTGTGATACGTTTCAGCACTAAAACGACGTTCGAGCTGTTTGAAAATGGTTTGCCATGTTTGATGTAGCGTACTTTGAAACTTTGCGCCTTGTCCTGCAGGAAAGTTAAGCGCAATTGGGTTGCGTGCATTTTTGAAGTTGTATACATAAACCCAATCATCCGGTGTAGGCATATCTTTGGCATGTTGTTGGAGTAAGCGCTTAATCATGGTGCGTTTACCCAACCCTGCCGTACCCACAGCAAAGATGTTATAGCCTGAGTATGGAAGGGCAATGCCTGCTTCTACAGATGCTTTAGCACGATCTTGTCCTAAAAAATTATTAAGAGGCTTGATACGTTTTGTAGACGCAGGAATATTGTCATAATTTGGAATATGCGTCAGTTGTTCTGGTTTGAGTGCTGTTGCATTCAAGGTGTTTTGCGTGGCTTCAAGTTCAAATACGGATAGGAGCTTGTTTTGCGAGTTTTGTTCTAAGTTTGTGGATGTCGTGGTTAAAGCTACTGCGGTGGAACTAATTTGATCGTGTCTCTGGGTCACAGGTGAAATCCAAAACTATAATTTACATTTGATAGTTTAAGGTATACAGGTTTAGCCAAAAATATCAAGTTGAGATAGATCAAATTGATGAAATACTCGGTGAAGTTTGCGTAAATTATATTGAAACCAAGCGCATTACAGAGTTGAATAGCGAGAGTACTTTTGACTGAAAATAACAACGCAATGACATCACAATCTTCGTCACCAGAATCAGCTGGATGGACTTCGGCATTTAAAGCCTTTCTTGATCGACGCGCGATCATTATGCTTTTTTTGGGTTTCTCATCAGGTATCCCAATTTTTCTGATTTTTTCAACTCTATCTTTCTGGTTGAGTGAAGCCGGTATTCAACGTAGTACCATTACCATGTTTTCATGGGCAGCCTTAGCTTATGCTTTCAAGTTCATTTGGGCACCTTTGATTGACCGATTACCATTACCTTATTTAACAAGGAAATTGGGTAAACGACGAGGGTGGTTGTTGGTTTCACAGATTTTGGTTGCAATTGCTATTTGTTCAATGGCATTTACTGATCCGAGTATTCATGGAGGAAGTGTAGGGCCATTTTCAAGTTTAACGTTCATGGCGATATCCGCAATCTTTCTGGGATTCTCATCAGCGACACAAGATATTATCGTGGATGCTTATCGTATTGAGTTGACACAAGATACGAGTGTTCAGACGGTTATGGCTTCGACCTATAACGCAGGTTATCGAATTGCGACCATTGTAACTCAGCTCGGTGCATTACTCTTCGCTGCATCACTTGGTACAGCCATGGGTAACTATATTTATGAGGCGTGGCAGTCCACCTATTTACTCATGGCTGGATTGATGATGATTGGGATTGTGACGACTTTAGTGATTCATGAACCGGTAGTAAATCAAGAACCTCATCAATATCAAGCAAAGGATTATTTTCAGTTATTTATCGTCTTTGTGATTTCAACAGTAGTTTTCGTTTGTGGGTTTCTCCAATTTGGTGCTTGGATTTCACAGTTAAATATTGATGGTAATTTTTTGTCATTTATCGGGCAAGTTTTACGTTTCTTCGCGAGTGTGGCGTTGGCTGTGCTAGTCGTATTTGGATTAATCCGAGCAAAACTCATTGATGAAAAAATAGTCGTCGAGACATGGCTATCACCGATTTTAGATTTCTTCAAACGTTATGGTTTGAAAGTTGCGTTAGCTATTTTATTACTCATTGGTTTTTATCGAATTTCAGATATTGTCGCTGGAGTGGTTGCCAATCTGTTTTATCTTGATTTGAATTTTGATAAAGAAGAAATCGCTTGGTTTAACAAGTTTTTCGCCATTTTTTTTGTAATTTTAGGTGGCTTCCTTGGAGGCTTATTAGCTCAGCGTTATAACATTATGAAAATGATGTTGGTGGGCGCTATTGTTGCCAGCACGACCAATCTCATCTTTGTGGGGCTCGTAAAATCTGGACCAACGATGAATCAAGTCTTGGTACAAATGGGAGGTCAACAGCATCAAGTGACTCCTGATGAAGTGGGGAACTGGTCTTTAAAGCTCCCTGCATCTAATTTTGCTGAACATCATAGTATTCAAGTGTTATCCACCCCTGATGGTTATGATAAAGCCCTGAATGTTGAAATCCCGCTTCAACGCTATTCGAGTCAAGATGATTCTCAGATTTTCATCCAAGCCATTGGAGGGGATAATGTTCTCTACCAAGATGAGTTAAGCAAGGATGTCATTATTCGCGGTCAACTCTCGAACTTAAAAGCTGACAGCACACTACAAACACTGAATATTCGTATTTCAAATCAGCAAGTGATACCTGCGAAGTTGGATCAAAATAATTGGAGCGTGGTTGTCCCGGGAGACAGTCTAAAAAACCACACTAAATTTACGGTGCAAGCGGTCGTGCAGCATGCAGGTCAGGCGCATGAATTAACCCAAGATCATATTTATAAAACAGTTTCAGCGATCCAACCGAAATCACGTATGACTTTATCTGATCTTCCAGCTGTTCAAGTTGATAGTGATCAAATAGTCGAACTTAAAGGTAAAGTGGTTGTCCCTTATAGCAAGGTGTGGCTGGTGATGGGCATTGTATTCGACAATCTCGCATCAGGACTTGCTGGTGCAGTATTTATTGCATTCCTATCGAGTTTGACTAGCGTTTCATTTACAGCAATGCAATATGCAATTTTTAGTTCATTGATGTTATTACTTCCAAAGATGATTGGTGGCTATTCAGGTACAATAGTGACAAACTTCGGTTATTCATCATTCTTCTTTATGACTTTTTTAATGGGTTTACCTATTTTGTTACTTGTTATTTGGGTGGCGAAATTGTTAAATCAGTTGAAAAGTACATCTTTCAATCAATAGGTAAATTTTATGCGAATGTTACATACCATGTTACGTGTAGGCAATTTAGAGCGTTCATTGTCGTTCTATACTGAAGTACTCGGTATGACTTTGCTTCGTAAACGCGATTATGAAGAAGGTCGATTCACTTTAGCCTTTGTGGGTTATGGTGATGAAGAAAACAATACTGTTCTTGAGCTAACGCATAACTGGGATACAGACAGCTATGAGCTTGGTAATGCGTATGGTCATATTGCGATCGCAGTGGATGATGCGTATAAAGCGTGTGAAGAAATCAAAGCACGTGGTGGTAACGTTGTCCGTGAAGCTGGACCAATGAAAGGCGGCGTAACCGTAATCGCTTTTGTGGAAGATCCAGATGGTTACAAGATTGAACTTATTCAACAAGACAGTAACGCGAGAAATAATTAAATTTCACTCGCTGATTTGTGAGTAAAATTTTAAAGATAAGCCCAATCGATGAGTATTGGGCTTATTTTCAATTCAGATAGAATAAAAAGAGGGATATGGGGTGCTAAAGCTCTTAGCGTTAGATCGTTTCACGATATTGCTGTTTGTTATGGTGATTTTAGCGTCAGCGATGCCAATTTCAGGTGTTGCTGCTCACTTTTTTTCTTATTTCACCACGATTGCAATTGCAATCCTATTTTTTTTACATGGTGCAAAGTTATCACGTGAAGCGGTGATTCAAGGCATTAAACATTGGCAATTACACAGTTTGGTCTTTGCACTGACGTTTGCAGTTTTCCCAATTCTAGGGTTGATGGCTAAACCTGTATTGCTACCGCTACTTGGGCAAGAACTGTATTGGGGCTTCTTGTTTATGTGCTTCTTACCCTCAACAGTTCAGTCTTCTATTGCATTTACTTCAGTAGCAGGTGGTAATGTCGCAAGTGCTGTGTGTAGTGCTTCATTCTCTAATATTATTGGTATGTTTATCACACCTATATTAGTGACCTTATTTATTTTAGGCCAGTCTGATCATGGGTTTAATCCAACCAGTGCGATCCTCAAAATTATTCTGCTGTTATTGGTTCCATTTATTTTGGGACAATTATTGCGTCCTATTGTTTTTCCTCTGATACAAAAAGCCCCGAGTATTGTCAAAACTTTTGATCAAGGCTCAATTCTTTTGGTGGTGTATGGCGCATTCAGTAGTGCAGTCGTAGCAGGTCTATGGAATGAAGTCAGTGGGGTGACCTTAATGTGGTTAATTATTGCATGCTCTGTGCTTCTGACCTTGATTATGCTTTTAGCCTATCACGCCCCAAAGTGGTTTGGATTTAATCGTGCCGATCAAATTGCTGTATTTTTTTGTGGTTCTAAGAAAACACTCGCAAGTGGAGTGCCTATGGCGCAAATTCTTTTCATTGGACAACCTATGGGGATGATCATATTGCCAATTATGATTTTCCATCAAATCCAATTAATGGTGTGCGGAATTATTGCAAATCATTGGTCCAAGCAAATTGAAAAGTCTTAAAGGAATAATTCGCTATCTGAAATAAAGTGGCGTATAATGTCGTCCACTTGTTGTGCTTAGCTCTGACGGAAGCCGTCTCGGTGGGCCAAAAGAATGGTCTGTTGTGGTGTTGATCTGCTGTATTTCAGCCTTTCCTCTGCGTCTGTTGTAATGGATGAAGAGAGTGATCAATTGCGATGACAGCTAAAGCCTTCTTAACTCTATGGAGAATCGACCATGCGCGCCGATATTCACCCAAAATACGAAAAATTAGTTGCTACTTGCTCTTGCGGTAACGTAATCGAAACTCGTTCAGCTGTTGGTAAAGAAACACTTTACCTAGACGTATGCTCAGCTTGCCACCCATTCTACACTGGTAAGCAAAAGAACGTTGACACTGGCGGTCGTATCGACAAGTTCAAACAACGTTTTGCTGGTATGTCACGTTCTATCAAACGTTAATACCCAAAATAAAAAAACAGGCGTTCAGCCTGTTTTTTTATGTCCAAAATATGGAATTAACTTTGATCTTGAACATTCATGAGCTGATCCAATTTACGCTGGTAATAATCACCTTGTAAAAATCTCACGTCGACATTCCACGCGTTGGCAAAGCTATTCATATCATTGAGATTTTTGAGTAATAAATTGACTGATCGATGAGTATTAAAGTATTCAATCGCCTGTTTAAAACGTTCAATACCTTCTTCAGTATTTAAATCATCTGTGAATTCTTCATGCAGCGTGAAATTCTGAATATTGGCAACTTTGAGAATGAGATTGCTACATTTACTTAATCCAAACTCGCAAACGGCAATATCTGCACCTTGTGCTCTCAATACCTCAATCGCAGGCAGAATTTCATTTAAATGTTGAGCAATGTATTTTTCTTTAAACTGTAAAATCAGTGGTTGAGGTGCTTTTGCTCCTACAATCATGAGCAGTTTTGAAATTAATTCTGCCAATTGATGATGCTTTAAAAGAACATGGTGTCGTAAATTAATAATCAGTTTAGCTTCAGGATATTGTGTTAAAAAATTGTGCAGTTGCTTCGCTGCTTCAACCAAAATCCATCGGTCAATTTTAATAGACAACTCAGGGTCATCTACCAATTCTTCAATATCGTCTAATTGAATCCATTGGTTTTCAAAAATAAACCCGCTGCTTACTTCATAGGTATTAAGACTAGTGTCTTCTTTATCATAGATTTGTTGGAACTTTAGCGTAATTTGATCGCGTTCAAGAACTTTACGAAGATGTACTAGGATATCGCCGTGAACTTCGTCTGACTGTACAGGTTCTTCAATTGCTTGAAATACAAATTCTGTTGAATGATCAGGCTCTACTTCAGAAGAAGGTGTATTTAACTGAATAGCGGTCGGCTCATCTGCTTGAGTAACTTCAAAATGAATCTCTTCAATTTCTTCAAGCGTTGTCTCTAAAGCAGCATCATTGCTCAATAAATTGGGTAGGGCAGTGTTATAAGCATTTGCAATGAGCTGTTCAAAATTATCTACATTTAAATCTGACAGTTTGAAAAGGCTATAACCAATTTTGACATGCTGTTGATAGGTTTGATCTCCCAAATTGACGAGTCTAGGTTTTTCAAGCGCATGTAACGCAGAGAGTCTTGATTTTAGAACTTCAATCGTTTCAGCTTGAATGATAGTGGCATACAGCGCTGTTTCAATTTTAAATACAGCGCCATTGGTCTGTTCGAGAATAAAATCTGAAAGTTTGCCGAAATAGCCTTTAAAAGTATCCCAATCAGAACTCAAGATATAGTCTGGACAACTGGCTAGGCTGAAGATGACCAAAGCATTTTCTTGAGCAGGGTGTTCTTCAAGATGTTGTAAAATTTTTGCCAATGTTGTGTGTGGTGCAATTCTATTGACTTGATGAGGTGTAGTCTCAAGTTGAGGACTAAATGAATGGTCACTCTGTTGAAAATGCGTTGAAATCGTAATTTCAATGACTTGATTTTGATCTGTAGGATTACATTCAATTTGGACTGGATTTTGATGTGTTAACTGTGTATTAAGAGAAATTAGTTCAAAAGGACCATACTCAAATTTACCGAAAGCTAATTTTTTAAATCGTGCTTTAAAAGATTGAATATCCTCAGGTTGTATTAAATCAATGAGCGGGAATCCAATAACGTCATCACACGTGTTGAAGCCAAATAAATGCGTAAACTCATGGTTGCATTCAACGACAATCCCTTCTTCTATGATTGCAACTGCTTTTTTATGCTCTTCGATCCAATTTTGTTTAATTTGAACATTGTGTTTCAGTTCATCCGTTAATTGCATCTGATTTTTTTGTAAGCGACTAAAAGCCAATGCTCTTATAATTTTAAGTAGACATTGTTCAGGTTGATCAATATTTAAAACATCATAGATGCCCATTGAAATGAGTTTTACTTCAGACATTTCTAGCGCTTCTGGAGCTAGATAAAGTGTGGGGGTTAAAGCTTTATCAGAATCTGCAAGCAGTCGAAGAAAATGAGTTAAGGTCAGCTCATAGGCGCGACCAAACAGAATTAAATCCCAATCTAAATGAAGTTGCTTTTCAAGACTCACTTGATCATCGAGTAGTACTGCTTCTACCTTGTACTCGCGTTTTTCGAGTAAAGAGATAATATGGTTATAACGAATCTGGTTATCATCGACAATGAGTAAGCGCATTCCAGATTGTTTTAATTGTGTTGATAGAAGTAGGTTTTTCACTTCAATGCTTCCCATACGTCTTGAAAACGATTTGATTCAAGGTTTTGATGTTGTAAAAATTCATCAATCAGATATTGCTGCTCATCATTAAATAATTCAAATTCAAATTGAACAAAACTTTGTGTGATGAGCATGGTCTTTATCAATTCTACTTTGATATCTTGATCAGTTAAGCGTAAATAAATAGATTGTTGTTCTTTGAAAAACTGTAAATTTGGCAAAATAAGAGAATGCTGTGGAGCATCAATCTTCAAGGTTTGTACAAATAAACATGGATGATAATTAAAAGAACTTCGATCTGTATAAACTTTTGCGGCGCAAGGGTGGATGTCGGGTCCAATCACTTCAAGCCCAAGTTCATAGCTTTTTTTAACAGATTGTTTGATCCAACGAATTACACCACCTTTCCATTTGCTGTTCACCCCCTCATTGATCAGGATAAATTCACCTGTTCTTAAATTTGGTGGTGCTTCTTCTTCTAACCAACGTACGCGATAGCCATTTAAACTGATATCTAAAACTTGAGCCGCATGGATTTGACGTGCCTGTTTATCTAGAACTTTGTTTGATTTGTCTGTATAGGCATCTGGGTAGTCATTTAAATATGTAAATGCAAACTCGTCCTCTGATTTTGATTTAGGCGGTGTTAGTCGCAAGGTTTCGCTAAAAGTTTTGGTCTTTGAGAGATAATAATGTGCGGTAAGTAAACTGAAACAGAGTTGTAACTGAGCGGAATGTTCATAACGCTCATGTCTACGTTCAATGGTCGAGCCTAAAACATTTTGTACATGAAATTTAAGAGGTGCAGTTAAATAAGCTTTCTCTTTCTTAGATAGATATTCATTGTCCTTTTGAATGGTTAAGTTGATATGCTCAAGCAAAGATTGGGTTGCCACGAAAATGTTTGGTTTAAAACTTTCATGGTGTTTTCGGTTGTAAACTGGCGGATGATCTTTAGTGGTATCAATGACGTAACGAGATAAAGTGGTTTCACGTGGTAAAACTTGCACTAGTTGCGCCCAATCCGCTGTACATTGATAGAGCGCGTAGATCTCAGAAGGACGAATTTGGTGAGTATTAAATATTTGTAATAATAAGACTTGGGCATAGCACTGTTGAATATTTTTTAAAGCGTGATGAGTGCCTTGCAATAAATTAATGTTGACCGTGTGTTCTTGGTTTTTTAATGCTAAATCATACAGATAATGGGTCATTAACCATTGCTTAGACAAGGCAGAACGATAAAGCATCTGTTGTTGTACTAACAATAAACCCAATTGTTGAAGAGCGTAATAACTGGAAAGGAGTCGTGCAGTTTTCACATTACGCTTTTGAGTAAACTTCAAAATAGAAAACTTTTGTTGTTTTAGCTGCATTTCACTGCGCTGTGCAATATCTATATAGATATCAGCAAATAATGTTCTCAAGCGAGTGGTTAACTCTATAATATCTTTGTTACGGTCTGATAGAAAAAGACCTTGATTTAAAAAGTTTTTTTCAAGTCTCTCTAAAATATTTTCGATCAAAGGGTGTAGCGCTTGAATAAGATCAAAGCGCAATGTTTCCAAACATTTGAGTTCAGCGATTTCATAGAGGGCTTTCAACACCGCTTCAGAGGTGTCACCTAATTGCATAATTGAAAGTTGAGATGCCCAAAAACTCAAGTCCTGAACATTTGCATTTGCAAAACTCAGTTGATCTCGAGTCAAGGCAGTAGGATAGTGAAAAATTTCTGAAATCTGAGCCTGAAGCATGTAAATGAGTCTCTAAAAAGTGGCAACTCCATAAAGCGGTGTTTTATTCTGTTCTCCCGCAATTTCTCTAACCAGCTTTGGAACCAAGTATCCAGGCAACCTTGCCAAAACCTCTTTATAGATTGAATCAATAGATTCACTTGGTAAATCAAAATGCTGAGCACCTTTTACTTTATCCAACACATGTAAATAATAAGGCATCACACGCGCATCAAATAATCGATGACTTAGATCAACCAAAATATCAGGATGATCATTAATACCTTTTAATAACACAGCTTGATTCAACACCAAAATATTTTGTTGTGAAATTTGCATTAATTTCGAAGCGGTAAAGTCATCAATTTCAGCAGCATGGTTTGAGTGTACCACCAGAATAATACGTAGCCTACTGTTTTTTAAGAGAGAAATAAGTTCATCATCAAGCCGATTTGGAAGAACGATTGGAACTCGAGAGTGAATACGCAAAATTTTAAGATGTGGAATTGAACTTAATCTGTCGATCCAAATGGCAAGTTTACGATTTGAAAGTGTTAGGGGATCACCTCCGCTTAAGATCACTTCATTGATTTCTGGATGAGCGAGTAAGTAGTCTTGTATTTTTTCCCAGTCGTCATTTTTAGGTAAATTTTCTTGATATGGAAAATGACGTCTAAAACAATAACGACAATGAACAGCACAGGCACCCGTTAAAGTCAGTAAAAAACGTGACTGATACTTATGCAATACACCTGGGATTAAATTGGCAGCCTCCTCATCAAGGGGGTCTGTTACAAAATCAGGATGTTCATTTAGCTCCAGATGATGAGGGAGTACTTGAAGTAACAGTGGATCACCAGGATTAGATTTTTGCATCTTCGCGACGAAGGCGCGAGGGACTCTTAATTTAAATTGGGCTGATGCCAAAATTGCACCATGTATTAAATCTTCAGGTTGCAATTCCAAGAGTTCAATGAGCTCATGTGGGTCAGTGATTAAATCGCTGAGTTGATTTTGCCAATGTTGCTCTTGATACAAATAGTGGGTCATACAGTTTAAATTTAGAGGGAGATGAAAGGCTTCATTTTAAATCAAATCCCATTGAAAAACTCAGTTGTGTCCTGATTAAGCCTTCTTTATTGAATGTCGGGATGAAAATACTCAAGCCTAAAGATGATCAAATTAAGTCTACAACAGTAGTTCTGCATGGAACTTAGACAGCTTAAACATTGTATTTCGGAATTTATCATTGCGGCAGAGTAGGTTGGTCATTTAGAATACGCAACATAAATGCATGTGCATGTGGCATATCATGCACCTGTCAGACTTGCTAAATGACAGTGTAGCAGCCCATCGCATTAATAGATTAAAGTTAGTAAGTTTGGAGTGAGCCTCTCATGGCCTATTATTCTACGAACGATTTCAAGTCTGGCCTTAAGGTAATGCTTGATGGTAACCCATGCTCAATCATGGAAAACGAATACGTTAAACCAGGTAAAGGCCAAGCGTTCAACCGTGTTAAATTACGTAACCTTAAATCAGGTAAAGTATTAGAAAAAACATTCAAATCTGGTGATTCTTTAGAAGCTGCAGATATCGTAGAAGTAGAAATGGACTACTTATACAACGACGGCGAACTATGGAACTTCATGGATCCTGTAACTTTCGAGCAAATTGCGGCTGATAAAGTTGCAATGGGTGATGCTGCGAAATGGTTGAAAGACGATTCAAACGAAAAATGCACAATCATGTTGTGGAATGGTGTTCCTTTAACAGTGAATGCACCTAACTTCGTGGTATTAAAAATTGTTGAAACTGATCCAGGCGTACGTGGTGATACTTCTGGCGGTGGTGGTAAACCAGCGAAACTTGAAACAGGTGCTGTAGTACGTGTTCCATTATTCGTTCAACAAGAAGAAAGCGTTCGTGTTGACACACGTACTGGTGAATACTTAGAACGTGCATAATGGTGTAAATTTATACTATTATCGAAAGGGATGATGACAATCATCCCTTTTTTAATGCCAAGGTCTAAGGTAAAGAAGAATTATTGAGGAGTATAGTCGCAAGGGAAAACAGCAGTAACACGAATAATAAAATTGAGCTGATTGCAAATACGAAATAATGAGGGTTTGATATGGATCAAATACAACCGAAGTCATCCATGGCTTCGAAATTGATTTGGATTATTGTGGCCATAATTGGCGCAGTGTCCTTTGGAATATTAGCGGTTAGTCGTGGAGAACATGTCAACGCAGTTTGGCTCGTACTCGCTGCAGTCTGTGTTTACAGTATTGCATATCGTTTTTATAGTTTATTTATTGCAAATAAAGTATTCGAGTTAAATGCTCGGCGTTTAACACCTGCGCACCGTCTAGCAGATGGTCTAGATTATGTGCCTACAAATAAAAGTGTTCTGTTTGGTCATCACTTTGCTGCGATTGCAGGTGCTGGTCCGTTAGTTGGGCCTATTCTTGCTGCGCAAATGGGTTATTTACCAGGAACGATTTGGCTGTTAGTCGGTGTTGTACTGGCAGGTGCAGTCCAAGATTTTCTAGTTTTATTTATTTCTACACGCCGTGACGGACGTTCACTGGGTGAAATGGCAAAACAAGAACTGGGTTCATTTGCAGGGATTATTGTGATGCTTGGCGCATTAGGGGTAATGATCATTATCCTAGCTGTGCTTGCACTCGTGGTGGTTAAAGCATTAACCAATAGTCCATGGGGTGTGTTTAGTATTGCTGCTACCATTCCAATCGCATTATTTATGGGCGTATATATGCGATATATCCGTCCAGGAAAGATTGCCGAAGTTTCAATCATTGGCTTTGTACTGATGATGCTCGGTATCATCTACGGTGAAAATATTGCTCAACATCCTTATTGGGGGCAATTATTCACTTTATCTGGTACAGAGTTAACATGGGCATTGATTATCTACGGTTTCATCGCTTCTGTATTACCAGTATGGTTGTTATTGGCTCCACGTGATTATTTATCGACTTTCTTGAAAATTGGTGTAATTGCAGGTTTAGCATTGGGTATTGTATTTGCGATGCCTGAATTAAAAATGCCTGCAATTACCCACTTCGTAGATGGTACGGGACCTGTATTCTCTGGATCACTTTTCCCATTCTTATTTATTACCATTGCCTGTGGTGCAATTTCAGGTTTCCATGCATTGGTTTCATCAGGAACTACACCTAAGCTCGTAAATAATGAACGCGATATCCGGATGATCGGATACGGCGGTATGTTGATGGAATCATTTGTCGCAATCATGGCGATGATCTGTGCAACGATCTTGGATCCAGGCGTTTATTTTGCCATTAACTCACCAGCTGCGGTGATAGGAACGACGGTTGAAAGTGCCGCAGAGGCGGTACGTAATCTAGGATTTGTGGTTACACCTGAAGCTTTAACACTACTTGCTCAAGAGGTTGGTGAAAGCACAATTCTTTCTCGTACTGGTGGTGCACCGACGTTTGCGATTGGTATGGCGCACATCATCACTGAAATTTTTAATAGTCGTGAAATGATGGCATTTTGGTATCACTTTGCGATCTTGTTTGAAGCGCTATTTATTCTAACTGCTGTTGATGCAGGAACACGTGCTTGCCGTTTTATGGTTCAAGATACTGTGGGTATCGTTGTCCCTGCGGTTAAAAACTCTAAGTCGTTTGTGGGCAACTTGATTGGTACTGCCGTTGCAGTCTCAGGCTGGGGTTTCTTTGTATATCAAGGCGTAGTTGATCCACTGGGTGGTATTAATAGTTTGTGGCCATTATTTGGTATTGGTAACCAAATTTTAGCTGCGATGGCGCTGATGCTAGGTACTGTCATTTTGTTCAAGATGAAGAAAGAAAAATATGTGTGGGTCACCATTGTTCCAACAATTTTCCTATTCATTACAGCGATGACTGCTGGTTGGCAAAAAATCTTCCATGAAAATCCAAAAATCGGATTCTTGGCACAAGCAGATCGTTTCAACGCGGCTATTGAGCGAAACGAAATTTTAGCGCCTGCGAAATCAATTGCGGAAATGCAAACTGTTGCTTTATCGAATCAGATTAATGCTGCGTTGTGTGCATTCTTTATGATTGTTGCCGTGGTGATGTTGTTTGCTGCCATTAAAGTGATTCGTCGTGCTTTGGCAAATCCGCAGCCAACAGCTCAGGAAGCTGAAGCAATCTATGCTGATCAAATCCCTGCAGGAGAGACCAAATGAGTTTGAAAGAACAAATTCGTCAAAAGCTGGCATTGGGTAAAATCATTAAATTCACGATTTTGGCTCAGCCGAAGAAATTTTTAATGTTGAATGGAATCAAAACAGTTCAAATGATTTGGCAGCGGCTACAACAAAGTTTTCGTTTAATGGTGGGTGTGCCGGATTACCAAAATTATGTAGAACATATGAAAAAGCATCACCCTGACCTAGAACCGATGGATGAAAAAACTTTTCATCGTTATTGTGTCGATGCACGCTATCCAAGTGCAGCAGGCGCTATGAAGAAATGTCCATGTTAATTTTCTAGCTTTACATAAAAAACGGCACTGAGGTGTCGTTTTTTATTTGTCTTAATTGTATAAAACCTGACAAATTTATTGTTCTGAAACTCGTATACTCTTGATCAATAACAAAGGATAAAAACATGAAAATTGGAATTTATGGTGCAGGATCGATTGGGTGTTATATCGGTGGAAGAATGGTCGCAGCAGGCTATCAGGTGACATTTTACTGTAGGGAAAGAGGCTATCAAAAATTAAGCCAAAATGGGTTGGAGCTCAGTGATTTATACGGCTACCATCATAAGCTCACTCCAGATCAATTAAGACTTACAACAAATCTAGCAGAAGTCTTAGACACGGACTTAGTCATGATTTGTGTAAAATCAGCAGCGACAGAGCAAGTGGCATCTGAAATACGAAGCTGTGACACTGTCAATAAACCGAGTCTCATTAGTTTTCAAAATGGGGTGAGTAATGTTCCACGTTTAAAAAAAATGCTGCCAGAATGGGAGATTATGGAAGGAATGGTTCCATTTAATGTCGCAGAACTCAAACCGTCTCATTTCCATCAAGGTTCTGATGGAACATTAATGATAAAAAAATTTGTAGAAAGTAATCAGCTAAAAATAGTGTTAGATACGGCGAAACTACAAGTTGAATTCCGTGATGATATGTTAGAGGTACAGTGGGCTAAAGTCTTATTCAACTTGAACAATTCGATTAACGCTTTATCTGGTCTAACTTTAAGAAATCAACTTACTAATCGAATGTATAGAAAGTGCCTTGCTCAGGCACAGTTAGAGACGCTTCAAATTTTAAAGCAGGCAAATATTCAACCTGCACAATTATCGCCTGTACCAGCAAACATCATTCCTCATATTCTTCAACTTCCTAACTGGTTGTTTAAGTTGATTAGTCGCAAAATGTTAGCCATTGATCCACTAGCTCGTTCATCTATGCAGGATGATCTGAATTTAGGGCGCACGACGGAGGTTGATTGGATTAATGGTGAAGTGGTCAGACTTGCCAATACACTCGGGGTGAATGCACCGATCAACAGCTATTTTATTGAACAGATCAAGCTGGCGGAAAACAATAATTCAAGCCTTCAAATTGGACCTGAAGAGATGCTCACACAGTTGAAGCTTATTCAGCATTAAGTTTGAAACTCATTCTTTAATACACTGATTATTAGAAATATTTGAGAAAATAAAAAAAACCTGTATGGTAGAAATATATAGTTTTGGAAATGTAAATGATGATTTGGGGAATGAAGCAGAGTGTTCAATCAAAAGATATTATACAGCCTGAGTTAGAATCTCAGATTCAATCATTTACTCCCAAAATTTCATTATTTCTAGAACAAATCAATCAAATTGTTTTGGATAAAAATACGCAAACTGAATTGGCTTTATGTAGTTTAATTGCAGGTGGTCATATTTTATTTGAAGACTTACCTGGATTGGGTAAGACCACATTGGCCAGTAGTTTGGCATCATTATCAGGTTTATCATTTCAAAGAATCCAATTTACCAATGATATGCTCGCCAGTGATGTAATTGGCGTGAATGTTTTTAATCAAAAAGAGCATCAGTTTGAATTTAAGTACGGACCTATCTTTACCCAAGTGCTTTTGGCAGATGAAATTAATCGCTGTAGTCCAAAGACACAGAGTGCATTGCTAGAAGCGATGGAAGAGGGCTACGCCACGATTGATGGACAGCGATATGCTTTACCTCAGCCTTTTTGGGTGATAGCGACTCAGAATCCACTCTTTCAAAGCGGGACTTATGCACTACCAGAGTCTCAGTTAGACAGATTCCTCATGCGATTATCTCTTGGTTATCCATCTCGCCATGCAGAAAAAATACTTCTTCAACAAGAATCACGTGCCAAATTAATCGCACAGTTGATCCATGTATTTAATGAGACTGAAATACTAAGATTGCAATCCTTGACTCATCAAGTCCATTTAAGTGATGCAATTCAAGACTATTTATTGGATTTGGCTGCGGTAACACGAAAAAGTGCGCCTGGTTTATCGACGCGTGGATTATTGGCTTTAAAACGAGCATCACAAGCGAGAGCGATCGTGCATGCCAGAGCCTTTGTCATTCCTGATGATGTAAAAGCTGTATTTTCAGCAGTATGCGCTCATCGATTAAACTTGAGTGAGGATGAGACGGTCTCCCTAATGAATCAGGTTAAATTGATTTGAGGGCATGCAGGTGACCAGTATCTGGAAGCAATGGTTAAAAAAAAGATTTGGGTTTGAGCAGAGTAAAAAAATTGGTCAACGCGATATTTTGATTTTTATTTATCAGCAAGGTTTCTTATATCTTGTGTTGATTTTGATCACATTTATTGCGGGTATTAACTATGCCAATAATTTGATATTAGGTTTCTGCTTTTTAATTAGTGCGATCTTATGCATTAGTTTTTATATCACCTTTAAACAACTACATGGTCTTGAGATAGACATCATTACTGATGAAGTCGGACAGGTAGGGCACTCGATTTTATTTAAAATCTACTTGAATCAACCTTATTCATATTCACGTTATTTATCGGTTTCCATCGATTCTGAGACACAGCACATTCACATTGACCAAAAACAGTCTGAATGTGTTATTCAGATTCAGGTTGATCAACGAGGACAGTATAACTATCCCGATATACACATTGCTTCAGTGTATCCATTTGGTCTTGTTCGAGCTTGGACTTATATCTTTCATGGACGACATGCATGGATTGCGCCTCAAGCCAAAATAAATCCGAATACAAGCTTTTCAAATGCATTTGTATTGGATCAGGAAAAAGATGAGTTTAAAGAATTAAGAAGTTTTCAGGTCGGTGACTCATTACAAAGTGTATCGTGGAAGCAGGCTGCTCGTGGACAAGGTTTGTATATTAAAGTTTTTGAAGAGCATCAACAGGATCGATGTGTTGATATTCATTATCATCATATGCCGTCAGTCGAGCATGAAGAAAAGCTTAAATATATGATGGGTGTGGTGGAGCAATGTGAGCAATTACAAATTCCTTTTAAGGTGGTGTTACCTCGTGCCGAATTGAATCAAGGATTTGGAGCTGAGCATATCAAGCAGGCTAAAATTCTGCTTGCTCAGGCATAAAGTGTGAAATAGAAAATAGGTTTAGATATATGGTACATCCTAAAGTTTCACAATCCATGCTATTGAGTTTGGCACTCATTTTATTTATCCAGATTATTTATCTGCCTTATGCTTTAATTTTGGTGCTCTGTATTGAGCTTATATATTTATGGCATATTCAAAAAAGTAAAAAAAATGTCTCCAAAGCAATAAAATTTAGTTTTACAGCAATTGCACTTGGCGCGATTTATCTGCATTACCATACCTTTGTTGGTGTTGAGGCTGGGGTAGCATCGCTGACAACTTTTCTATTTGCAAAAGCATTAGAAACTCAAAAAAAACGTGATTTGATCATCGTTTTTAATTTTGCCTTATTCGTGGCGGCAAGTACGTTTTTATACAGTCAAACGTTGTATGTTGCTTTGGGAGTAGTGCTGTGCTTAGTGAGCTGTTTTGTAGGACTTTATAGAATTCAAACCGCGGAGTTTCTGTCCACTCCTGAAACTAAAAATGGCTTAAAGCACGATATCATTCATGTCGGTAAATTCATCGGATTGGCAATTCCTTTTTTTATATTGCTCTTTATTTTTTTCCCACGATTACCTCCGCTTTGGCATATCCCGATTCAACAAAATAAGGGAATGACAGGAATCAGTGACTCTATGTCCCCAGGTGACATTGCTGAGCTGTCTCAGTCAAATGAATTGGCATTTCGTATTATTGGTGATATGACAAAATTACCGACGCGTTCAGAAATGTATTGGCGAGCTTTGGTCTTAGATCAATATGATGGTCAAAAATGGACGAGTCATGGATTTAATAGAGGGTTAAACGAGTTAAACTCTTATCAACTTTCTATTTTAAATCAAAAAGTTGAATATCAGTATTTGGCTAAAGATCCTTCTGTAGATTGGATTATGGGATTAGAGCAATCTGTACCTCGACAACGAAATTATTATCTCCGTTATGACGGTGGTATTTCAGCTCAACGACCTATTCAAACGGCTCAACCTATAAACTTAGTTTGGTTAGGGCGTGGGACGAAAATAAATCATGAACTTAGTCAGTTTCAAATTCAGTATTACACCCAGTATCTCCATCAGCGTGATATCAAAAGTCAAAGTTTAGCGTGGGACTTATTTATTAAAAGTGGAGAGCAGCCAGAGCGTTATATCCAGCAAGTTTTAGACTGGTTTAAGCAAAATAGCTTTCAGTATTCTTTATCTCCCGGTGTTTTGAGTGGTGATCGGATAGATGCATTTCTGTTTAATTCACGACAAGGATTTTGTGAGCATTTTGCTTCTAGTTTTGTCATGTTGATGCGTTATGTCGGTATTCCAGCCCGAGTCGTGACTGGTTATCAAGGAGGTCAATTTGCGCCAGACCAGAAAAGTTGGGAAGTGAGGCAGTTAGATGCACATGCTTGGACTGAAGTATATTTTGGAGGTCAATGGCAGAGGATTGATCCCACTGCAATGATTGCTCCTGAACGTATTGATCAGGGAATGCAAAATTTAATTCAAAATAATCAAACACTCTACTCTGAGAATACAAATTGGTCAGTTGCAAAATATCCTTTTTTGACAAAAATTCGTGTATGGAGTGATTACGCAAGTTATCAATGGCAAAGTAAAATTGTTGGATATAACGCTGATCAACAACAGAATTGGATGACAAAATTCGGAATTCATTCAGTTGCTTCAGTGTTTGTGATTATCCTTGCAGGCTCACTGATCATATTAGGATGTTATGCACTATGGATGTTGAGAAAAAAAAGAAAACACTATTCACAAATCGATTGGGTACTTCATATTTTTAATAAAAAATTAGGACTTCACAATCGCCGTTATTCTTACGAAACGGTTCGACAATGGTTGGAAAGAATTTCATCACCTTTAAGTCAAAATGATAGAGCTGTTTTCCTCGAAATTATCATTCTGTACGAGCACTTAAGTTATTCACAATCGAGTATTTCCAAACAAGAGTTCGCAAATTTTAAGTCAATGATTAAAACTTGTTCATTTCTTTTGGTTAAATATGAAAAAGGCTTGTCAGCCAAGTGATTTTTGCATAAGATGCGAAGCATTCTAGGTGTATAGCTCAGTTGGTTAGAGCGCTACGTTGACATCGTAGAGGTCTCCAGTTCGAGTCTGGATATACCTACCAAGATTTAAAAAAAGGGCTTAAGTATTTTACTTAAGCCCTTTTTTCGTAATCAAGACATTACTTCTTTTTTTAAAAGTAAAGTATTCGTTATCACTTGCTCTATCAAGAAAAATTGCGTTTAAAAAATCTCTAAATTTGATATTAAATTATATATTTTAAGTATAAATACCCAAAATGCTTTAATCTAAATATTGGGTATTTCCGTAATTTATTAATATACCCGTACATTAACACTTACAATAACGCCCGAAATGTACGCTTTTGCCATCCTGTTTAAATATGAGACACGTATAATGTTCATATTACAGGGAAGTTGAGATCAACGTTCATTACCAGTTCTTCACTTTTCATTCAGAAGTAATGAAATTCATACAGTATTATCAAACTAAAGATGGATACTATTTTGTATGTTATTTCATCAAAATAGCGTACTAAAAGCTTATTTCATTGACTGAAATGCGACGAAGAACGATACTCTCAACGTTTTAATTTAAGCAAATCGGTTCTAAGAGACTGGACCAAAAGTTCGGTGCTCTGTAACTCAATCCAAAGCAAGGGGCTATATATGGCTGGTGGAAAGTCAACTATCATCTACACACTGACCGACGAGGCGCCATTACTGGCGACTTACTCACTACTGCCGATCATTGAGACCTTTACTAAGCCTGCTGGTGTTGAGATTGTAAAAACTGACATCTCAGTTGCAGCACGCGTGCTCGCTGAATTCTCTGAATACCTTAGCGAAGAGCAGAAAGTATCAGACAATCTTGCAGAATTAGGTCGTCTTACACAAGATCCAGACACAAACATCATCAAACTTCCAAACATCAGTGCATCTGTAGCTCAGTTGACTGCATGTATCAAAGAGCTTCAATCAAAAGGCTATGCAATTCCAGATTATCCTGAGAATCCTACGACTGAAGAAGAAAAAGCACTCAAAGCACGTTTTGGTAAATGCTTAGGTTCAGCAGTAAACCCAGTATTGCGTGAAGGGAACTCTGACCGTCGTGCGCCTGCTGCTGTTAAAAACTATGCGAAAAAACACCCACATTCTATGGGTGAGTGGAAACAGTGGTCACAAACTCACGTTTCTCACATGGATGAAGGTGACTTCTATCACGGCGAAAAGTCTATGACTTTAGATCGTCCTCGCAATGTGAAAATGGAACTGATCACCAATTCTGGTGAAACCATCGTTCTTAAAGACAAAGTTGCACTGCAAGACGGCGAAATCATCGATTCTATGTTCATGAGCAAGAGAGCACTTTGCGACTTCTATGAAAAAGAATTAGATGATTGTAAAGAAGCGGGCATCTTGTTCTCTTTACACGTTAAAGCAACCATGATGAAAGTTTCACACCCGATCGTATTCGGTCACTGTGTGAAGATTTATTACAAAGAAGCGTTCGAAAAACACGGTAAACTGTTCGACGAACTAGGTATTAACGTAAACAACGGTATGGCTGGTCTTTATGAGAAGATCGAAACTTTACCGACTTCTTTACGTGAAGAGATCATCGAAGATCTACACGCATGTCAAGAACACCGTCCTGCTTTAGCAATGGTGGATTCAGCAAAAGGTATCACTAATTTCCATTCTCCAAACGACGTGATCGTAGATGCTTCTATGCCTGCAATGATCCGTGGTGGTGGTAAAATGTGGGGTGCTGACGGTAAGCCTTACGACTGTAAAGCAGTAATGCCTGAATCTACATTTGCGCGTATTTACCAAGAAATGATCAACTTCTGTAAGTGGAATGGTAACTTCGACCCACGCACAATGGGTACTGTACCTAACGTTGGTCTAATGGCTCAAAAAGCTGAAGAATACGGTTCACACGACAAAACATTCGAAATCGCGCAAGCTGGTGTAGCTAACATCACAGATATCGAAACTGGCGAAGTGTTAATGTCTCAAAACGTGGAAGAAGGTGATATCTGGCGTATGTGTCAGGTGAAAGATGCACCGATCCGCGACTGGGTGAAATTGGCTGTTACACGTGCACGTAACTCTGGTATGCCAGCAATCTTCTGGTTAGATCCATACCGTCCACACGAAAACGAATTGATCAAGAAAGTTCAAAAATACTTAAAAGATCACGATACAGATGGTCTAGACATCCAAATCATGTCTCAAGTACGTGCAATGCGTTACACACTTGAACGTGTTGCTCGTGGTCTAGATACAATCTCTGTAACGGGTAACATTCTACGTGACTACCTCACTGACTTGTTCCCAATTATGGAGCTTGGTACTTCTGCGAAAATGCTGTCTATCGTGCCTTTAATGGCGGGTGGTGGTATGTACGAAACTGGTGCAGGTGGTTCAGCACCTAAACACGTACAACAACTTGTTGAAGAAAACCACTTACGTTGGGATTCTTTAGGTGAGTTCCTTGCACTCGCTGTTTCACTTGAAGAGCTTGGTATTAAAGAAAACAACCCTAAAGCTAAACTACTTGCGAAAACATTGGATGCTGCAACTGGTAAATTACTTGACAACGACAAATCTCCATCACGTCGTACAGGTGAGTTAGACAACCGTGGTAGCCATTTCTATTTAGCGAAGTTCTGGGCTGAAGAATTAGCAGCTCAAGACGAAGATGCTGAATTAAAAGCGACATTCTCTACTTTAGCGAAGACTTTAGCTGAAAATGAAGAGAAGATCGTTGCTGAACTTGCAGAGGTTCAAGGTAAATCTGTTGATATCGGTGGTTACTACGCAATCGATCCAGAGAAAGTAAATGCAGTTATGCGTCCAAGTGCAACTTTAAATGCTGCTATTGCAAGCATCTAATAACACTTAAGTTGAACTGAATTTCAGTTTGGCGGATTAAAAAAGCTGGTACTACGGTACCAGCTTTTTTTTGTTAAAATTTTTGTAAATAAAATACTGATTACGCCCAATTAGAGAGAGCTTAAGGGGAGGATTTAAAAAACTTTCATTCAATTTGCAAGCATTTCTGATTACAATGCGTTTTAATTTATTTTTAACTTATCTAGCTGTTTGGATAAGTTCTGTAGGTGCCCGCATGGAAATCAAAGTCAATTATCTCGACAATCTTCGACAGGAAGCAAAGTTCGATGATTTCACGGTTATTGCCGATCAACCTATTCGTTATAAAGGTGATGGATCTGCGCCAGGCCCATTTGACTATTTTCTTGCGTCTTCAGCATTATGTGCAGCTTATTTTGTAAAGGTGTATTGTGCTGCACGAGATATTCCTACAGAAAATATTCGATTATCCCAAAATAATATTGTTGATCCAGAAAACCGTTATAAACAAATTTTTAAAATTCAAGTCGAATTACCCTCAGATATCTCTGATAAGGATCGACAAGGTATTTTACGTTCAATCGACCGTTGCACTGTAAAAAAAGTGATTCAAACAGGTCCAGAATTTGTTATTGAGGAAGTTGAAAGCATTGATGCGGATGCTCAAGCTTTACTTATGCCAAATATTGCCAAGGAAAATGTGACTGTTATTCCGGGCAAAGATTTGCCGCTTGAAGAAACGATTGCCAACATGTCTGCAATTTTGGCGGGCTTAGGGATGAAGATTGAAATTGCGTCTTGGCGGAATATAGTGCCAAACGTATGGTCTTTACATATTCGCGATGCACAAGCGCCAATGTGTTTTACCAATGGTAAAGGTTCAACGAAAGAGAGTGCCTTAGCATCTGCATTAGGCGAGTTTATTGAACGTTTGAATTGTAATTTCTTCTATAACGACCAATTTTGGGGTGAAGAAATCGCAAATGCTGAATTTGTGCATTACCCAGATGAAAAGTGGTTCCAACCAGGTCCAAATGGTGAATTGCCATCAGAAATTTTAGATGAATATACACTTGAAATTTACGATCCCGAAGATGAGTTATTAGGCACACATCTGTACGACACAAATTCTGGCAATATTGAGAGAGGTATCTGTTCGTTACCATTTGTGCGCCAGTCAGACGGTGAGATTGTATATTTCCCTTCAAATTTGATCGAAAATTTGTATCTGTCAAATGGTATGAGCGCAGGAAATACCTTGGCTGAAGCACAAGTACAATGTTTATCTGAAATATTTGAGCGTGCGGTGAAGCGCGAAATTTTAGAGGGTGAAATTACCCTGCCAGATGTACCTGAACATGTTCTAGCAAAGTACCCAAAAATAGTTGAGGGTATTAAGGGACTTGAGGAGCAAGGTTTTCCAGTGCTGGTCAAAGATGCTTCATTAGGTGGGAAATTCCCAGTCATGTGCGTGACATTAATGAATCCAAGAACGGGTGGTGTTTTTGCATCATTCGGGGCTCATCCAAACTTTGAAGTTGCATTGGAACGCAGCCTTACCGAACTTTTACAAGGTCGTAGTTTTGAAGGTTTAAATGACTTACCACGTCCTACTTTCAATAGCCATGCACTGACAGAACCAAATAACTTTGTGGAACACTTTATTGATTCATCGGGCGTTGTATCTTGGAGATTCTTCAGTTCGAAATCTGATTATGATTTCGTAGAGTGGGATTTCACCAGTCAAGGTGAAAATACAAACGCTGAAGAAGCTGAAAAGATGTTCAATATCCTAAAAGAGATGGGTAAAGAAGTTTACATGGCTGTATACCAACATTTAGGTGCAACTGCATGCCGAATTCTGGTGCCAGGATATTCTGAGGTGTATTTGGTTGAGGATCTGGTTTGGGACAATACCAATAAAGCTTTAGCCTTTAGAGAAGATATTCTTAATTTACATCGTTTGGATAATGAACAGCTCGAAGCTTTGCTTGAGAAACTTGAAGAAGTTGAAGTGGATGACTATACCGATATTATTACCTTGATTGGTGTTGAATTTGACGATAATACGGTGTGGGGTCAGTTAACTATTCTTGAATTAAAACTATTAATTAACTTAGCTTTGGAAAATTTCGAAGAAGCGAAAGACCAAGTAGAACAGTTCTTACAATACAACACCAATACTGTAGAACGCGGTTTATTCTATCAATGCATGGATGTTGTATTAGAAGTATTGTTAGATGAAGAGATGGAAATTGAAGACTACGAACCAAATTTTAGACGTATGTTTGGTGATGAGAGAGTCGATGCTGCAATAGGCTCAATCGAAGGTGATGTACGTTTTTATGGATTAACGCCAACCAATATGCAACTCGAAGGCCTCGATCGTCATTTAAAACTTATTGAGAGCTATAAGAAGCTTCATGCTGCCAGAGCACGTTTTGTTTCTCAACAAAACTGATCGAATGAAAGGCCACTATGAAGAGTGGCCTTTTTATTTTAAAGATCTGAAAATTGATGCATTTAGGTGGGATATTCAATTTTTTTATAATAAAATGAAGTGGTTATGAAAAGTACTGATAGTATTTATTAAAAATAGTAATTTATTGATATTTAAGGAAAATAATTCTATTTCACTAGTATTATTTGCTAAATGCATTATCATAGTGCATGACGAGTTAACTTAAGGCGAACATTATGAATTTCTTGAAAAAAAAGAATAAAGCAAGTTTCGTTTTCTTTATTATTACTGCGTATTCCTGTCTAGGCTTTGGATTAGGTTACCTGATTTGGGAATACCTCCAAATGAAATAAAGTTCATGCTGATCGGTGAGAATGCAAATTTAGAAAGTATTCACTGTCAGCAAGCTTAATCTATTTACCATTTAAAATTAAATGATCTAAAAATCATCAGTTATTTTTTAAGGGGTATATTTAAATTTATATTTTTTAACATAATTTAAATAAAGATTAAATTTTTGCGCTTTATAACCTATGACTGTGTATTCAGCCCTTCAAATTCAGTCTATGTTATAATTAAAAATATATCCCGATAGATCGAATTGTCTAGCGACTGTTCAATTGATAGATCATCATATCAAAGCTGCTTTATTGCAGCTTTTTTAATTGTGCTTCAATTTATCGGAAATGTCATTTTGGTACGTTTATTGAATGCGTCATCTGAGCTACATTTGCCAATGAATCATTGAATAAATGATCTAAATAATTTTTACGACTCGCTCGATCTTAAGCAGGGGCTCGACAATGACAAATCCAAATTCTTCAGCGGGTTTGCTTGAACGCTTATTTAAACTAAGCGAAAACAAAACAACTTTTCGAACTGAAATGATTGCAGGGATGACGACATTCCTGACAATGTGCTACATCATCATTGTCAATCCAATGATTCTGTCTGAAACAGGAATGGATCATGGTGCGGTATTTGTTGCGACATGTTTGGCAGCAGCAATTGGTTGTTTTGTCATGGGTATTATTGCCAATTACCCAATCGCATTGGCTCCGGGTATGGGCTTAAATGCATATTTCACCTATTCGGTATGTTTAGGAATGGGTGTGCCTTGGCAAACCGCTTTAGCTGCGGTATTTGTGTCTGGTCTGGTCTTCATCGCGATCAGTATGTTTAAAATTCGTGAAGCTATCGTGAATGCCATTCCAATGTCTTTAAAATTGGCTATTGGTGGTGGTATTGGTTTATTCCTAGCATTAATCGCTTTGAAAAATGCTGGCATCATTGTGGATAATCCTGCGACTCTAGTGGGTTTAGGTGATTTAAAACAACCAACCGTTCTCTTAGCCTTATTCGGTTTTTTGATGGTTGTTGTTATGCATCACTTTAAAATACGTGGTGCGATTATCATTAGTATTTTAGTGTTGACTGCAATCTCAACATTCCTAGGATTGAGTGAATTTAAAGGTGTGGTTGGTCAAATTCCTTCAATTGCACCAACATTCATGCAAATGGATTTTGAAGGCTTATTTACCGCAAGTTTAATCGGTGTAATTTTTGTGTTCTTCTTAGTTGATCTATTTGATTCAACAGGAACGCTGGTTGGTGTTTCACATCGTGCTGGTTTACTCAAAGATGGTAAATTGCCACGCTTAAAGAAAGCTCTGTTTGCAGACTCTTCAGCGATTGTTGCTGGTGCTGCATTAGGTACATCATCAACGACACCATATATTGAGTCTTCTGCGGGTGTAGCAGCAGGGGGGCGTACAGGTCTTACAGCGGTAATAGTTGGCTTACTTTTTATTGCTTGTTTGTTCTTAGCACCGTTAGCTCAATCTGTTCCTGGGTTTGCAACTGCACCAGCCTTACTCTTTGTAGGGGTATTGATGATTCAGGGAATTACGCATATTGATTGGGATGATATTACTGAAGCGGTTCCTGCTTTCTTAACGATCGTGTTTATGCCGTTCACTTACTCAATCGCTGATGGTATTGCCATGGGCTTTATCAGTTATGCATTGGTGAAGTTACTTACAGGTAAAGCATCTACAGTACCATATATGGTATGGATTATCGCAGTATTATGGGCGCTAAAATTTGCAATGTTTGGCGGCTAATTTTTAACAGTTTTTAAAAGGGTGTAAACTCAGTTTGCACCCTTTTTATTTTTTGGTTTCATGAGGAGTAGCAATGAACCGTGTTGAGTTAATTAAAGCTTTACCTAAAGCTGAGCTTCATGTCCATATTGAAGGGACATTTGAACCTGAGTTGATGTTTGCCATTGCTCAGCGCAATGAAATTGCAATCCCATATCAATCAGTTGAAGAAGTCAAACAGGCTTATAATTTTCACAATCTGCAATCATTTCTAGATATTTACTATGCAGGTGCGAATGTATTGATCAATGAGCAAGATTTTTATGATCTTGCATGGGCATATTTTGAAAAATGTGCAGAAGATCGAGTGGTTCATACTGAAATGTTTTTTGATCCGCAAACCCATACGGATCGTGGTGTGTCATTTGAAACGGTAATTAAAGGCTTAAAACGAGCTTGCCACGATGCTGAGGTAAAATTAGGCATCACAACGCATTTGATTATGTGTTTCTTACGTCATTTGAGTGAAGAGGCAGCATTTGAAACACTTGAACAAGCTTTACCTTACAAAGACCAAATTATTGGGGTAGGGTTAGATTCAAGTGAAGTTGGGCATCCACCTTCTAAATTTGAAAGGGTATTCACAAAAGCACGTGATGAAGGATTTTTGGTTGTTGCTCATGCAGGTGAAGAAGGTCCAGCAGAATATGTTTGGGAAGCTTTGGATGTACTTAAAGTGAATCGTATTGATCACGGCGTACGCTCTGAAGAAGATCCAAAGTTGTTGGCGCGTTTGATTGCTGTAAAAATGCCTTTAACGGTTTGTCCATTATCAAATTTAAAGCTTTGTGTTGTAGATGATATGGCAGATCATAATATTCGCCGTTTGTTACAGCAGGGTGTGCATGTAACCGTCAATTCAGATGATCCATCTTATTTCGGTGGGTATATGAATGATAACTTTATTGCGATTGCTGAGGCCTTAGATTTAACAAATCATGAATTAAAGCAACTCGCTATAAATTCATTTGAAGCATCGTTTATTTCCGATGTGCAAAAACAAAAGTGGAAAGATAAAATTCTCGCAATTTAAAACAGTTAAACTTGTTTATGTAAAATACTGGAAGGTGGGGGCAAAATCCCACCTTTGGTTTAATATGCTTTAAACAATAGAGCCGAATGTGATGTTGAAATTGAAGTCTTTGTTTTGCCTGAGTCTGATAATGTTGCCCGTAGTTATCGCGAATGCAAATACGACATTGACACAGCGTATATTAAAGCCTGTCATCCAGTATCAATGTGAGCGTGAAGTCGACCATTCAAAAATATGGAAAATAACGACATATTTAATGAATGAAGAAAACAAAAAGAAATTAAAATTAGAAACCTGTGATTGTGTATCAAATCATGCTTTAAAAGATATTCCGGCTCAGGAACTTGCCAAAGCAACAGTTAACGAAGATATCAAGCAAGAAGTCATTCGAAAAGCCATGTTGAATAGCCTAAAAGCATGTGTGATTAGCTCTAAATCTAACTCAGAAATTTAGAGCCGTACTCAATCAATCTTTAGGTTGTTTGGTCATGCTGTCTAAGACATGATCTTTATCTATAAAGTGATGCTTTAATGCCGCAGCAATATGTCCGAGTAAAAGTAAACCTGCAGCCCAAGAAATCCAAATATGTAGTGGTTTTACAATTTCAGTTACTTGAGGATTCTCACCTATTAAAGCAGGTAGATCAAATAAGAATAATACTGGTGCAGGGTAGCCGAGACTCCAACTCCATAAGCAACCCGTAATTGGTAAAGCCAGAAGCATAAAATAAAGTCCAAGATGCCCTAAATGTGCAAGTCTTTTCATGAGGGGAGACATTGTCTCTGGTAACTCGGGTGCAGGATGAGTGTAGCGCCAAAAGATACGAACCACGACCAGAAAAATAATGGTGGTTGCAATATTTTTGTGAAGCGTGATGACGTCACCTTTGAAGCTACCATCTACTTCATAACTTAAAAAATTGCCGCTATAAAAGCCGATCGCCCATGCCGTGATAAAAATAATCGCCATGACCCAATGCAAGAATTGAGCTGTACGTGTGTAATATTTGGATTTATTATTCATGATATAAACTTATGATTGAATTTCGTACATAATAATTTAAGCATAAATGATTTATAAGTATTGAAATGGGACACAGTGTTGAAAATATGCAACGGAATGCGATTTATAACTGAACATATAGTCGGGAAATACAAAAAATCTATTTCTTCATGATGTTACATTAGGCAAAATAGCTCAATTCGTAAGATCATAAGGACAATACTGTGAAAAAATTAATCGCTTTACTCGCACCAATGACATTGGTGCTCGGAGCTTGTGCTACAGGTACAACAGGGACATCATCACCTGCAGCAAATACCACTCAACAGTTAGGTTCGGCTGCACTTAAAATTGCGATCAATGCAAAATGCACAACTGAATTGAACAATATTTCTGCTTGGAAAACTGCAACGAAATTAATGACTGCAGAGCAGAAAGAAAATATCCAAGGTGAAATTTGTGGATGTGTAAGTGAAAAAGCTCCGCAAAGCGTAACTACGGTTGATTTGGCTACAGCAGCAATTGATCCAACAGCACGTGCAACAATCGTCAGCAATATCGTGACTAAAACTATTAATGAATGTGTAGCTGAAGCTGTACGTTAATTTTAAAGATATATGAATAGGCTGATTTTGATCGGCCTATTTTTTTAAGGATAAATTAGGAAAATGATGATGATTGCTGGTGCTGATGAAGCAGGGCGCGGTCCACTGGTGGGATCGGTCGTTGCGGCTGCTGTAATTTTGGATCCTAACAATCCGATTCTTGGGTTAAATGATTCTAAAAAACTCAGTGAAAAGAAACGTGAAAAATTATTTATAGAGATCAAAGAAAAAGCACTAGCTTGGGCTATAGCTGAAGCGAGTCATCAAGAAATTGATGAACTCAATATATTGAATGCTTCGTTGTTGGCAATGCGTCGTGCCGTTGAACAATTGACTGTGCAACCACAACATGTATTGGTTGATGGTAATAAAATTCCCCAAGGATTGAGTATGAGTTGTGATGCTGTAGTTGGAGGAGATGCATTACATCCAGAAATTTCTGCTGCCAGTATCCTGGCTAAGGTGACACGTGATCATCAAATGTTAGAACTTGATGCTAAATATCCTCAGTTTGGTTTTGCAAAACATAAAGGCTACCCGACCAAAGCTCATTTTGAAGCTATTGCACAGTTTGGCGTGGTTGAAGAGCACAGGCGTAGTTTTGGTCCAGTACGCAAATCATTGGGACTTTAAACAGCTTAAACACCAAAAATTTAAAGCGGCTAAATTTAGCCGCTTTAGTCACAAAATCATTTCTAATCAACGATTGAAATCATTTTGAGTGTAATTCTCTTCTTCGTAAGAAGGTTGGTAATCTTGGTCAAGATGTTGCAAGTGCTCATGCATCGCACGTTCATGCTGAATTCGTTGATAGATTTCTTCACGATGTACAGATACTTCTTTAGGCGCATTCACACCAATTCGCACTTGGTTACCTTTTACACCAAGTACAGTGACACTGACTTGATCCCCAATCATTAATGTTTCACCAACACGACGGGTGAGAATCAGCATGTTTATCTCCTTGCTTAAACGCTAAACCTGCGATAGTTTTTTCAAAAAGTGAAAATAACAACCTCGGCACCACGAAATATTTTAATAGATAAGTGTGACGAATTTAACCATTCGCACAGGACTATTGAAATTATCCCATAAACCTCTAGACCTAATATAACAGAGCCACTATAGGAAAAACTATAGTGGCTCTGAATATTTCTTCATCAAGTATGCATTGTTTCTGCTAACTCATGACAGAAAATTAAGCACGTGCGCTAGACTCGCCATGTTCGCGGTCAAGACCAAACGCAGTGTGAAGTGAGCGAACAGCAAGCTCTAAATAATTTTCTTCAATAATAACAGAGATTTTGATTTCAGAAGTTGAAATCATCAGGATATTGATGCCTTCATCAGCAAGTGCTGTAAACATTTTGCTTGCAACACCAGCATGAGAGCGCATACCAACACCTACGATAGATACTTTTACAATATCATCACGTGTTGCAACTTCACGAGCACCGATTGCTTGAGCAGTTTCTTCAAGAATTTTTTTCGCTTTAGCAAGTTCACCACGATTGACTGTGAATGTGAAGTCAGTTGTACCATCTTCTTCAACGTTTTGGATGATCATATCCACTTCGATATTTGCATCACCAATCGGTTTTAAAATTTTAGATGCAATACCAGGAAGATCAGGCACACCTAAGATAGTTAATTTAGCTTCGTCACGGTTAAATGCGATACCAGAGATAATTGGCTGTTCCATGTTGTCTTCCAATTCAGTAGTGATAAGTGTTCCGACGTTGTTTTTGAATTCTTCGTCAAATGCGCCATCATTTTCATTGTCGAAGCTAGAGAGTACGCGTAAAGGGACTTGATATTTACCCGCGAACTCAACAGAACGGATCTGTAAAACTTTAGAACCAAGAGAAGCCATTTCGAGCATTTCTTCAAAAGAAATACGATCAACTTTCTTCGCTTTTGGTGCAACACGTGGATCTGTTGTATATACACCATCCACATCTGTATAAATTTGACATTCATCCGCTTTGAGTGCAGCTGCTAATGCAACGCCAGAGGTATCAGAACCACCACGACCCAAAGTTGTTGTGTTGCCGTTAGCATCAAAACCTTGGAAACCTGCAACAACGATGACACGACCAGCATCTAATTGTTCAGTCATGACATCTGTATCAATTGATTCAATACGTGCTTTTGTGAATGAGCTGTCAGTTTTAATACCAACTTGGCGTCCAGTCAAAGATTTAGCTTCCACACCGATAGAATTCAGTGCCATTGCTAACATTGAAATCGTTACCTGTTCACCCGTAGAAACCATTTGGTCTAATTCTCGTGGGTCAGGGGTGTCGGTAATGGCTTTCGCTAAAGCGAGTAGGCGATTGGTTTCACCACTCATTGCTGATACAACAACCACAACCTTGTGGCCGTGATCATGCCAACGCTTTACACGACGAGCAACATTTAAAATGCGCTCAGGAGTACCCATTGAAGTACCGCCATATTTTTGAACGATTAATGCCATAGTTGTTCCATATAAACCATGACCTTGAAGAGTTGTTCAAGGTCAGTTACACAAAAGGTGAAGTTTTATTTTGCAGCTAGCCAAGCAGTTAATTCTGCCATGACGGAAGCAAACTTCTCGTTAAGTGGCGCGCCACCTTGTGCCAAATCAGGCTTACCACCACCTTTACCACCAAGCTCAGTTGCTAAGTGTTTGATGATGTCACCTGCTTTTATAGAAGCTGTGAAGTCTTTAGCTACAGATGCGATCAAGCTCACCTTGTCACCCTCTACACCTGCAAGGACAATCACAGCATTTTCTAATTTTGATTTCACGCCGTCGTGTAGATTGCGAAGTGATTTCGCATCCATACCTTGAACAGTCGTGATTAACGTTTTGCGACCTGCAATTTCCTCAACTTGGCTAAGTAGCTCACCCGCCTGTAAATGTGCAAGTTTTTGATTCAATTGATCGATTTGCTTTTGTAAGCTTGATGCTGTGTCCGCTAAGGCTTCAACTTTCTCAATCGTTTGATCTTTTTGTGCTTTCAATAAGCCATTAATCGTGTTGATGTCACGATCAGCTTTCTGAGCCACTTCAATTGCTTTCGTACCTGTAACTGCTTCAATACGACGTACACCTGCAGCAACACCACCTTCAGAAGTGATTTTGAACAGACCAATGTCACCTGTACGTTTAACGTGAATACCACCACACAGTTCGATCGAGAAGTTTTTCTCATCGATCACTGAACCCATAGAGAGTACGCGAACTTCTTCACCGTATTTTTCACCGAACAACATCATCGCACCTTTTGCTTTTGCAGATTCGATGTCGAGGAGTTCAGTTGTTACAGGTGTGTTGGCAATCACTTCAGCATTTACCAGACGTTCAATTTCTTGAATTTGTTCAAATGTCACGGGTTGATCATTGGCAAAGTCGAAACGTAACACGTCAGATGCAACCAATGAACCTTTTTGTTGAACATGTGAACCCAAGATTTGACGAAGTGCAGCATGTAGAAGGTGAGTCGCAGAGTGGTTACGTGCAGTTGCTGCACGGATGTCTGCTTTAACTGTTGCTTCTACATTTTGAGTAACTTTAAGGTTGCCCATGGTCACGATACCTTGGTGAACGAACGCGCCACCAGATTTTTTCGTGTCTTGAACTTCGAAAATACCCGTATCGTTTTTGAAGAGACCTGTATCACCGATTTGACCACCGCTTTCTGCATAGAAAGGGGTTTGGTTTAGAACGATTAAAGCTTCATCACCTTCAACGACTTCATCAACTTGTTCGCCATCTTTATAGATTGCGATGATTTGACCTTCACCAGCAGTTGCATCGTAGCCGTCAAACTGAGTTTCGCCTTCAACTTTTACAACGCTGTTGTAGTCGATTGCGAATTTACCCGCATCACGTGCACGTTGACGTTGAGCAGCCATTTCTTTTTCAAAACCAGCTTCGTCAATCGTTAAATCACGTTCACGTGCGATGTCAGCCGTTAAGTCAGTTGGGAAGCCGTACGTGTCGTAAAGTTTGAATACTACTTCGCCTGGAATTACAGAACCTTTTAAGTTAGCAAGTTCGCCCTCAAGCAATTTCAAACCTTGTTCTAAGGTTTTAGCAAATTGCTCTTCTTCTTTTAAAAGTTGCGCTTCGATACGCGCTTGTTGTGCTTCAAGTTCAGGATAGGCAGCGCCCATCACCTCAATTAAAGGCTTCAACATTTTGTGGAAGAATGAACCTGTCGCACCCAATTTGTTACCGTGACGTACTGCACGACGGATGATACGACGTAGTACATAACCACGGCCTTCGTTTGAAGGGTTTACGCCATCAGCAATCAAGAATGAACATGAACGTGCATGGTCGGCAACGACTTTAAGTGATGCTGGGTATTCAACTGGTTTGCCTTCAGCTTGTGCTTTCGCTTCAAGTTCAGCAGTATCTAAACCAATAATTTCAGCTGCAGCTTTAAGCAAATGTTGGAATAGGTCGATTTCGTAGTTTGAGTTGACGTGTTGTAAAACGGCAGAAATACGTTCTAAGCCCATACCTGTATCTACAGATGGCGCTGGAAGAGGGTGAAGTACGCCATCAGCAGTACGGTTAAACTGCATGAATACGTTGTTCCAAATTTCGATGAAACGGTCGCCATCTTCTTCTGGTGTGCCTGGTAAACCACCCCAAATGTGATCGCCATGGTCAAAGAAGATTTCAGAGCATGGACCACAAGGACCTGTATCGCCCATTGCCCAGAAGTTATCTGAAGCGTATTGACCGCCTTTGTTGTCGCCGATACGAATAATGCGAGACTCATCTAGACCGATTTCTTTGTTCCAGATGTCGAATGCTTCATCATCAGTGTGATAAACCGTTGCATATAATTTGTCTTTAGGTAGGCCTAACCATTTTTCATTGGTTAAGAAATCCCAAGCGAATTTAATCGCATCACGTTTAAAGTAATCTCCGAAAGAGAAGTTACCTAACATTTCAAAAAACGTATGGTGACGAGCTGTGTAGCCCACGTTATCTAAGTCGTTATGTTTACCGCCAGCACGAACACATTTTTGTGATGACACTGCACGTACATAATCTCGTTTTTCTAGGCCTAAGAAGCAATCTTTGAACTGGTTCATACCAGCATTTGTAAAAAGCAAAGTTGGGTCATTGGCAGGAACTAGAGAACTCGACGCGACACGTGTGTGGCCTTGCGATTCAAAGTAACGCAAAAATGCTTCACGAATTTCAGCTGATGTCATAAAACGAGTACTCACAACCAAGTCACTCCATTAATTCTGTATTGGCAAATAATATGTCTGGGAAATAAAGTGCGAATTCACAATAAAATTCACCCCAGCATACCGGGCTAAAAGTTTAAAAACGCCAAATTATAACGGAATTTGCCACCTGTACCAATGATTTTAAAGTGTTTTAATGACAATTCTCTTTAATTCTGGTTTTAGGTGAAATTTTAATCATTATTGGTGTTGAGATCATTTTCAAATGCTTAAGCAGTGTATCTCGTACAAAGATCAATCAAAAATATTGAGTAGTCATAAGACCATTATTTATTACTGAATATTTTAGAAATACTTTAACATAGAGCTTTCAAGAACTTGTATTAAAGAATTGAAGGTTACATATGCAGCGTATCGCAATTAATGGATTTGGACGAATCGGGCGAAATGTTTTAAGAGCTTGGTTTGAAAATCCAAAACAATTCAATTTTGAAATCGTTGCGATTAATGATGTGGCTGATGTAGAAACTTTAATTCATTTATTTAAATATGACACCACACATGGAAGATTTCATGGGGAAGTGGAGTTGAGTTATGTTGCAGAGCAAGTATTTCTCAATATTCATGCCTATCAAAAAAAATTATCTATTGAAGTCCACTGTCAAACAGAACCAGATCAACTACCATGGAAGCGTTTAAACGTTGATGTTGTTTTAGAGTGTACTGGTTTATTTAGATCTCGAGCAGAAGCGACACGCCATCTCAATGCTGGCGCTCAACGCGTGATAATTGGGGCTGCACCTTTTGATACGGTTGATGCTGCAATCGTCTACGGGGTAAATCATACAGAGGTTAAAACTACGGATCAGATTATTTCGAGTGTTTCATGTACGACACAAGCATTGGTTCCTCTGGTCAAAATTATTGACGATGCCTTTGGTATAGAAAGTGCGTTAATGACAGAAATTCATGCTGTTACAGCGGATCAATCCGTTTTAGATCATGTTCACCGCGATTTACGTCGTGCGAGGGCATCTGGGCAAAACATTATTCCAACGACTTCATCTGCTCTAGGTGCAATCAAACGTGTCATGCCAAAAATGGAAGGGCGAATAGACGGTTACTCAATTCGTGTTCCTACCATTAATGTGGCAGCTATTGATTTGACATTTATAGCGCAACAGCCAATTACAGACCATCAGTTAAATGAAGCGTTAATTTCAGCAGCACGAGAGCGATTTTCGGAAATTATGTCGGTAACAGATGAGCCTTTAGTATCATCTGACTTTAATCATTCTCCGTTTTCACTCATTGTAGATTTAACTCAAACCATGGTGGTCGGGAAGCAAGCTAAAGTCTATGCTTGGTATGATAATGAGTGGGGATATACCAATCGTTTACTAGATTTATGTCATTCATTTCCAGATCAGTCATGAAACTGAAATGCTGTGTCTTTTATAAAGGCTTAAGTCTATAACATAGATCAACTGCTAGTGCGTTCAGAATTACCAATAGAAGCTTATGAATAATCTAAAATTCCGATTTAATTATTTAAAAGTCTGATGCACATGGGGGTTGATCGTGATAGACTAGGAGAAATCGGGTGTGTTCCCGATTTTTTTATGCGGATTTGTTCCGCGCTGACAGAATTTAGGTTTACAACATGCCCATTTCAGAGACATGGTTATTACCTGATGGTGTAGCTGATGTATTACCAGAGCAAGCGCAAGTTATTGAAACTTTGCGTCGTACCGCGTTAGATTTCCTCGCAGCTCGAGGTTATCAATTGGTGTACACGCCATTTATTGAATACATCGAATCTCTATCTTCTCTTTCAGAATCGAATCAAGATTTAGACTTAGCCACATTTAAAGTAATCGATCAACTTTCTGGTCGTTTACTTGGTGTGCGTGCAGATATGACGCCTCAGGTGGCGCGTATTGATGCACACGTGTATCCAGTTGAAGGTGTTGCACGCTATTGCTACGCTGGAACGGTACTTCATACCAAACCACAAGGTTTCAATACCACACGTGCGCCTTTACAGCTCGGTGCTGAGTTGTTTGGTTCAGACAGTATCGATGCTGACGTCGAAATGATCGATGTCATGTTGGAATTATTAAAAAATACAGGTGTAACTGAGGCGATCCATTTAGATATTGGACACGTTGGTCTATTCCGTAGCTTAGTCAAACATGCAGGATTGAACAAAGCTATAGAGTCGCATCTATCTGATTTATATCAGCGTAAAGCATTACCAGAGCTTGCTGAATATACGCAACAACTTAAATTCGGCTCTGATTTTTATGCGCTTGGTCGTTATGCAAGTGATTTAGTCGCTTTAAAATCACATTTAAGCCAAGAAATCTTAGAAGATTCGGCATTCCAAGAAGCATTTAATGCAGTTCAAAGCACACAAGATGCGATTCAGCAACGTTGGCCAAATCTGCATATTGGTATCGATGTTGTAGAGCTTCGCTCATATCACTATCACACTGGCTTAATGTATGCAGTGTATGCACCAAATCGTGCTGCACCATTAGCTCAAGGTGGACGTTATGATGGTATTGGTGAGCATTTTGGTCGTGCACGTCCAGCAACTGGCTTTTCATGTGACTTATACGCTTTAAGCGCTGGTCAATTTAAAGCATTGGAAGTGATCGTTGCACCTAAGGGAAATAATGCTGACCTAGTCAAAGCAATTCAAGGATTACGTGATCAAGGTAAAAGCGTTGTGCAGTTGCTTGGTCAAGATGAGTTGAATTCAGTACCTAACGCGACTCACCAGTTGGTGAATCAAGCGGGTGAGTGGAAACTCGAACAGATTTAATCACCTGATTTGAATACTAAATTTCAAATCATGTTCTTCAATTTTAACAGCATGATGCAATGAGGCTATTATGGGCAAGAATGTTGTGGTACTTGGTACCCAATGGGGCGACGAAGGTAAAGGTAAAATCGTTGACCTGCTCACAGATCAAGCGGCTGCAGTTGTTCGCTATCAAGGTGGACACAATGCAGGTCATACTCTCGTCGTAGGTGGTAAGAAAACTGTTTTACACCTCATTCCATCTGGTATTTTACGTGAAAACGTACTTTGCTTAATTGGTAACGGTGTAGTGCTTTCTCCTGAAGCGTTAATCAAAGAGATGACGATTCTTGAAGAGCAAGGTGTGCCAGTTAAAGAACGTTTACGTATTTCTCCAAACTGTCCATTAATTTTGCCAAACCATATTGCATTAGACCAAGCACGTGAGAAAAAACGTGGGAATGCCAAGATTGGTACAACAGGTCGTGGTATTGGTCCAGCGTATGAGGATAAAGTTGCACGTCGTGCGGTTCGTGTCGCTGATTTAGTGCGTGGTGGTGATCATCTTAAAGCATTGCTTGAAGAGTTACTTGAATACCATAACTTCCAATTAACACAGTTCTACGGTGTAGAAGCGGTTAAGCTTGAAGACGTGCTTGCGTTATGTGATCAATGGCGTGAAGTTGTTGCTCCACTGGTTGTTGATGTTACTGGCGAATTGCATAAATATCGTAAGAACGGTGACAACATCATGTTTGAAGGGGCTCAAGGCTCACTTCTTGATGTTGACCATGGTACTTATCCATACGTAACATCTTCAAATACGACTGCTGGTGGTGTGAGTTCTGGTTCTGGTCTTGGTCCATTACACCTTGACTATGTATTGGGTATTACCAAAGCTTATACAACTCGCGTAGGTGCAGGTCCATTCCCAACTGAGTTGGTTTATGATGCTGCAAACGATGTTGGTGATGCAATTGGTAAGCACCTTGGTACTGTAGGTTCAGAATTTGGCGCATCTACTGGTCGCCAACGTCGCTGTGGTTGGTTCGATGCTGAAATCCTTCGTCGTTCAGTAGAAGTAAACTCACTTTCGGGTATTTGCTTGACTAAACTTGACGTTCTTGATGGTTTAGAAGAAATCAAAATCTGTGTCGGTTATGAGGCTGCAGATTCGGGCTGCGTAGGTTCTTCTGATGCACTTGCATTTGAAACTTTAAAACCAATTTACGAAACAATGCCTGGTTGGACTGAGTCTACTTTTGGTGCTAAATCTTTAGACCAATTGCCAGAAGCAGCAATCAACTATATTAAGCGACTTGAACAGTTAATCGAATGTCCAATCGACATCGTATCAACTGGTCCAGACCGTGATGAAACGATTATTCTTCGTCACCCGTTTGAAGCTTAATTAAAAGTTTTAAAAAAGCCCTGTGATATCACAGGGCTTTTTTTGATCTAAACAACGACCAAAGTTGTATAAAAATTGGCTGTGCTGAATCTTAGAGATTGTTAAAATCGAATGTATAAAATAATAGAGTGTGCAGGATGCATAAAAATATTTCTGGAACAATGTTTTATTCGTTGTTATTTGCAATGGGGGGGGCACCCACGATTGCGATGATGATAATTCGATCTCAAACAGTAGCCGAAGAAGTGGTATACCAAGTCTTTATTGGACTGTCGATTATGATCGCTTGCGTATTGGTCCCTATTATTTTAATTCAAAACACCTATTTATTTTTTAAGCGTAAAGATGAGAAGCTCGAAACTCGTTTAAAACCGTGGAGTCAAACCTATCTCGTGCTTAATATTTTTTGTTTGGTCTTTTGGATTAGCTATCAATTTGTTTACTAAATTACATAACAAATAAAAAAGTGAAGAAAAATGAGATATTAAGCGTAGTTGAGTTTGTTTATAATTAAGAACAAGTACTTTCAAGTAGATTGGAACATTATAATGAAGAACAAATTATTGCTCGGTCTTACTGCGTCTGCGGTGATCTCGATTTCAGGGTGTACAACATTTGCGGATATGGCGGGTGCAGACTCAGCGACATTAAATGCAGCTGCTGCACAAAGTTACTCGCAAGCCATTGATACAGCTCGCAGTAAGGGCTTATTGGATACAAGCTCAAATACCTATAAGCGTATTACCAATGTCTACAATCGTTTGCGTCCATATGCTGATCAAATGAATCAAACGGGTCAGCCATTCCAATGGCAAGTGTCTGTAATTAAATCAAGTGAATTAAATGCTTCTGTCATGCCAGGTGGTAAAGTTGTTTTTTATACAGGTATTGTGGAACGTTTAAATTTAACAGATGCTGAAATTGCGGCCATCATGGGGCATGAAATGATCCATGCTTTGGAAGAGCATGCAAAAAGCAAATTGGGTGCTCAAGCTTTAACTGACTTGGCTTTAGGTGTTGGTTTAAGTGCAGCTGGGGTAGGTCAAGGTGGCGCAGCAGTTGCACAAATTGGTTCTCAACTGGGTGTAGGGTTGCCTTATTCACGTAACTTGGAGAGCCGTGCTGATCAGGGTGGATTAATGTTAATGGCTAGAGCTGGGTATAACCCACAAGCAGCGATTACGTTATGGGAAAAGATGGCTAAAGCAAGTAATGGTGGCAATGCATCTTTCTTATCAACACACCCTTCAAATGCTCAACGAATTGAGGCGATGCGTAAAAACTTACCTGCAGCTCAAGCGATTTATAACCAAAGTCGCCGTTAAAAGAATAAAGCTAAAAAGGATGCGATAGCATCCTTTTTTTATATTCACCACTCAGTAAATTGTTATCACAGTATGGCTTTGATTCAAATGTATTGAAATCGAATTTATTAGACACTTAAGGTGCTGGATTTGGTTGTTGTTTATGGATGATCTCAATTTCCTGAAGTATTTCTTCTGACAATGACACATTAAAAGCATCAATATTTTCTTTGAGTTGATTTAAATCGGTTGCACCAATGATTGTGCTGGTCACGAAGAACTGCTGCTTAATGAAAGCTAACGCTAATTGCGTTAATGTCAGTCCATGTTTTTCTGCTAAGAGTGCGTATTGTTCAGTTGCCCATTCACTTTCAGGATTACTATAACGCGAAAATCTAGAGTATAAGGTGACTCTGGCATTTGCAGGTCTCGCACCATGTCTAAATTTTCCTGTTAAATAGCCAAAAGCGAGTGGTGAATAGGCCAGTAAACCGATGCCTTCAAATTTAGCAATCTCCGACATGCCGATTTCATAGGTACGATTTAATAAGTTATAGGGGTTTTGTACAGAAACAAATTTAGACAGCCCTAACTTTTCAGCTAAATGTAGAAATTTCATGGTTCCCCATGGTGTCTCATTGGAGAGTCCGATATAACGAATTCTACCTCTATTAATTTCCGCTTGAAGGGCAGATAAGGTTTCCTCGAGTGGTGTGATATCTAGTGTACTGTGAGCATGGTGATTGGTATAACCCAATTGACCAAACATATTGGTTGGGCGTTGAGGCCAATGCAGCTGATAAAGATCAATATAGTCAGTTTTTAAGCGTCTAAGATTTGAGTCTAAGGCTGAGCTGATGTCGCTGGCAGTATAGCGAGTTGTGCCGCCTCTAATATTGCTACCACCTTGGCCTGGACCTGCAATTTTTGAAGCAAGAAAAAGTTGATCACGTTGGCCGCGCTGCTGAATCCAATTGCCGATAATTTCTTCCGTCGCTCCTTGAGTTTCGACTTTAGGTGGTACTGGGTACATCTCTGCAGTATCCCAAAAATTTAACCCCCGCTCGAGTGCATATTCCAGTTGTTGGAAAGCCTCGGACTGGCTATTTTGCTCACCAAAGGTCATTGTTCCTAAACAAATTTCGGGAACGTGTATATCTGTTTGCCCAAGTCGATTAAATTTCATGCTCAACATCCTTGCTGTATTTTTTAAGTTGATATATTTAAATCATACCTAATCTAAGATTCAAAACGTATGTAAAATAAATTCGAAAGTTTTCAGAAAAAAGGCAATAAAAAAGCAAATCGTCAGATTTGCTTTTTTGAATGTAGATCAGATGAAAATTTATTCATCATCATTGTTGTCAAAGTCTTCTTCAACAGAATTTACTGCTTCTAATGATGAATCAAAAATTAAGATAGCTTTACCATCAGTTTCAATCATGCCTTGTTCTTCAAGTGTTTTAAGAACACGACCAACCATTTCACGTGAACAACCTACAATACGACCAATTTCTTGACGAGTAATACGAATTTGGCGTCCATTTGGAAGAATCATTGCTTCAGGTTGAGCTGACAAGTCGATTAAACAACGTGCAATACGACCCGATACATCAATAAATGCTAGGTCAGTTACTTTTCGAGTTGTATTTTTTAAGCGACGAACGAGCTGTGCGAACACCGCATAGCTAAGATCTGGATACTGCTTACTTACTTCATGGAAGTTAGCATATGAAATTTCAGCAATCTCACATACATCACGTGTACGTACTTCTGCAGTACGCTGAGGATTACTTTCAAATAATCCCATCTCTCCAAAAAAGTCCCCTGGGTTTAAATAGGCTACAACAATTTCACGTTCATCATCTTCACGTAAAATAATTGAAACCGACCCTTTTAAAATTAGATACAGAGATTTCGACTCTGAGCCCGCATCAATAATTGAAGTTCGTTTTGGAAATCTATTGATGTGCGCACGCTTGAGCAAAGCTTTGACAGATTCAGGTAATTGACCTGGCGACAAAGCATCTGTACTAAGTTGTGAAAAATTAGAAGTCATGCTTTTTAAATTCCGATTTGGATAGTAACTAGATCTTTAGACCTAAATAAACTTGCCACGTGAAGCATAAGAGGTGAAATTCCTTATCAGCTCAATATATGCTAGTGTACAGTCCTAAGTAAATTTATAGTTTTTTTTAGGTAGTTGCAATGCATACTAGCGTACATTGGTTAGAGAATGTTGCTTTTGAAGCAAAATCTGAAAGCGGTCACCAAATTATCATGGATGGTGCTGAAGCTTACGGTGGTGAAAACCGTGGTCCACGTCCGATGGAACTCATTTTAATGGGGCTTGGTGGGTGTGCTTCGTTTGATATTGTGACCATATTAAAAAAATCTAGACAAGATGTGACTGGTGTTCAATGTCAGTTGAAAGCTGAGAGGGCAGATACAATTCCTGCGGTTTTCACGAAGATACATTTGCATTTTGTGGTTACAGGAAAAGCAATTAAAGAAAAGCAAGTCGCTAAAGCTGTTGAGCTATCTGCAGAAAAATATTGCTCAGCAAGTAAAATGCTTTCAGATGGCGGTGTTGAAATTACACATGATTTTGAAATCATTGAAGCCGGAGCTTGATTTTATCGAGTTAAAAAAAGCAACCTTAAGGTTGCTTTTTTTATGTAAGTTGAGCGAATCAATTTTACTCTTGTACCCATGGCAGATTGTGAAATCGCCAGCCATTATAAGTACCACGATGGGAGTTGGGATCTAAATCACCTTCAAAACCTTGATCGATATTGTATACGTTCGTGAAACCAGCGTTATACGCCACACTCGCTGCTGCTGCAGAGCGCTTTCCACTACGGCACATGAGCAAAATGATGTCATATGCATTAACAAAAGATTGTAACTTCTCTAAAAACTCAGGGTTACGTTCAAGTGAGATGCCTGTGAGCCAAGGAATATGTTCTGAATGTTCGACATAACCTACGAATTTTCGCTCTTCATGTGTTCTGACATCAATAATGATCGCTTGTTGGGATTGGAACAAAAGCCACGCATCTTGGGGTTTTAAAGAGCCTGCAAAGAGGAGTGTATGATCTTCTATATTTTTTTTTGCTTCAGATAAAATAAATTTAATTTTATCTTGATGAACTTTATTTTCTGAGAGATTTATAAAATGATTCATGAAAGTATGCCTGAATGATTAAATCATCCGTTTAAGGAAAACGGTGATTATTATAAGTTTTATCTATATTCTTTAAATAAATATAAAATTCATTGTTTATCTTATAAATTCATATTGAATGATTTTGCACAACATGTACCGATTAAGTCGATATAAGTTCGGCGTACTCCTATGTGATGATTTGAGAACAATAATGACCGTTTACGGGGAATATATTTTCTTTGTCATATCTAGTGAATATTAGATAAATATCACAATCACCATGAAAAAATTGTGAAGTGGTATTGAAAAATGTATGAGCAGCACAAATATTATAATTATAATCTATCTTTATTTTTTAAATAATTGAAATATAAGAAAATAATTAAAAAACCGACTTGAAATATGACGCTTCTCACCCATTAACTAAGCAAGTACCAAATTTGTTGTGAGGAAAATAATAATGCGTTTTGAAAAATTTACAAATCGCTTACAGCAAGCCTTATCTGATGCGCAATCTTTAGCAATGGGCAAGGATCATACAGCGATTGAAGGCATCCATATACTATCGACACTGCTTGAAGAGCCATCAAATATGAGTTTGTTGCAGCAGGCAGGGGCGAATTTACGAGAATTAAGCACAAAGTTGCAACAGGCGCTTGCTGATGCTCCAACACTTGCTCATCCAACTGGTGATATTAATCTCAGTCCAGATGCGGTTAAAGCGCTTAACTTGGCAGATAGTTATGCACAAAAATCGGGTGATGAGTTTCTTTCAACAGATTGGGTGTTACTTGGTTTAGCAGAAACAGGTGCAACCAAAACTATTTTAAATGCGGTTGGTGTTCAATCCGCAGGTTTAAAAGCGGCGATAACTAAAGTTCGAGGTGATGAAAAAGTCATGAGTAACAATCATGAAGATCAACGTGATTCATTAAACAAATACACCATTGATCTCACTGAGCGAGCACTTTCTGGCAAGCTTGATCCAGTGATTGGGCGAGATGATGAAATTCGTCGAACAGTCCAAGTTTTATCACGCCGTACAAAAAATAATCCTGTTTTGATTGGTGAGCCGGGTGTTGGTAAAACTGCCATTGTAGAGGGTTTAGCACAGCGTATCGTCAATGGAGAAGTGCCTGAAAGTTTAAAAAATAAACGTGTCTTATCACTTGATCTTGGATCGCTTTTAGCTGGTGCAAAATATCGTGGTGAATTTGAAGAGCGCTTAAAAGCAGTATTAAAAGATCTTGCTAAACATGATGGTGAAATTATTCTGTTTATCGATGAGTTGCACACTCTAGTCGGTGCAGGTAAAGGCGACGGTGCAATGGATGCAGGTAACATGTTGAAACCTGCTTTAGCACGCGGAGAATTACGTTGTGTAGGTGCTACAACTTTAGATGAATATCGACAATTCATTGAAAAAGATGCAGCACTTGAACGTCGTTTCCAGAAAGTATTGGTTGACGAGCCTAGCGTTGAAGACACGATTGCGATTTTACGTGGATTAAAAGAGCGCTATGAAGTACATCATGGTGTCAAAATCTTAGATTCTGCCATCATTGCTGCAGCTAAAATGTCACATCGTTACATTACAGATCGTCAACTACCAGATAAAGCGATTGATCTAATTGACGAGGCGGCATCTCGAATTAAGATGGAGCTTGATTCAAAACCTGAGTCTCTAGATAAATTAGAGCGTCGTCTTATTCAACTCAAATTACAGCTTGAGGCTGTAAAAAAAGACGAAGATGCGGGAAGTAAAGCTGAAGTTTCACACTTAGAAAAACAAATTGCTGAAGTGGAGAAGGAATACAGCGATCTTGAAGAAGTGTGGGTTTCTGAAAAGCGTTTGGTCCAAGGCGATCAACAAATTCAGGCTGAGCTTGATCAAGCACGTATTGCGATGCAAAAGGCACAACGTGAAAATGATCTAGCTGAAATGGCTCGTCTTCAATACGGTGTTATTCCTGATTTGGAGAAACGACTCAGTGAAGAAGCATCTGAAGAGAAAGTTGAACCTAAATTATTGCGTAATAAAGTGACGGACAATGAAATTGCCGAAGTTGTAAGTGCAGCAACAGGAATTCCTGTAGCAAAAATGCTACAGGGTGAGCGTGAAAAATTACTCAGTATGGAAACATTTTTACATAACCGCGTCGTAGGCCAAGATGAAGCGGTAGTTGCAGTTTCTAATGCTGTACGACGCTCACGTGCTGGACTTTCAGATCCGAATCGCCCAAGTGGTTCATTCTTATTTTTAGGTCCAACAGGTGTTGGGAAAACTGAGTTAACTAAAGCTTTAGCAAACTTCTTATTTGACAGTGACGATGCCATGATCCGTATCGATATGTCTGAATTTATGGAGAAACATTCTGTTAGTCGTTTGGTGGGAGCACCTCCTGGTTATGTTGGTTATGAAGAGGGTGGTGTGCTAACTGAAGCAGTACGCCGTAAGCCTTATAGCGTGGTGTTATTTGATGAAGTAGAGAAGGCTCATCCAGATGTATTTAACATTCTGCTTCAGGTACTTGACGATGGTCGCTTGACTGATTCGCAAGGGCGTGTGGTGGATTTTAAAAATACCGTGATCGTCATGACTTCAAACTTAGGTTCAAATGAAGTGCGCGAATTAGGTGACATGGCGACGGAACAAGATGTACGCAGTGTTGTGATGGCTGCTGTTTCTGAGCATTTTAGACCAGAGTTTATTAACCGAATTGATGAGCTTGTAATCTTCCATGCACTGAAAAAATCGCAGATTCGAGGTATCGCGGATATTCAGTTAGATCGCTTACGTGCTCGTTTGGCTGATCGTGATTTAAGTTTGACTGTAGATGACACTGCTTTCGATGAATTAATTGAGGCAGGATATGACCCAATCTATGGGGCTCGACCACTTAAACGTGCTATTCAACAAAAGGTTGAAAATACATTGGCTCAAAAAATCTTGGCGGGAGAATTTTTGCCAGGAGATACAATTGTTATACAAAGCACTGATGGAAATTTGAGTTTTAGTAAACTTAAATTAAATTAGAATTTAATAAACAAACTTAGAAAACCTGAATTCGTTCAGGTTTTTTTTCATTTAAGTGATTTAAAAATAATAAATTTATTTTTTAATAAAATTGCTACTCAAATCTATTAAGTATAAGATTGCACTCAATATTTTTGTGAATAAATGTTTAATTTGTTTATTGATTCACAAAAGGAATTCATTGTTTAGCTTAATGGGATCAATATGCTAGAATTAAAACGACTCCGAAAATTAAAAAAAGAACCTTATAGTGAGTTTGTTAAGGTAAAAGATTTAAAACCCCGTGATATTGAAAAGATGTTCAATATTTACAGTAACTATTATTCAAATACAGTCTTTGAAATTTTTGAAAGAGACCTTCTGGAAAAGACTGGTGTGTTTATCATTCGAGAACCCAAAAAAGATTTTTTAGTGGGTTTCTCAACTGTAATGGAGCGAAATTTTACCGTGAACGGTAAAACTGCCCATGCTTTTTTTAGTGGTGATACCATTATTGAGGAGGCGTATTGGGGTAGTCGAGCATTACAACGTGCGATGTTCCGTTATGTAATGACCTTCAAATTACGTCATACGGGTGTACCGATCTATTGGATGCTGATCTCAAAGGGCTTTAAGACCTACTTACTTCTTGCAAATAATTATTATCACTATTATCCAAATCCTGAAAATAAAGATGAATATTTAAAAGATTATGTTGAAGCGTATTGTCGTGAGTATTTTGCAGAATACTATGATGATGAATCAAAGCTGATTGATTTTGGAGAAAACTATCAGTGTCTGAAACCTGATGTGGCCCCAATAACAGAAGAAATGCGCCAGAAAAATCGTAAAATTGAGTTTTTTGAGGAATGCAATCCATCTTGGGTTCAAGGTACTGAATTACCGTGTATTGGTGAGCTGCGTTGGGTTGATATTTTGCAAACAGCGGTAAGGTTTGTGAAAAAATCATCGCTCAAAAAAAATAAGTCGAATCTGAATAAAGATAAATTATCTAAATCGGCTCAAACCAAAGATCAAGATCAAGATTCTAAGGTGGCCTAATGTCTGTGATATTTGCAGCTCATCAAGTTTTAAATTTGGCCTGTAAAAAATCATTTAAAGACTTTTATCAATACGCTGATCAATTGGAAAAAGTTCAGCGTGATAAATTAAAAGTTATATGTGATGATCCAAAGATGGAATATGAGTCGTTTGCTCAACATTTTCCAGTAACACGTTATGCTGATTGGAAGCAGAAAGTTGAAGCATCACGTAATCAAGGCGTAAATTTACTTAATAAAAGTAAAATTATCCGATTCCAGCCTACAAGTGGTTCAAGTGAAGCACTCAAATTTATTCCATATACCCAACAATTTTTAGGTGAAATAGATCAGGCGATTGGTTTATGGCTCACGAGTTTATATCGTCGTTATCCTGAATTAAAACGTACAACACACTATTGGTCTGTATCTTGGTTGCCTGAAAGCCAGCGTCAACTGACGACCACTCATAATTTAAATGATGATAGTGCCTTACTTTCTTTTTCAAAACGAATTTTAACTCAAATTACGCAGGCCGTGCCTGCTGACATTGCTTTGGCAGAAACTGCTGAAGATGCGATGTTCGCTACAGCTGTGTATTTAGTCAGAGATGCAAATCTCGGCATGATTTCGGTTTGGAGTCCAACTTTTGCACTGCAACTGATCGAAATTATCCAAGAAAATAAGAGTGAAATCGTTGAAGTTTTATCGACTGGTCAGTGGAGTCGTCAGAGATTAGATTTCTTAAAAATCAAAAAATCTGTGCAACGTAGCCAGATTTTAAAACAATTAGATTTGGAAGACCCGACTTGTTGGAAAAAATTATGGCCAAAGCTATTTTTAATTTCATCTTGGGATACAGCAAGTGCACAGCACTGGGCACAAATTCTAAAAACCAAAATTAAGGGTGTAAGTTTTGAGGGTAAAGGGCTTTGGGCCACTGAAGGTGTGGTAACTATACCTTTAGAAGATCATTATCCACTGATGTATCAAGCTCATTTTTATGAGTTTCAGGATTTAGATACTCAGCAAATTTATCCTGCTTGGCTGCTTAAACCAGGTCAAATCGTGAGTCCTATTATTACGACGGGGTCAGGTTTGAAACGCTATATTATTGATGATGAGTTATTGGTTGATACTTTTTATCAGGGTATCCCTTGCTTTAAATTCCTTGGTCGAAAGATGACAGTTGATTTGGTCGGTGAGAAGATTGATCAAACGGTTGCTTTGAGTGTGATCGATACATTTAAACAAAACGGTTTTTTACCCATTAGTTTACTTGGAATAGAACAGACCGAATCGAAACCTTATTATGTTTTGCTTTCTGAGGGTAGTGTGAGTGGGCAGCCGTCTGATCAACAGTTAGATCAATTGCTAAAACAAAATTTTCACTATGAGCTGGCGCGTAATTTAGGGCAATTAGATGAAGCGCGCGTGATGCATGTGGAAGATGCATGGCATGAATATAAGACTATCGCAATGCGCAATGGCATGATTGAGGGGAATATCAAGCCAGAACCTTTGAAGAAAATGAAATTTATTTAAGAATTTAAAAATGACAGAGCAAAATTTACTATATCGATCAAAAATATCGCCTGAATTTTATCTACGTTATGCTGCGGAGCAAGATGATCCTCAATTGATTGAGCTGATTTCTGAAAGTATGCCGAGTAACGGTATGGTGATTTCATTTGAGCGAAAACCGAGTTATTTTCGGGCCACACATGCACAATATAATAAGCCCGAAATTTTGGTTGTCGTACATCAAGATCAACCTGATCAGATTATTGCCATGATGAACATCGGTTGGAAATTGTATTGGATTAATGGTGCCGCTGAACAATTACGCTATGTTTCAGATCTACGGATCAAGCTCACTGCCCGGGGTAAAAAAGCCTTTAATGTCTTTATGGAATACATTTTTGACTGCTTACCACGTGAAATTATCTTTCAAAGCGTGATTTTAGAAGATAATAAAGTAGCTCGAAATATGATGCATCGTGAAAGAGAAGGATACGCTTTACCTTATATCTTTGATTCGATGACTACTTTTACCATTTCTAAGGTACCTAAGTTTAAGCAGTCTGCTGGACTTCGCCTTGAAACACTGACCATAGATAAGATTGATGCGGTCAATGGTTTTATACAAGAAATGGCTTCTCATTATAATTTTTTACCTGATTATGACTTTAAACAGTTACTGGAAGCTAATCATCCTTTTTGGTATGGGTTGAGGTTAGAAGACTTTCATTTAGTGCTCAATTCAGATCAAAAAATCGTAGGTTTATTTGGTTTGTGGGATCAAAAAGATTTTAAACAAACTAAAGTGGCGAGTTATTCTAAAACGTTAAAACTGTTGAAGCCTGTTTATAACACTTATGCTCGTATTACTGGACAGTTAACGCTTCCAGAAGAGGGGCAATCCTTTGATTATCTCATGACGCATAGTTTCCTCTGTCATCCAAATGCGGTTGAAGTATTAAAGTTTATGCTGACCAATGTAAACACATTGGTGAAAGCTCAGGGTAAAACATCATTTTGTGTGACAGTGGTTGAGAATGATCCACGTAAGCAAGTTCTAGAACAGTGTTCATCACATAAAATGAAAGCAGTTCACACGCTTCATAGTTATGAAAGTAAACCCTATGACGTGATTGATCGTTCTAAATACTCTTACTTTGAAGTGAGTCGTATTTAAGAATGTGGTGCGTTCATCGGAATGCGGGTGAACGCACTTGATTAGCTGTAATTAATAAATATATAAATAAAACTACAATAATAATTTTCGAGATAAAAAATGGAATTTATAAGTGTTACTTTTCGACGGTCAATTTTAATTTCTGGCATGCTGATGTGTAGTTTTCAATGGGCAACTGCACAGAAATTAGATGAATCTGAACTTATCGAACAGCAAGTGATTGATCAAAATTTGAATGAAAATTTAGTGCAAGAATTAAAAAATGAAGTAGCACAAAGCACTGAAGAACAAATACAGAATCAACAACATTTGGCTCAGACTCAAGCAGAAGAATTTAATCAGAAGCAATTGGTTTCAAATGCAGTTTCTGATTTTGAATTGAGCAAAAAAGCAGATCCTGAGCAGATTAGCAAAACCATTAAACCACTGACGTATTATCCTTATGATACGCTACCACGTACTGTCTATGTTTCAACAGATCCAACCATTATTGTGACAAAGGAATATTCACCTTCAAAAAATTTAAGAAAATAAAAAAGGGCAAACGAATTGCCCTTTTTTTATTGGTCAAGCTCTCTAGTCATTAGGCTCGAAGGTGTCTAATTTTCCATGAACGATGAATTTTAGTATTACGTTTAAAGTCTAGACCAATTGTTTCATGGGTGAGTTCTTCAATGTCATAGAACGCTTTGATTTCGTCGTCTAATTCAAAACCACGATAGTTATTTGAGAAATACAGTGTACCACCAGTGGTTAAACGATTCATTGCACGCTTAATCAGGGATAAGTGATCACGTTGAACGTCAAACGTACCATGGAATTTTTTAGAGTTCGAGAACGTTGGCGGATCGATAAAGATTAAGTCATATTGTTCATGACCTTCTTTTAACCATTCAAAACAATCACTGGCAAAGAACTGGTGTTGTTGGTCAGCATGATCAACCGTTAAACCATTTAAGACAAAGTTTTCTTTAGACCAGTTCAAATAAGTATTTGAAAGGTCGACACTGGTCGTGCTCGCAGCACCACCTAACGCAGCATGTAAACTTGCAGTTGAGGTATAACTATATAGATTAAGGAAATGTTTACCTTTCGCTTCAGCAGCGATGCGTAAGCGAATTTGGCGATGATCGAGGAAAAGACCAGTATCTAAATAATCTGTGAGGTTAACCAAGATTTTCGCTTTGCCTTCTTGAACGATAAAGCGTTTAGAGGCAGTACTTTGTTTAGTGTATTGGTTTTTACCTTCCTGACGAGCACGAGTCTTGATAAAAATGGCATCGCGACCTAAACCTGTGACAGCACGGATTGCTTGTAAAGCAAGATTAAAACGTTTTTTCGCTTTTTCAGGATCGATTGATTTTGGTGGGGCATATTCTTGAACATGCAATCGGTCACCATATAGATCTACAGCGACATTGAAGTCTGGTAGATCAGCATCATAAATTCGCAAACAATAGATATTTTCTTTTACAGCCCATTTTTTCAAATTCTGCATATTCTTTTGCAAACGATTTGTAAAATCTTCAGCACCTTCAATTTTATCGAATTGAAGTGGTAGCCAATTGGCTAAGAAAGGTTGTGTCACAACAGGTGGCTTAATCTTACCTGAGCGAATATAAATAGGTAGCTTACCATTCATTAAGCGAAGCGTTTGAGTTTCGCTAAATGCCAACACGTCTGCTTGTTCAATTTGAGCTGCAATAACTGCGGCAGTTTGGTTGGCAAAGTTCTTTTGAAGTAAGCCAGATAGACCAAGATAGAATGAACGGCTAGAGCCTTTATCACCAAGACGCTCACCATAAGGTGGGTTAGTGACAACGACCACAGATTTACCTTCTGCTTTAAAATCTGGCCAATCAGAAAGGGTACGCTCTTCAATTTGAATTTGATCAAGCAACGCCTCAAATCCTGCTGCGCGGATATTATTTTTGGTTGCTTTTACTGCTTCCCAATCTGCGTCAAAGGCATAGAATTTTGGAAGCGGTTTTTCTAAGGCAACTTTGTGACGTTCCGCAGCTTCACCTTTAATTTGCATCCAAAGATCATGATCATGACCATTCCAGCCATTAAAGCCGAAACGACGAACCAAACCAGGCGCGCGGTCAGTTAACATCATTAAAGCTTCAATAATGAATGTTCCTGAACCACACATTGGATCAAGAACAATATCTGGATTCTTTTCAATTAATTGTGCGTGTTGAAGAATGGCTGCAGCCAAGTTTTCTTTGATAGGTGCATCAGTCATATAGTGGCGATAGCCACGTTTATGCAATGAATCGCCAGACAAATCTAAACAGAAAGTATGTTCTTTTTTACCAGCCAAAGCGTAAATGGTTATTTCTGGTTGTTTGATATCGATGCTTGGACGCTTACCGACAGCCTCCATGAAGGAATCTACGATACCGTCTTTCACACGTAAGGTGGCGAATTGGCTGTTGACTTTGATCTCACGTTCGACATGTAAACGCACAGCAAATGTACTTTGAGGTGCAAAAATAAGCGACCAGTCAAAACTATTTGCACCTTCGTAGAGTTCTTCAGCTACATCGCGTGCATCGTGAGTAAATTCAACTTCAAACGTATGGATAGGCGTCAAAACACGTGATGCAAGACGAGACCACATACAAATGCGGTAGGCATCAGCCAATTGACCTTTGAAAACCAATCGCCCAGGGAAACGTTCAACGTTTTGTACTCCTAAACCTTCAATTTCTTCTTGAAGTAAGGTTTCAAGCCCATCTGCACAGGTAACCCAATATGTAGAAAGACGAGGTTTAGAATTCATGAACATTCCCAAAGACAAATAAAGCAATCGCGTATTTTAACTTATTTTTGATTTTAAAACTGCTTTAATGCGCTGATACAACCATTTTAAAAATAATTTAAATTTAAACATTGATTGAAACTGGTTGATATAGCCCCATAAAACTAAAAAACACTAAAAGATAAAAAAATATGCTGGCTTTAATTTTCTCTATGTTTACTTTTTCATTATCGATGTCTATCTCTCCTGGACCTGTTAATTTAACTATTCTCAGTAGCAGTATGAACTTTGGTGTTCGAAAAACTTTTGCTTTTATTTCAGGTGCAACCATTGGATTTACTGCTTTACTTGCAGCAGTTTGCTTTGGTCTATATCAGATTATTTTATCGTATCCGGTTCTTTTGGATGCTATTGCGCTGTTAGGAACGGCTCTATTGGTTTGGATTGGCTGGAATATTTTAAGCGCTAGAGGCGAAAAAATTCGAACAGATCACAAAGATCTAGAGAAGATTCCAAATTTTACGCAAGGTGCGTTAATGCAGTGGCTGAATCCAAAAGCTTGGATTGCCGCCGTTTCAGGTACAGCCCTATTTTCAGCTTCAGAGAATAGTGTTTATTTAGCGCTTTTTGTTTTGATTTATTTTATGGTCTGCTATGTCTCTTTATGGCTTTGGGGATATGCAGGGGAAAAATTGGCTCACTTTCTTAATGTGGGAAATCGGGCAAGAATTTTCAATAGGGTGATGGGAAGTCTTTTAATTGTGATTGCTATACAGATGTGTCTCACTTATTTTTTAACATATCCATAAAACTATGAGTGGATCATTTATTGAAAATTTCTATTTTTATAATCTAACTCACTATTTCAGGGAAATTGGATTGAACATATGTATGAAAATAAAGATAAACAAGCTTTTATGTAGGAGTTATGAGCCTAATTTTGAGAGAATTAGAAGATTTCAATGGAATGCTTTTGGTTAAATTAAGTTTTTGAAAAATTTTATGAAACATCATAAGTCGTGATGAAGTTAGATATTGATCAGCTGCAGTGTGGGTCACTGCCAAATCATTTTAGAATCTGTATAATACGTTGACTTAACGTATAAGGAATCTCTCATGCACTTCGCTGCATTGCATACACCGAGCCAGATTCAACTCAACCAAGATGGGAATCTCAAACACTTCCTCACCATCGAAGGCCTTTCAAAAGAAACTCTTACAAAAATATTGGACACTGCACAGTCCTTTTTTAATGACCAAAATCAGCTCATTACCAATAATTTGCTTGAAGGCAAAACGGTAATGAATCTGTTTTTCGAAAATTCGACACGTACACGAACGACATTTGAAGCAGCGGCAAAACGTCTTTCTGCCAACGTACTCAATATTGATATTGCTCGCTCAAGTACTTCTAAAGGCGAAACATTGAGAGATACACTGTGGAATTTAGAGGCAATGGCGGCCGATATCTTTGTGGTTCGACATTCTTCATCGGGTGCTGCACATTTTATTGCGAAGGATGTTTGTCCAACTGTTGCGATTATCAACGCGGGTGATGGACGTCATGCGCATCCAACTCAAGCAATGTTAGATATGCTTACGATTCGCCGTGAAACCAATAAAAAATTTGAAGATATTTCCATTGCGATCATTGGGGATATTAAACATTCACGTGTTGCACGTTCTGATGTGGCTGCGTTGCAAACATTAGGTTGTAAAGATATTCGTGTGATTGCGCCGAATACTTTACTTCCTTATGGCTTTGATGAATATGGTGAAGGTGTTCGCCTATTTAACAATATGGAAGCTGGGATTAAGGATTGTGATGTCATCATTACTTTACGTATTCAAAATGAACGTATCGATTCACCTGCATTATCGTCACAAGCCGAATTTTACAAAATGTATGGTCTGAACAAAGAGCGTTTGGCTTTGGCGAAACCTGATTGTATCGTGATGCATCCAGGGCCGATGAATCGTGGTGTTGAGATTGATTCAAGTATTGCAGATGGTCCTCAATCCGTGATTTTGAATCAGGTGACCAATGGTATTGCGGTGCGTATGGCAGTTCTCGCGCTGGCGATGCAGGGTCAGTTACAAGAACAAGGTTTAATTGAAGCAGTTGCGGTATAAGGAATCAGTCATGTCTATTGTTAAAGTCGAAAATGTACGCGTCCTAGATCCAATTGCTCAAACTGATCAAATAGAAACTATTTTTATTCAAGATGGAAAACGCATCGAAGCGACTTCTGAGGTTCATGAAAGCATCGATGGGCAAGGCAAATGGCTGATGCCAACGATGGTTGATTTGTGTGCACGTTTACGAGAGCCAGGTCAACAACAACATGGAACGTTGAAATCTGAAGGTAAAGCAGCACGTGAAAATGGCATTTTACATGTATTTACCCCACCAGATTCAAAACCTATCGTTCAGGACAATGGCGCTTTAATTCATGGTCTTGTTGAAAAGGCAATGTTAGATGGCGGGATTTACCTTGAGGTGATAGGTGCACAAACACAAGGGCTTCAAGGAAATCAACCTGCCAACATGGCGGGTTTAAAAAAGGGTGGTTGTACTGCTGTATCAAATGCAAATGCACCTTTTGCGAATGACGATGTGGTGCTTCGTACGCTTGAATATGCTGCAGGTTTGAATTTAACTGTCGTATTCTATGCTGAAGAGCCTCAAATTGCGAAAGATGGCTGTGTGCATGAAGGCTTTATTGCTTCACGCCAAGGTTTACCAATGATTCCTGCTTTGGCAGAAACGGTCGCGATCGCAAAATATCTATTAATGATAGAGGCAACAAAAGTCCGCGCACACTTCGGGTTACTGTCTTGTGGTGCTTCAGTTGAGTTAATACGTATCGCGAAGGAAAAAGGATTGCCAGTCACGTGTGATGTTGCAATGCATCAGTTACATCTTACAGAGTCTTTAATTGATGGATTCAACTGCTTGGCACATGTACGTCCACCTTTGCGTGCAGAATCTGATAAAGAATTACTTCGTCAGGGTCTGAAATCTGGAGTAATTGACGCGATTTGTACGCATCATGAACCACTCAGTAGTTCTGCAAAAATGGCACCTTTTGCAGAGACTTTGCCAGGTTTTACTGCTTTTGATTCATATGTTCCTTTTGGAATCAAATTGATTGAAGAAGGTCTATTTAGTCCATTAGAGTGGGTTGAAAAAGTAACGAGTGCGCCAGCTGCTGTTGCACAAATGACTGAGACATGGAAAGCACAGGCTGGATGGGTGCTGGTTGATCCAGATTTGGAATGGACACTTGATAAATCTTCTATTATTTCTCAAGGTAAAAATACACCATTGATTAATCAAAAAGTCAAAGGTAAGGTAATTCGTACTTTCATAAAATAATGTGAATTCAATCATTTAAAGGTCGATTAATATCGGCCTTTTTTATTATGGATGATTGAATAATTCATGATTCAGTATATTTTATGAAGATCTTTATTTTTTAATAAAATTTAACTGAGAGCTTTAATAAGAATCAAAACAAAACCAATGAGGTTTGGTATCAAGAGCTTGAGTTTGATTGGGGGAGTAGCATGAAACTTCAGATGAAAACATTGACCACATTGTGCATGGTTGGTGTGTTGTCAGGATGCCAACAAGTGTATTCAATCATGTATGCTTTTAATCGTTGTGATCAACCTGAAGTGCAATTAAAACTCGAACAAGTCATCCATAAAGACATCGCGAATATCTCAGCGACTCAACTCAAAAGTATTATAGAAAATGATCAAGTTATTATAGATGGTCAACTCTTACAGCGTAGTTTGAAACCAGTTCAATTTAAAATTGAAAACATTGATAAAATAAAGAAAATGAGATCCTCTGATCAGACGACGTGTACAGCAAGAGTCACTGCTGAACTACCATCAAATTATCTGACGGATGCTGATGTATCACGCGCATTAAATCGAGAGTCAAATGTTTTAGAATCAGCTGCACTTTCTCAATTAAACTTTGAGAACAATCAGATTTCTACTGAGTTAAATTATAGTGTACGAATTTCAGAGCATGAAGTAACTGTACAATTGGTGAATGCACTACATTTCACCAGTTTTATGCAAAAAGTTCTAATAGATGCCCATTTAAAACCATCACGTTTGACGGCTTTAGTGTTAGATCGTCAAAAGAAACAAGCACTTTTAAATCAGCAAAATAAAACATCAGATGATTATCAATCCATTCTTATTGCTGAAGCACAACTTAAATTAGATCAAGCCAATGAAGATCTAAATTCTGTATGGAGTAGAGCTTCACTTCAAGCACGCCAAAAAATACAATACGAGCAAGAACTGTGGGCAAAAAAGCGTAATTTAGAATGTAAATTAAATAGTGAAGGCGCCGATAATCCTGAAGTTTTTCGATTGAATTGCGAAACAAATATGGCGATTAGTCGAACATCTGAATTACAGCAAAAAATTTTCACTCTAAGTTAGGCATTGATTAAACAGGGTTGTTGAGCGTTAGCTTTTACGCATCAAATTTTAAAAAAATAAAAATGTGATGGAGTTGTTGTTTTTTATTTGATTAAATATGTCAAAATTATAAATATGCGGTATAAAAAATGACGTATAAGATTAAATTGGCTTTGATTATCTCTACCATCTTCGTTGCAGGTTGTGATCTGAATAAGAAAAGCAAAGACACCTCACAGAATGTAGAAATTGCTGATTGGAGTTGTACTTCTCCTACGAATGTCAAAGAAATTGAACGCTTTGCGCAACAGGAATATAACAACATTTTAGATCGTCGTTTAAAAGCAACAGATCAGTATGAGTCAGATTTAAAATTACTTTCCCAAATCAATTCATCGCTTAGATTTGAACTCAAGTCGATTACAACAACGAGTGATCCTTCAAATGCAACAAACAAATTGACGTGTTCAAGCCAGTTGGTTATCCACCTGCCGAAGGGGCTTCAACGTCGTGCTGAAAATGCATACCTTGAAAAACCTTGCGAATACGAATGTGAACATGACGAAGGTAGTTATACGCTCCAACATTGGATTAATGATGTTCATGGCAATATCAGTTATGGGCAAGATAAGCTCACAGGCACTTTGAATTATGAGATTACCAAGACGGATAAAGAAGGTTTAATGCTGAGTGTGCAACCTGATAATGCATTGTTAGATATTGCTGCAAGTATGACGAGATATGCTGTTCAATTTGAAGCATTTCGTAAAGCAAATCAGAATGAATCAAAAGCTTACGAAGAGTATGAGGCTGTTCAACAAAAACAAAAGGCCTTGGCACTCAAAGCTATGCAATTGAGAAAATCTGATTTAGATAAAGAGCAAGCAAGAGCTGTCGAGCGACTTAATTTAACTTGGGATAATTTGAGCGGCGAACAAAAAGAGCAGCTAAAGAGCGATCAAACTGAATGGTTCGAACGTCGTGACGTGGACTGTAAAGTGGTCTCTCAAAAGTCAATTGAAAGTATCCCAGAAAAAGAACGCGAAACTTATCAGCAACATTATCAATATTGGGACAATGAAATGAATCAAATGAATGTTGAGATGCAATATTCTAAATGTTTCATTCAAAAGACCAATGAGAGAATTGTATACCTAAACAATGTGTTTAATTAATTCATTACAATATAGCAAAAGGGCGAATTGATTCGCCCTTTTTTTATCGGCATGCTTAGGTATACAGAATATATGTGGAAGCGATATGCGTATTAGTGTGATTGGAGCAGGGCGCGTAGCTCATCATTTGGCTCAGGTATTGAGTCAGCATCATGAGATTGTCCAAGTGTTTAGTCGAGAGCAATCTAAAGCCAATTTGTTGGCGGCTTTAGTAAGAGCTAGACCATGCAATGCAATTGAAGATCTCGAAGACACTGTTGATATTGCATTATTGGTGGTGAGTGATAAGGCAATTGAAGAAGTTGCTGAAAAAGTTGCAAAACAGCTTCCTCAGGCTTTAATTGTACATACGTCTGGCAGTACCCATATCTCTAAAATCACGCAATATCATGAGCGTGCAGGTGTGTTCTATCCACTACAAACCTTTAGCTTTGAAAGTCAAATTGATTGGTTGAGTACGCCAATATTTGTTGAAGCGATGCGCGACCAAGATTTAGCCTCCTTGACTCAAATGGCAAAAGAGTTGAGTCAAAAGGTTTATCAATATGACTCAACACAGCGCTTGAGTTTGCATTTAGCAGCTGTCTTCGCGTGTAACTTTACCAACTACTGCTATGACGTCGCTAAGCAGCTCGTAGATGCACAAAAAGTCGATTTTAATTTATTGTACCCATTGATTTTGGAAACTGCGAAAAAAGCGACTTTAAATCCCCCAAAACAGGTGCAAACTGGTCCAGCGATGCGTGGTGATCAAAACATTATCCATATGCATCAAGAGATGCTGGCGCAGGCTGGACGTACGGATTTAAGCCAAGTGTATAGTGTGGTGAGTGATCAAATTTATAAAAGACAATCAGAATAAAAAAACAGGACTTAAGTCCTGTTTTTTATTATTGAATCTTTTTAAATAAGAAGTCGTTAATTTTATGGCCTTCTTCAATTCCACGACGTTCAAACTTAGTTTGAGGACGCCAGTCAGGACGAGGATAACTGTTACCTTTACCCGCCATATTTTCTAAACGAGGGCGGTTATCTAATACATCTAACATCCATTCTGCATAGGGTTCCCAATCGGTCGCAGCATGGAATGTTCCACCCATTTCAAGTTTTTCTTCAACTAAAGGCATACGATCGTGTGAGACGAAGCGACGTTTATGGTGACGTTTTTTCTGCCAAGGATCGGGGAAATAAAGTTGAATTGCATTGATACTGTTATCTGGCATTTCACGCAAAACTTGAATTGCATCCGCATCAAGTAAACGTAAGTTTGTCAAACCAGCCATACCCGCTTCATATACACATTGTGCAATGCCGGGAACATGTACTTCGATGCCGACATAATTGCGTTCAGGATTGGCTTTTGCCATAAGTACAAGAGAGCGCCCCATACCGAAACCTATTTCAACCGTCAATGGACGTTCAGGATGCTCAAATTGCTGACGTAAATCACCAACAGGATATTCCAAAATTAAGTGACCATATTGTTCAAGCGCAGTTCGTTGAGAAGTATTCAACGGAGATGAACGGCGCATAAATGTGACAATTTCGCGATGCTCGTTCAAGTTGTCTAATTCTACAACTTGCGGGTCTAATTGATCGTTCGACATAACTTTGGCAAATGAGAAAAAATTCGAATGCGGTATTTTAAGACCTGAGTCTCCTAAGTCAAACCTTTTTCTACCTGAAAGCGCTACGTAGCTATCAATGATTTGTCGATCTATTCATGAACTTTTTCAAAATGTCATGAATTGTTCATCTACTTGTCATGCCTGTACACTAGGCTTGGAAAATAATATGAACAATGAATAAGACTTAAAATGAATAAAATAACGCTAAATAAATGGGTGTTCAATAAACTCACATTATCTTTATGTTTGATCGGATTTAGTTCAACGCCGTATGCTGAACTCATGATCAGCCAGTATGTGGATGGTAATAACAACAAGAAAGGTATTGAACTATACAATCCAGATGGAGGTGTTGTTGATTTATCCGCGTATCAATTAAAAATATTTCCGAATGGTCTAACCACCGCGAATTTGACGGTTAAGCTGCAAGGAACTTTAACAGCTCAGCAGCACTTTTTAATTGGACATTCAAATTTAAAAACTGAATTGGGTGAAGTAGTTCAGCAAACTGCTAACCTATCATTCAATGGCGATGATGCAATTGTTCTCTATAAAAACAATGTGGCTGTCGACCGTTTTGGTGCGATTGGAATACAGCAAAACTGGGCAACCGGTTTAAGCTTTGAACGTACAAAGAAAACACATGATGTCGTTTCGATAGATCCATCTGCACCCTTTGAAATTCAAAAAGAGTGGGCTAAATGGTCGGATCGAAATGCTTTTAACCAGTATTTAGCGATTAGTACAAATGAACCAATAGAGCCATCTCCGACGACTCTAAGTTGTAACTCTGCGAATACACCTATCGCTGAACTCTCACAAGCAGCTAAGAATCAAAACTATACTGTGAAGGGGGTGATTACTGCGGATTATCGTTATGCGAATGGATTCTCAGGTTTCTATATCCAAACCCCTGATGCCAAAGCAAAACCCGATCTAACTAACGCGATTTTTGTATATGCTCCTGCTTCAAGTCCTATAAAAGGAGGAAAAGTCGGAGAAGAAGTCGTTCTTAAAGGTCGATTAACTGAATATCAAAATCAGTTACAGATTGATAATTTATCCGAAAATATTTTAACTTGTAATCAAGCGGCAAGCGCTAGGATAACGCCATTATCAATCGAGTTACCATTTGAGAGTTTAACTAACGCGTCAGGGCATGCACCAAAGCGTTATCAAGGTATGTTGGTTAAAATCCCTCAAACATTAACGGTAAGTGAAAATTACAATTATGGTCGCTACGGACAACTGTCATTAAGTCTAGGACGTTTGTTTATGCCGACCAATATTTATCCAGCTAAATCAGCAGAAGCAACGGCATTGGCGCAAAAAAATCTTTTGTCCAAAATTGAACTTGATGACGGATATAATGCACAAAATTTAACGCCTACACTGCCAAGTCAGTTTAGTGCTTTAAATACTTTACGTGCAGGTGATCAGTTAAATGCTGTTGAGGGTATTCTAGAATATCGATTCAATTCTTGGCGTATTCAACCTGTACAAGGTCGTACTCAAATCCAAATTAAAGTGAATAACCCGCGGCCACCAATGATTCAGAAAAATTCAAACCAAACCCGTGTCGTGGCTTTCAATGTTTTGAACTATGATAATGGTTTAAATGGTTTTCCAACTGAGCGAGGTGCTAGCAGCAAAGCTGAGTTTGAGAAGCAACATGCCAAAATTGTCAGTGCAATGAAAGAAATCGATGCTGATGTATTTGGTTTAATGGAAATTGCGAATAATGGTTATGGTGAAAATAGTGCCATTGCATATTTAACACGAGCACTTGGATCGGAGTGGAAATATATCACTCCGCCAAATTCAAATCGATTAGGTGATGATGCGATTGCTGTTGCGATTATTTACAACAGTAAGCGTGTAAAACCTGTTAACGCTGCTGCAGTGTTTGATGACCAGTCACAAAGAAATCGAGTGACCCTTGCTCAAAGTTTTCAACCAGTGAGTGGCGGTAAAATCTTTACGGTTATTCCGAATCATTTGAAGTCTAAAGGAAGTTGTCCTTCAAATGATCAATCTGCTGATGCGGATCAAGGTGATGGTCAGGGGTGTTGGAATGCGACACGGGTTAAAGCGGTACAACAACTCATGCAGTGGATTGCAAAGAATCCAACGCAAATTACAGGTCATACGAATACGCTCTTAATTGGTGATTTAAATAGTTATGCAAAAGAAGATCCAATTTTGGCTTTAGAGCGTGCTAATTATACGAATGTACTGGCGGACAAGGTTGTAGGGCTCGGTGAACAGGCATATACCTATGTATTTGGTGTCGACAGTAACAAAGCTGGTTTTGGTGGAGCAGGTAATTTGGATCATGCTTTAGCTGATGCTTCGTTATTTCCTGCGGTTAAGCGTGCATTTGTATGGCACATTAACGCTGATGAGCCAACGAACCTAGATTATAACGAAGAATTTAAGACTACAGAGCAGAAGTCGCTCTTTTATGCTGATCATGCATTTAGATCATCTGATCATGATCCAGTGATTGTCGACTTAGAGCTTAACAGCTCAACAAATGCTGAGCAGCCACAGCGTGACACTAAGTCAGGTGGTGGTTCGTTGAACTTGCTATCCATTTTAGGATTAAGCCTGTTAGCCTTGGTTGGTTGGAGACGCAGAAATCATTCCTAAAACTTAGAAGTAAAAAAAAGAGCCATTTGGCTCTTTTTTTTTAAGTATTTGAGATACGTTCTATCAATGTTATGCTCGCTTGGTTTAAACCAATCACACGTACCTGAGTCCCTTCGGCTTCAAATTTAGCCACGACATTCGCTAACATATTGACAGAAGTGATGTCCCAAATATGAGCATAGCTGAGATCTATTTCTACTTGCTTGATATCTTCTTTGAAATCAAAAAATGCATAAAAAATTTCTGCGCTACTGAAAAATATTTGACCTTTCACCGTATAGTAGCGTACGTGATTTTCTAATTCAGATTGAACTTTTACTTCACTCTCGAGTTTATTAATGAGAAATAAGGCTGACAGAACTACACCAATCAATACGCCTAGAGCAAGGTTATGTGTTGCAAGAACAATCACCACGACAGTAAGCATGACAACATTACTTTGCACGGGATGTTTGCGGAAATTTTTTACTGAATCCCAATTAAATGTCGTGAACGCGACCATGATCATAATGGCGACTAAAGCAGCCATAGGAATATAAGCCAACCAATCTTTAAAGAAGACCACGAGACATAGCAAAAAAACACCAGCCACTAATGTCGATAATCTTGTTCTTGCACCTGAGCTGACATTGATGATGGATTGCCCGATCATTGCACATCCAGCCATCCCCCCCATAAAGCCACTTACCATGTTCGCGATCCCTTGACCGCGACATTCTTGATGACGATCTCCTTCAGACTCAGTCATTTCATCAATCACAGTCGTAGTCATCATGGTCTCAAGCAAACCAACTGTGGCGAGCGTGAGAGAGTACGGTAAAATAATAAGTAAAGTGTCGAGATTGAATGGAATTTCAGGAACTAAAAATACAGGCAAGGTATCTGGGAATGCACCTAAATCACTAACTGTTCTCATGTCAGCGCCAAGTAGAAGTGCCAATACACTGAGTACAATAATACACACTAATGGCGATGGTATGATTTTTCCGATTTTGGGTAAATAGGGAAATGCGTAAATGACCAATAAACCAATCGCTAAAAATATATAGCCTAAGCTATTCATTTGAGCAATTTCTGGAAATTGAGCGATAAAAATGAGAATCGCTAAAGCATTTAAGAAACCATAGACCACTGACTGGGAAACAAAACGCATGAGTTTTGCGACTTTGAGATATCCAGCGATAATTTGAATTACACCTGTCAGAATCGTAGCTGCCAATAAATATTGTAATCCGTGTTCTTTAACAAGAGTGATCATCAGCAGCGCCATCGCACCTGTAGCAGCCGAAATCATAGCAGTCCTACCACCAAAGAAGGCGATCGTAACAGCTATACAGAATGAGGCATATAGACCTACCTGAGGATCAACGCCAGCTATCGCCGAAAATGCGATTGACTCTGGAATCAAAGCTAAGCCTACGACTAAGCCTGCAAGTACGTCAGTTCGAATGTTAGAAAACCACTGATCTTTCTTTAAATAAATCACAATTTGCCTTTCACAAAGATGTAGCAGCGCTATGGTAAAACATCACACAAATAAAAGCTGAAAAAAGCTTGAAAATTAATTCAATCTGCACAATATTCATAAGGAGATCATCGATGTTTACGCTTGCTTGAAATTTAAAAAACAGTTCTTATTGAAAAAAAGCGTGAAGCAATTTAAAAATGATAGTAGTTAGATAACAAGGAAAAAGTATGAAGTTGTATTATTCGCCAGGTGCATGTTCACTCGCAGCGCATATTATTTTAAATGAAATTAATGTTGATTTTGATTTGGTTCGTGTTGATCTTAAAACTCATACCACTGAAAAAGGCGAAGATTACTTCGCAATTAATCCTAAAGGCTATGTGCCGGCGCTAGAAATTAATCCTGGCTTAATTTTAACGGAAAATGTCGCAATTTTACCATTTTTGGCACAGCATGATCCTGCTCAAGATTTAATCCCCCCTTCTGGATTAGGTCGAGCAAAAGTATTAGAGTGGCTTGGTTATCTAAATTCTGAATTACACGATGCTTATGCAGTGTTTTTCGGTGCACCGCTCACGGACGATGCTAAACAAAAAGCGTATGCCGAAGTTGATCGTTTACTGACATTCATTGATAAAACAATTGGTGAATCTAATAATGATTATTTGGTAGATGATAATTTTGGACCTGCAGATGCGTACTTATTTGTACTCACCAATTGGTCTAATCATATTGAACATGACTTGAGTCCTTATAAAAATATTATTCATATACGCAATAAAGTTGCAGAGCGTCAGTCTGTACAGATTGCGATGCGAGATGAAGGATTGATTCCTTAACAGGTAAGGTTTCGTTCCGTTTGTTTCGAGAAAGAGCCGAAAGGCTCTTTTTTTACTCTAAAATTTTCAGAGTAATTTCACAAAGATTATTTAGAAATAGAGAGCATTAAAAAGACAAATTTTTCATCATAATTCGTTTCAGATTCAGTGGTAATCCATTAAATAAGATATCGTTATTCATGATATTTTTTGAACTAAACATTATTTAAGTTGCTGATTTAAATCTGATATTTATATTTTGTATTTAAAACGGTGGACTAAAAAATGAGTTTGAAATTATATTCTTACAACGAATCAGGTAACAGTTATAAAGTACGTCTGTTAGCAGCATTATTGAAAGTGGATCTTGAAATTGTAGAACTAGATTATTTCAGTGATGAACAGCATAGTGAGAAATTTTTAAAAATTAATCCAAAAGGCGAAGTGCCAGCATTAGTAGATGGCGATATTGTTTTAACTGATTCTGCCGCAATTTTGGTGTATTTAGCAGGTAAATATTCAGATAAAAACACATGGTGGTCTGAGGATTTAGTAGAACAAGCTAAAATTGTAGATTGGCTTGCTTTTGCTGCCAGTTGGGTTCAATACGGGGTTTTCACGGCACGCGCGATATTGTCTTTCAAAGGTCCATACAATGGTTTGGGATTAGAAAGTACTGAGCAAACACTTAAAGAGGCGAAAATACGTGGTCACAAATCTTTGGCTATTTTAGATGGTGTGCTCAAAGACCGTGAATGGTTAGCGAATAATAGACCAACTATTGCGGATATCGCAGTGTTTGTCTATGTCGCGTTAGCACCTATGGGTGATATTTCTCTAGAGCCTTATCCAAATGTACGCGCTTGGATTGAAAGAATAAAAAATTTACCTAACTTTATCAAAATTGATGGATTGGATGATCCTTTGTATCGTCGACGAGTGAGTTAAGAAAAAACCCACTTTTAAAAGTGGGTTTTTTTTATTTAAAAAAGTATCCAGTTTCTGGAGAGCTTGCATTTGCCATACGTTTACGTGGCATACGACCAGCAAGATAAGCCTCGCGTCCAGCTTCAACGGCTTTTTTCATAGCAGAAGCCATTAGAATCGGATTCTGTGCAGCAGCAATTGCAGTGTTCATGAGTACGCCATCACAACCTAATTCCATCGCAATAGCAGCATCACTAGCTGTACCAACCCCAGCATCCACCAATACAGGGACTTTGGCATTTTCTTTGATGATAGAAATGGTATGTGGATTAAGAATACCTAAACCAGAACCAATTAAACTCCCCAAAGGCATAATAGCGACACAGCCCATACTCTCAAGTTCTTGCGCGACGATAGGATCATCAGAGGTATAAACCATGATTTCAAAACCATCATCGATCAATGTTCTTGCAGCTTTTAAGGTTTCAGTAATATTAGGATAAAGCGTTTTTTCATCACCTAATACTTCAAGTTTGACTAAATTGTGACCATCTAAAAGTTCACGTGCGAGCATACAAGTGCGAATGGCACTATTGGCATCAAAGCAACCAGCTGTATTGGGAAGAATGGTGTATTTTTCCGGTGGAATCACTGAGAGTAGGTTAGGTTGATCTGGATTTTGACCAATGTTTACGCGACGGATTGCAACAGTAACGATCTCAGCACCACTGGCTTGGATTGCTAAGTCAGTTTCCTGCATATCCTTATATTTTCCAGTGCCCACTAATAGTCGTGAACTAAATGAACGTGATCCTATGATCAACGGACTATCTTCCATATTTACTCCGAGTTAACCACCGCCAACAGCATGAATTATTTCTATACGGTCAGCATCTGAAATAGGGGTATCTGCTAGTTTACTTTTTGAAATGATCATTTCATTTTTTTCAACAGCAAATCGTTTACCTTCTAGCGATAATTCTTGAATCAGTTCTAATAAGTTTTGGCATTGCGTTTGAATCGACTCGCCATTTAAAAAAATATTCATCAGATGACCTTCAAATTAATGTTGAATTTTGAATGCTTGCCATGCTAAAAGTAGCCAGCCAATAATCATCAATGCTCCACCAAGAGGTGTAATTGCCCCTAACCCGCGCGGGAGCCCTAAAGCCATGAGATATAGAGATCCACAAAATAAAATGATACCGAACTGGATGAAGATAAAGCTGAATTGAGTTGAAAAGTTTGGAATTATTTTTGGTATGAGTGCGAGTATTAATAATCCAATTGCATGATAAAAGAAATAATCAGTTGCAGTCTGCCACCATGTCAGTTGGGCTTCGGTTGCACGAGCTTTAAGGCCATGAGCGCCGAAAGCACCTAGCATTACGGCAAGCGCTAAATTAATGGCTGATATTGAGATCCACATAAGGTTATTCCCAATCGAAAATTGCGTCATACGATAGCATACATGACGTACGATTTTTTAAACTTGCATAGCGTAAATACAAAAAAAGAGCTTATAGCTCTTTTTTTGTAATCGTATTAATTTGATGACATGGCGATCTTGATCTTGTCCATGGCATTTTTTTCAAGCTGGCGAATACGTTCAGCGGAAACATTATATTCGGCTGCTAGTTCATGCAACGTAGACTTATCATCATCTAACCAGCGGCGCTGTAAAATATTGCGTGAACGATCATCCAGCTGATCCATTGCTTCATGTAAAGCAGAGGTGCTCTGAGATTCATAATCTTCTTCCTCTGCTAAACGAGCAGGGTCATAACGATTATCCTCTAAGTAAAGCGCAGGAGCGACATGAACTGAGCTTTCATCATCTTCATCGGATTGAGCTTCGAAGGCTGCGTCATAAGCTGTTAAACGACCTTCCATTTCAAGAACTTGTTCAGCTGTTACATTTAAATCAGCCGCAATAGATTGCGCTTCCTCGAGCGTTAATTTCTTGCTCGATTTTTTTAAGCTTCTTAAGTTGAAGAACAGTTTACGTTGAGCTTTAGTTGTCGCAATTTTAACAATACGCCAGTTACGAATCACATATTCGTGGATTTCAGCTTTAATCCAATGTACTGCAAAAGAAACTAAGCGTACTCCCATATTGGGATCGAAGCGTTTTACGGCTTTCATCAAGCCTAAATTACCTTCTTGGATTAAATCGCCTTGAGGTAAGCCGTAACCTGCGTAACTGCGGGCAATATGCACAACAAATCGAAGGTGAGACATCACCAGCATTTTAGCCGCGTCTAGATCTTGGTCATAAAAATAACGTTCAGCTAACTCTTTTTCTTGTTCAGCTGTCAAAATAGGGATCTGGTTTACAGTACTAATGTAAGCACCTAAATTGACCCCGGGCGCAGACAATGACAGGGGCATCAATTGATTGCTGCTGTCAGTCATGAGTACTCCTTATAGGAAAATAGTTTAAAAAACCAATTACATTCATCTTAATCCTTATAGCATACAGAATTAAGCGAATTTGGGTAGTGAAATGTAAATTTAAATACAATATTTATCCATGATTAATTTAGATGAAAACACCTAAGATTCAATCACGTAATGAAATTCAGAATCCGAAACTTGTTTAAATGCGCATGTCAATTTATGTAGCTGACAATAACGTTGAATATCGATTTGACTATTCGGATCTGAAGCTTTTAATAAAAATTGCTGAGGTGCACTATTTTGTTTCATCGATTTCTTTAGTAGCAGTAAAGGTAAAGGGCAAGGTTTACCCATCGCATCGATCAACACTTGAGACATAGTAAAACACGAGATGGAATAATGAAGTTGGTCATTATTCTAACAAAAGTGTGACTTAAGAATAAAATTAAATGATTTAAATGAACTGTTCAAATAAAGTGCAATTTTTGCACTAAATTTGTGTGATTAATATACAAGTTTTAGTTAGATAATTAGCTAAAATTTTTCTATTAATTGTGTTGTACCCATGTTAAGCTCAATGCGTACTTAAGGATTGCGTAGAGAAATTTGTTCTCTAAGCCTTATTTATAATGGATATAACCGGGATTTTGTTAATAGTTTTACAGAATGATTACAAGCTTTGAAATAAAAAATGTTTTAAAATTTGTTTGCTCTGCTGTTTGCAACACCGGGTGGTCCCTTTTCTTACCAACTGAGGATTAACTTATGACAGCTCGCGAACAAGGCGTTGTTAAGTGGTTTAACGATACTAAAGGTTTTGGCTTTATTCAACGCGCAGGCGGTGATGACGTATTCGTTCATTTCCGTGCTATTCAAGGTGAAGGCCACCGTTCACTTCGTGACGGTCAACGCGTAGAATTCAGCGTTGTACAAGGTCAAAAAGGTTTTCAAGCTGAAGAAGTTCAGCCTTTAGACTAATCCTACTTTTCACTGAAAATTAGGTTGCGCTCCAATTTTGATAAATTGGGGCGTTTTTTGTTTATACTATAGACCATTATCAAATATTGATTGTAGAGCCCCTTATATGTCATCAGGTTTCGAAACCCTTAATTTACATCCGCAACTTAAGCAAGCGATTGATGCTTTAGGGTTTAATGAAATGACCCCCATTCAACAGAAAGTATTGAAATATACGTTGGCAGGGCATGATGCAATTGGACGTGCACAAACAGGCACAGGAAAAACTGCAGCATTCTTAATTAGTGTTATTAATGATTTATTGAACAATCCGATACAAACACAGCGTTATCGTGGTGAACCCCGAGCTCTAATTATGGCACCAACGCGTGAGCTTGCGATTCAAATTGAAAACGATGCACGTGATCTGACTAAGTTTACCGACTTAAATGTTGTGACTTTGGTGGGTGGCGTAGACTTCGATAAGCAAAAAAAACAACTGGATGAAAATTTCGTAGATATTCTTGTCGCGACACCAGGTCGTTTGATTGATTTTACTGAACAAAAAGAAATTTGGTTGGATCAAATTGAATTTTTAGTCATTGATGAGGCAGATCGTTTACTGGATATGGGATTTATTCCTTCTGTTAAACGCATTGTGCGATTCTCTCCACGCAAAGAACAACGTCAAACCTTAATGTTCTCTGCTACGTTTAGTTATGATGTACTCAATCTTGCTCAACAATGGTTATTTGAACCTGTTACTGTCGAAATTGAGCCTGAGAAAAAAACCAATGCTGACGTAGAGCAACGTGTTTATGTGGTTGGGAAATCAGATAAATACAAATTGCTGCAAGAAATATTGCGTGATGAGCCCATTGAAAAAGTCATGATATTTGCAAACCGCCGTGATCAAGTCCGTAAGCTGTATGATCATCTTAAGCATGATGGTTATAAGGTGGTTATGTTATCTGGCGAAATCGCGCAAGATAAACGTTTAAAGATGTTGGATCAATTTAAGAATGGCAAACACAACATTATGATCGCAACAGATGTGGCTGGTCGAGGTATTCATGTGGATGGTGTGTCACACGTGATTAATTTTACTCTGCCTGAGCAGTCTGATGATTATGTACACCGTATAGGTCGTACAGGTCGAGCAGGAACAAGAGGGGTGAGTATCAGTTTCTTGTCAGAAGATGATGCTTTTTATTTACCTGAGATCGAAAAAGCGATTGGTCAAAAGATTCCATTGACACGTTTAGATGGTTATTGCTAATTGCTCAATAAAAAAAGTCCCATCAAAGGGACTTTTTTATAGGAAATTTTAGCGGGTTGAATTACAGCTGAAGGTGATTGTTGTTTGGTAGTCAGTGTCTTTTTCGATTGTATTTTTAGTACCGATCACTGAGCCGAGCACTGATGAAGCTGCAGTAATGAGTTTACCAGTCTGTTCATCCACAACACCTTTTAGTGCGCCGTTATATTCAGTTTTTTCGTCAATTAAGACAGGTGCAGAATTCTTACCACAAGTTTTGTTCGCGGCAGAAATTGCATTATTTTTTGCAAGAACTTGGGTTTTGCCTAATCCTGACACTTCATATTGATTGTTTGGTTTTTGAATAGCAAGTGTTTCAGTAGGTGTTGATACACAAGCACTCAGGAGAATTGTTGCAGTAGCTACAGAAGCCAATGTCATTAATTTTTTCATTTTCTTTTTCCTCTAGCGTTGCAATATTAAGTTTGGAGCTCAGTCATGTATGCTAGGGCTTAAATCCCAAAGAATTAAGCATGTTTTGTATCGATTTTGAAGTAAAATGCCTGATTTATGTTTGATTGTAATTATGCTGGCTGCCTCGTGTATAAGTATAACTGTAGAGTAGTTTTCAATGTTTATGCTAAGCTTAAGTACATAGTGTTAGTTTAAAGATTAGTCTTCAAATGTCAGATCAATTTTCTCAAGTAGTGCATGACAATATTCATCAGCGTCAATCCGTTGGTCATTTGGTAGAACCTCATCCTAACGCAGAACAATTAGAATTAGCTTTTCAAGCCGCTTTAACCGCGCCTGATCATCATCGTCTGAAACCGACACAATTTATTGTTGTGAAAGGAGAGCAACGAGAAGCATTTGGTGTTTTACTCAGTGAAGCAGTAGCAGACCTTGGTGAAACTGATTCAATTCAAATTGAACGCGCACGTCAGCATCCTATGCGTGCACCTATGCTGATTATCGCTGTAACACGATTTCATGATCATGCGAAAGTTCCATATTTTGAACAAACTTTAAGTTCAGGTGCTGCAATACAAAATCTTTTGCTCAGTTTACAAGCTCAGGGTTTCAATACCATGTGGCGCAGTGGTGCTGTTGTGGAGTCAGATCTATTTAAAAGAAAGCTGGGGCTACAAACGCATGATTTAATTTCAGGTATCATTTATGTAGGGACTGCTTTTAAGGCGATTGCACCACGCGCTGAGATTGAAACAGATGCATTCGTCAGTTTTTGGCAGCCGTAATTGCAACATTGCAAATTTAACGATTAGAAAAAGAATGTTTAGGATTTAAAAGAATGTCGGAATTAAAGTTTTCAGATTTGGTCGAGCCAGTTGCAATTGATCATAAAACAGCCTTGCGTGTTACGATTCTTGGTGGTGGTAGTTTTGGTACAGCCATGGCGAATACGGCAGTGCGAAATGGTTGTGACACCATGATTTGGATTCGTGATGAGGAAATTGCGAATGAAATCAATCGAACACATGTTAATTCAAGATATTTGCCGGATTACAACCTTGAGCCAGCATTAAAAGCAGAATCCAATCTTGAAAAGGCTGTTCGAGATCGAGACATTATTTTGGTTGCTATTCCGAGCCATTCATTCCGAGATGTACTCAAACAGATTAAACCCTTTATTACTGCTCAGGCGGTTGTATCACTCACAAAAGGGATCGAAGCTAAAACCTTTAGTTTCATGAGTGATATTATTCGTGAAGAGCTTCCAGAAGTACCTTACGGCGTCCTTTCGGGCCCAAATTTAGCGAAAGAAATTATGTCAGGAATGCCTGCTGGAACAGTGATTGCCAGCCATTCTGAATTGGTGAGATATGCAGTGCAGCAAGCATTACATAGTGCACTATTTCGTGTATTTGGAAGCGATGATGTACATGGCGTGGAGCTTGGAGGCGCACTTAAAAATATCTATGCTGTCGCAATGGGGATGGCTGCAGCCTACAACGTTGGCGAAAATACCAAAAGCATGATTTTGACACGTGCGTTGGCGGAAATGAGTCGTTTCGCTGTACAGCTAGGCGCAAATCCACTGACATTCTTAGGTTTGTCTGGTGTTGGTGATTTATTCGCAACGTGTAATAGTCCTTTAAGTAGAAATTACCAAGTTGGATTTGCTTTAGGGTCAGGTAAAACCTTAGAGCAGGCAACGACGGAACTGGGTCAAACAGCTGAAGGGATTAATACCATTGTGCAAGTGAATGCAAGAGCCAAAGAGCTTGATGTCTATATGCCAATCACCACAGCACTCTATGAAGTGATTTATGAAGGTGCACCACCATTACATATTGCATTATCTTTGATGAAGAATGGTCATCGAAGTGATGTTGAATTCGTATTGCCACATCATAAAGTTTAAGATTAATGAATGGTTTATCATCATTGTCATAATGTTTAGATATGATGGATGACACATGGTTTAGGGAAAACAAATGCAACTCACTTTAGTTCGTCATGGTGAAGCCGCTCCACCAATTAATGGTAATGACTCGAAACGACCACTGACTGAGCGGGGTCATATTCAAGCTGAACAAACTGCGCACTTTTTAAAAGACGTAGTAGCACCTGATATATTTGTAGTGAGTACTTTGCTCAGGGCGCAGGAAACTTTAAAACATATACAGCAATTCTTTCCAAATGTTGAAGTTTTAGTATGTGATAAAATTAAACCTGACGATGATGCTAAAGTTGCAGTTGAGTGGTTATCTCAACTACCTTTTGAGAATATTGTGGTTGTATGTCATATGAATGTTGTGGCATATATTGAAGAAATTATTACGTCTGAATTTTTTAATCCTTTTGCACTTGCTGAAGCGCGGATTTATGATCAGACAGTCATTGCTGCGGGACTTTCCACAAAATTAAAACATTTTGTACCGTCAGCTTAATAACCATAAGTGTTTAATGAATAAAACGGCAGAATAAAATTAATGTTGTATTTATGGATGCCAGTGTCGAATGGGGTTTGGCTCTGGTCAAATGGTGAAAATTGGAATTCATCAACAACGCTAGAAGAGTTGATTCAAGATACTCAACCGTATCATGGACAAGAAGCTGTTGTATTCTTTTCAAGTCATGATGTGCAAATTATTCAACAGAATATGCCCAAAGCGCAATTCAAGCAAATTGGAAGCGAAGGCGCTAAATATTTACTTGAAGAATATACCATTCACTCCATTGATCAGATGAAAGTGCTTACTCAATTTGAGGCACCAGATCAATTGTCAGTAATGGGGATCAGTCAATACCAAGTCCAAACAATGCAACATGCTCTGAACTTGATTCCGGTGAAAGTGGTTGCGCTATTACCTGATTTTTTGGTCTTGCCAGTGCCAGAACACGGACAAACTATTTTAGCTAATATTCATGGGCATTTATTGGCGAGAACGGGATCAAATCAAGGTTTTGCGATTGATGATTTAGCATTGTTTTTAGATCTACTGCCAAAGCCTATACATATTTTGCATGATTGGTTAAATGATGATCAGATGATGAGTTTGATTCATGCAACGGAACAAAATGAGCGGGAAAGCTTTAATTATGTATTTAAAGCTGAAAAAAAATTAAAGAATCATCCATTCAATGTTTTGCCTAAAGCAAAAAACACAGAGGGTAGAATCTCAGGCTATTGGAAAGCATGCGCAGCACTGCTTGTGGGTTTGCTTGTAGTGCAATTCAGTTATGATCTAGTGCGTTGGGTAAAGTTAAAAAAAGTATCTGATCAAACGGCTTTGGTTGCGGTAGAGCAATATCAATCTTGGTTTGGACCCAATAGTCGTCTCAATGAGCAAAATTTGCGAAGCCAATTTGAAAGTAATTTGCGGATGAGTAAACCTGCAAACACTGAAGTCTTACAGTTAATCAGCCGTGTAGGTCCGATTTTAATGCAACATCAAATCATCGCAAATCGTGTTTCTTATGAAGCATCTGGATTGAGTATGGATTTGGTGGCGGACTCATCCGAAAAATTACAAAATCTAATTCAACAAATGAATCAGCAAGGCTTCAAAGCTGAACTTGGGAATGTGCAAACTCAGGATAAAATGGTCGTTGGTTTGGTGAAAGTACAATAATGAAAACTTTAGAAAAATTTCAAAATCAATTTGATCAATTATTTGAAAAGATTGATGACTATTTATCGTCATTGAGTGTGCGTGAGCGTGTACTTGTCATCGCTGCAACGATTATCGTTGTCGTCGCATCAATTGGATCTGCTTTGTGGAAAATGCACGAAGCAGCAGATAATCAGCAAAAAAGATTGAATGAACTGAAAGACACATTGGTGTGGATGCAATCCAATGTGGTGACAATGAAATCTTCAACAGATTTAAGCCTAACACCTTCGGATAAAATTCAGCGTGTGGCACAACAAGCAGGATTATCTGTGGTCACACAACCAAGCGATAATAAATTGATGATCAGTGCTGAGCATGAAAACTACGCGATCCTCGCAAATTTTCTTACCCAATTGGTTCAAATGGGTTTAAGTGTTGAAAAATTGGAACTTATTAAGTCTGGAGCTGCGATTAAATTAACAGCATCAGTACAGTAAGTGGTGAAAATAAACCTATGACAGGCATAGCGTTTTGGGCATACTCAGCCTATAATGTGGCAACTTAAAAAACCGCAGTTTTTGAGATATGTTATATTCGCTTGCTCGTCCATTTCTATTTTCATTGGCGCCTGAGCGTGCACATGATTTGACATTATCAATGCTTAAATCGACATATAAGTTTGGCATAATGCGTCAAAAAATAGACCCAAAGCCAGTGACTTGTATGGGTATTCAATTTCCAAACCCAGTTGGTTTGGCTGCAGGTTTAGATAAAAATGGTGCATATATTGATGCACTTGCGAGTTTAGGTTTTGGTTTTATCGAAATTGGAACCATTACCCCTCGACCTCAGTCTGGTAATCCTCAACCGCGTTTATTCCGCCTTCCAGAGGCTCAAGCGATTATTAATCGTATGGGTTTTAATAATGATGGTGTAGATCAGCTGATTGAGAATGTTAAAGCAGCAAATTATAAAGGTGTATTAGGCATCAATATCGGTAAGAACGCCGATACAGCAGTTGAAGATGCTGTAACTGATTATCTAATTTGTTTAGAAAAAGTTTATAATTATGCATCTTATATTACTGTTAATATTTCATCTCCGAATACCAAGAACTTACGTAGTTTACAAAGTGGACATGCATTAACAGAACTTCTTAAAACTTTAAAAAATCGTCAACTTGAACTTGCTGAACAATATCAACACTATGTTCCACTGGTATTAAAGGTTGCCCCAGATTTAACTGAGTCAGATATTGAATTTATTGCATCTCAATTAATTCAATTTAAAATTGATGGTCTGATTGTGACCAATACGACTTTGTCACGTGAGGGTGTAGAAAATTTAGTGCATGGTGATGAAGCAGGTGGTTTATCTGGTGCGCCTGTATTTGAAAAAAGTACACAATGTCTATCTGCATTTTCAAAATTACTTCAAGGTCAAATCCCATTGATTGGTGTTGGTGGTATTCTTAGTGGTGATCAAGCCGCGACTAAACAGCAAACGGGTGCGCAATTGGTTCAAATTTACAGTGGTCTAATTTATACAGGGCCAAAACTGATTAAAGATTGCGTACAAGCTATGACCTAATCTATGAATACCATCGATATCTTTATACTGATTATTCTGCTCATTGGAGGGCTTAACGGTTTGCGTCAAGGATTCGTTAAAGCCTTTGCGAACTTGGTAGGATGGATTTTTGCACTCATTATGGGTGCAAAATTTGCGGGTCAAATTGCGCCTTCAATGTCCGCACTCAGTCAAGATCCTGTGGTTCAAAAAATAGCGGCATTTGCTTTTATTGTTCTGATTATTGTTGTTTTGACTTGGATCGTCACTGCAATATTAAATCGGTTGCTGAAAAGCTTAAAGCTTGGTCCATTAAATCGATTGGCAGGTGGTGCATTTGGCACCTTGAAAGGTCTCTTAATCGTCCTCATTACTATGCAAGGGATTGGTTCATTTGTAGAGAGCTCTCCACATTGGAAACAATCTAAGTTTATTCAAACTTTATTGCCTTACGCGCCTTTAGCGACTGAGTACACCAAAGAGACAGCGTCAAAAGCTTTAAGTCATATGAAATCAGAAGAGTCGAATCAATCATCAGATTCTTCTCGTCAATCATCTTCTGAACAAGATGATTCGTCATCTCATTCAACGAATAATCCTTTTTATTAATCCTAGCTTGTCTGCGAGGTTGCTATGTGTGGAGTTGTTGGTATAGCTGGTAAATCACCTGTTAACCAAATGTTGTTTGATGCATTAACGATGTTACAACATCGTGGACAAGATGCTGCAGGGATTGTGACATGCCATAATGGTCGTCTCTTTTTGAGAAAAGACAATGGCATGGTGCGTGATGTATTTCATACACGTCATATGCGTGCATTGTTAGGTAATTACGGAATTGGTCATGTGCGATATCCAACAGCTGGCTCATCGAGTAGCGCTGAAGCACAACCATTTTACGTAAACTCTCCTTATGGTATTACTTTAGCGCACAATGGTAATTTAACCAATGCTGACGAGATTCATGATGATCTGTTTAAAACAGATTTACGTCACATGAATACTGATTCAGATTCAGAAGTGTTATTAAACGTTTTTGCACATGAATTACAAAAACGCGGCAAACTTACACCGACTGCGGATGATATTTTCCATGTAGTCACTCGTGTGCATGAGCGTTGTAAAGGTGGTTATGCTGTTGTTGCGATGATCACAGGTCATGGTTTAGTTGGCTTCCGTGATCCAAATGGTATTCGACCTTTAATTTTGGGATCGCGTGATACCGATGATGGTGTTGAATATATTCTTGCTTCCGAATCAGTTGCTTTAACAGCGCTTGGTTTTAAAGTTGAACGTGATGTGATGCCAGGTGAAGCAATTTTTATTGATGATGCGGGTAATCTATTCACGAAGCAATGTGCGGCTAACCCACACCATAGCCCATGTATTTTTGAGTATGTTTATTTTGCTCGTCCAGATGCCATCATTGATGGAATTTCGGTATACAAAGCACGTTTGAAAATGGGTGAGAAGTTGGCGCAGAAAATCCTGCGTGAATGGAGTGAGGACCATGACATTGATGTTGTCATTCCTATTCCAGATACTTCGCGTACATCCGCTTTAGAACTTGCCAATACACTCGGTGTGAAATTCCGTGAAGGTTTCATGAAAAACCGTTATATCGGTCGTACCTTCATTATGCCGGGTCAGCAGTTGCGTAAAAAGTCTGTACGTCAAAAGCTCAATCCAGTTGAATTAGAGTTTAAAGATAAGAACGTATTGCTTGTAGATGACTCAATTGTGCGTGGCACAACGTGTAATGAGATTATTCAAATGGCGCGTGACGCCGGTGCTAAAAAAGTTTTCTTTGCATCTGCTGCACCAATGGTGAAATACCCGAATGTCTACGGTATTGATATGCCAGTTAAAAACGAATTAATTGCTTCAAATCGTGATGTTGAAGAAATTCGTGAAATGATTGGTGCTGATCGTTTGATTTTCCAAGATTTGGAAGATTTAAAGCAAGCTGTTCGTACGAAAAAAGTACCTGAGTTAACTGACTTTGACTGCTCAGTATTTGACGGTATTTACGTTGCGGGTAACATTGATGAGTCGTATCTCGATGGTTTAGAGCGCAAGCGTAATGACTCTGCCAAGAAAATCAAAGATGGTTATATCGATCTAAATATTGATGCAGCCTCAGTTGATCTGAGTGGCATTAAAGAAAATTAATTTATAGTTTTCTATTTGAAAAAGCGGGTATTTCCCGCTTTTTTAATTTATGATCACAACACAATGTAATGAGGAAATTTTACATTGAAAGATGTGAGTGGTTACTTAATTAAAAACAAAAATATGCTGTGGTCATTAAGCGTATGTTTAATTGTTATTGTGCTCGCAATTATCATTTTAAACACGACGCTCGGATTGTTGGTTCATTATATTGATCCTTCTGAGTCCATTTGGTGGCATTTTCTCAGTCCATATATGATGGTGCTATTGATTAGCATTATTGGTGGTTCTGTCGTTTATGAGTTTTATGTCTTCCGCTCTGGTGGTCATACGCTCGCAAAACAATTGAAAGCACGACAACTCACTTTTATTGAAAGTACTCCAGAAGAAAGTACAGCGCTTAGACTTGCTGAAAAATTAGCACATCGTTTCTCAATTGATACACCTACACTCTATGTCTTACCCGATGAAATAGGGGTTAATGCACTGACTGCGGGTTTTCATCCCAAAGATACTGTGATTATTCTGACTTGGGGGGCGCTACAAAATCTTGATGAGTTAGAGCTTTATGGATTGTTGGGTCATGAATTCCATAAAATTTTATCGGGTGAAACTCGAGAAAATACTCGTCTTAAAATTTTATACAGTGGGTTAATTACCTTTAGCCAATGGGGCAGTAAAATCGCGAAGCAGGGATTTCGACGTAATCGGGATCAATTGAGAGATAGTTTGGAAACAACTTTTGTGGCGATCGGTGGAGTCATATGGTTAATTGGTAGTTTAGGCGTCTTTATTACGCGTCTGATGAAATATATTACTTTGGGTAGTCGAACATTGTATAACGATGCAATGACAAGACAATTATTGAGTAGTAATGCAAATATTCAAACCTTATTAAGAATCTATGTTCATCACGCAGGATCACAGATTCATAGTGAATATTCTGAAGCTATTTCTCATATGTGCTTTGCTAACTCACTTAGTCCTCAAAGTTGGTTGAATATCCAACCTTGTATTCAAGATCGTATATATGAATTAAATCCGAATTTACTTGAGGATATTCAATTAGAAAATTTACAAAAATTACGCAATCAACCACTATTTAGTTTAATGCGTTCTTTAGAGGAATCTATTGCTGAAGAATATAATCCATGGATGTCACCACAGCCACTTCCATTATTAAGATTATCACCGATCAGCTTTGCAATTAAGGATGCCATCAAACCCTTAAATAGTGAAGTTAGACAGCAGATGAAACGTCCAGAACTCATTCAAAGGGCTTTGCAAACTTCGACTGGTGCGCGTGAAGTGATGGTTGCGATTTTAATGATTCGGCAGTACCGTGAATTTATTCCTTCTGATGCGCCTGTGAGTCGTGCAATTGTCGACTCACTTTTAAATATAGATGGTCGAGTGCATATTCAAATTTTTCATGAGGCATGTAAGCAGTTGGGAAATATGCCTGCTACAAGTGCGCGTCAGTTTATTACTAAATTGGCTAAAATTATTCAAGAAGATGGTGAAATTGGACTTCTGGATGCTTTGCTGATTGAAAAGGTGAAGTCTCAACTGGATTTATTGCCAATACATCGTCCAACATCAATCGAGGATGCTAAGCCGCAAATTGTTAGGCTAATAGATGCGTTATTACATGTTCAGCAGTTAAATACTGCTAATCAGCTTGAAGTTAGAACCCAAATCTTAGAACGAATTTTAACTCGTGATGAAATTGAGTTTTATGAAGAAATTTCAGATGAACCTATCGACTTAGGTGAAATTCTTAATGATATTGCTGGATTGTTGCTGAGAGATCGGTTGAGTATTTTGGGTGTTGCTGAATTATGTTTATGGAATGATCGAATCATTACACAAGATGAGTTAGATGTACTTGAATTATTATATTGGCGACTTGGATTTGAAAGTGATGAAATTGTGGATCAAATGCATAAGAAAAATAGCGTCATTATTGTTTAGCTATCAATGCATTCTGAATTTAAAAGGTGCAAGGATATTAATGCGTCAGAAATGAAATTAAGTTATGATTGTTTGCGGATTAAAAGTTCAGTAAAAGATTAAAAAAGTGGGTAGAATACCCAGCCCTCATGCCAGTCCATCTGTAATGAATGTGAATATGTTAGAGCATCAAAGAAGCCTCTTAGCTGTGATGGGAATCGATATATGGATTCCACAAAATACGGCACAAACACGTCATTACAAACCTTCCTTATATCGCGATCAAGTTGAAGAAAATCATCCAACAGATGTATCTTTTCCTGAATTTGCGCAAGCTCAACTAGAACAGTTCATCACAAAACCAGCTTCACAAGCTGAACAGCTAAATAAAGATGATTCTTCGCTTCAGTTAAAAAGTAATCCAGACGGTGTGCAGCTTCCTCGAGAGTTTGTGGAAAATGACAAACAGTCTCAAGATGAAGTTGTTGAGCGTCAACCGCTTGTAATCGATGCTTTTGAAATTCAAGCGATGATCACTAAAACACATACTATTCTGCTAGATGCTACAGCGCTCACCACAGAACAAGAAAACTTATGGGTGAATATCCAGCGTAGTGTGAGTTCACAGTTTTACGATTTAAAATGGCCATTTAATTTCGCACAATTCCAAGATGGAAGAGGTGCTCAAGTATTTATACAGGGTTTTATCGATGCATTATCTGTTGATAAAAAAATATTGAGCTTAGGGTATTTGCCGCATATATCGACGACGCAGCATATGCAGATTGCAAGCTTACAAGACATGATTGAGCAGCCATTGTTAAAACGTCGCTTGTGGAACTTAATTAAAAATTAAATCGATACTGGATCTAAAGAGGGAGTTTTATGAAAAAAAAGGTTGTGGTATTTAGTCAGATAGATCCGAAAATATTAAATCAATTAGAATCGAAATATCAGGTCGTTCAAATTAATCCAAAACAGGGTGACATTAATGAGCAACTTTTAAGAGAAGTTGCGGATGCAGATGGGATGATAGGCGCTGGGCGTCGTTTAAATCAAGACAACTTACAGACCGCAAAAAAACTTAAAATTATTTCTTCGGTCAGTGTGGGCTATGATAATTACGACGTTGAATATTTAAAACAACAGGGTATTTGGTTGACCAATACGCCTCATGTGTTGACAGAGACGACTGCTGATTTGGCTTTTACCTTATTGATGAGTGCGGCTCGTAAAGTTACACATTTAGATTCTTGGACAAAGCAAGGACATTGGACGCGTACCGCTGGTGTTGCACAATTTGGTCAAGATTTTTATGGGAAAACGCTCGGTATCATTGGCTTAGGTCATATCGGTGCTGCGATAGCTCGACGTGGTTTTTATGGATTTAATATGAATATTCAATACCATAATCGAAAACCATGTATAGAGCGAGCTGAGCCTTTAAAGGCGAAATATTGTGATCTTGATACTTTACTTTCAACGTCTGATTTTATCGTCATTGCAGTCGATTTAAATGAGCAATCGAAAGCGCTGATCGGTCAAGCTCAATTTGAGAAAATGCAAAAACATGCTGTGTTTGTGAATATTGCCAGAGGATCAGTTGTGGATGAGTCGGCCTTGATTGAGGCGCTTGAAAATCACAAAATTTTTGCTGCTGGTTTAGATGTTTATCAGAAAGAGCCGCTCCAAGAATCACCATTGTTTCAATTGGAAAATGTAGTGACATTGCCGCACGTAGGTTCGGCGACAGCAGAAACCAGAATGAAAATGGCAAATCTTGCTTATGATAATCTGGTAAAAGCCTTAGATGGGGATGAGCCTCAATATATTGTGAATAAATAAAGTATTTTGAGCGTGATAATAAACGTAACAGTTCATCATTAATCTTCACATTATTCAGTGTTATAGTCGATAGAGTACACGTTTAGGAATACAGGTTTGAAGAAGATCATTTTGGCTTTATTGATAGCGAGTTCGAGTTTTTCAGCCGCGGCTGATGAACTCTACAATGCCAATAAAATTCAATTTGAAGTGCCTGATATTAATAGTGGTGTTGGATTTATCGATCAACAAAAAGAGAAAATGATCGGTGAAAAAGTCTATCGTCAAGTACAGCAGCAACTTCCAGTCTTAAACAATGTTTGGTTGGAAGATCAATTTATGGCTGTATTCCGAAAAATTATTGCGCAAACACAGTTGGGCCAACCAATTGCTTTGGTGATTGTAAACGATCCGCAAATTAATGCCTTTGCTGTACCTGGCGGTTTATTTGCATTGAATAGCGGATTAATTACGTCGGCAAAGAACATGGATGAAGTTGCGGGTGTGGTTGCTCATGAGGTGGCACACGTCTCACAAAGACACTATAGTCGTTCTCAAGAGGCTTTTAAAGGGCAGGGATTGCTTGCACTCGCAGGTATCATTGTGGGTGCTGCAATTGCATCACAAGCTGATGGTAATGCAGGTGCTGCCCTGATGATGGGAACTCAAGCTGCATTGATGGATCGACAGTTAAGTTATAGTCGTAATCAAGAGCGTGAAGCAGACCGTATTGGAATGCAATTGATGTATCGTGCTGGATATAACCCGTACAGTATGTCTGAGTTTTTTGAAACCATGAATCGTGCGACTCCAAAAATTAGTTATCTTCCTGATTTTTGGTTAACACATCCTTTGACTACTCAGCGTATGAGCGAGGCTCGATTACGTGCAGATCAACTTCCTAAAGTTCCATATAGCAACACACTCTCTGAGTTTGATCAGATCAAGTGGTATACCGCAGTTGTGACCAATCAAACCAACGAGGAACAGTTAAAGGGAGTGGTGAGAGCAAATGCATTGGCTGGAAGAATTGCACTGTCTGCTTTTTATTTAAAGCGTGGTGATTTTGATCTAGCACAAAAAGAAATTGAACTTGCTAAGAAAATCCAGCCAAATCATCAACTTATCGCGCTTATTCAAGCAGATATCTACTTGGCGACCAATCAATTTGATTCTGCGCAGGAAACGATATTGGTGCGTCAACGAATAACACCTGAAAATCGTGCTTTAAGTTATAAATTAGCTGAAATTTATATTCGACAGGGAAATTTTGTTGCTGCTGAAAGGTTGGCGAATAAATTTATCCAAACCAATAATCGTGATACGCAAGCATGGTTCATTCGACAACAAGCGGCAAATTTAGATATTAAAAATCCTTTACGTACTGTAAATGTATTGCGATATCGGGCTGAAGTTGAATATTGGAAGGGAGCGGAAGAGAATGCGATTCGCTCACTCATTCATGCTCAGCGTTTAGCCAAGGAAAATAACTCTATGAGTGCAGTCATCAATCAAAGGCTGCGGATGATGCAGGATGAGCGTCAACAAAAATTATAAGAGGTTTAAATGATAAAAGGTCAATGCTTATGTGGGAAGGTGCAATATATTTATCATGGTGATCTTGAGAAAAGTATTTTGTGCTATTGCAAGCACTGTCAGTTGGCTCAAGGCAGTTTTGCTGCATGGAATAGCCCGATCCCGCTTGAAAACTTCGAGTTAATTTCTGGTGAAGATGTGCTTAAGTCTTATTTTCATACCGAGTTAAAGGCAAGAGTATTTTGTGGTGAATGTGGAAGTCCTTTATATTCACATCGACTTGATTTACCAGGAATTATACGTTTAAGGCTCGGTTCTGTGGTTGAAGGGAAAATACCGCCACCTTATGAAGAGTTTTTCCAGGAATACAAACCTAACTTTATTGAAACTATTCATTCTTAGTGATTAGATTCTTTTAGAATGATGAATGAATAAATATTTTAAATTATGTGATTGAATCTAATAATGAAATTGCCACTATTTTTTATGATGTTGTTTGGGGCAGGGGTGTTCACTCATGCGGAAACACTTCCTGTTAAATTTACACAAGAAATTGAAGTTGTATCACAAAAATATAATGCCGATATGAGGCATTTTCTAAAAATGCTAGCACCAAATACAACACATTTTAGCCTTGATCAGACTCAAAGATATTGTGTCATTGTTGGAACTTATGTCGATGGTTTTTATCAGGTGGTGGATAAATATCGAAAGGATTTACCATTTTCCTACTCTAGAATGAGTAAACAGGATGTTGTTGAGAAAGTGAAGCGATCTAAAGAAATGCAGATTTTACAAAGATATAATATTCAATGTGAGTTTAAATAATCAGAAAGTGAAAAACTAAAAGTATTGTTGTAATAAAATCGGGGATACGTGATTTAGATTGGACTATTTAATGACATTATTAAATAGACCAAATCAAACATAATACGAAAAGTTAAGAAAGTTGAGCTTTAATTTTACTCGAAACTTGTGCAGGATCGGCACGTCCGGCTATGATCGGACGTAGAGAATTCATCACCTTACCCATATCTTTCATGCTAGTAGCTTGTTGCGCAGCAATCGTTTGCGCAATAATTGAATCAAGTTCTTCCTCAGTCATAGCTGCTGGTAGAAATTGAGATAAAACCTCAACCTCGGCTTGTTCCTTACTAGCTAAGTCTTGTCGATTAGCGCTTTCAAAAGCTTTAATCGATTCTTTACGTTGCTTGATTTGTTTTTCAATGACCGCGAGAACTCGACTATCATCTAGTTCTACGCGTTCATCGACTTCGATTTGCTTAATTGCTGCTTGGAGACTACGAATCACCGTTAACTTATCCATTTCTTTAGCACGCATTGTTGCTTTCAAAACGTCAGTAATTTGGTTTTTTAAAGTAGTCATTTATATATCCGAGCAGTCAATCACAAATTAATCTTAGTAAAGGCGAGTAGTACGTACTGATTCACGCGCCAATTTTTTTTGGTAGCGTTTAACAGCAGCAGCTTTTTTGCGCTTACGTTCTTGAGTTGGTTTCTCGTAGAATTCACGTTTACGAACGTCAGCTAAAACACCCGCTTTTTCGCATGAGCGTTTGAAACGACGGATAGCTACGTCTACTGGTTCGCCTTCTTTCAATTTAACTTGTGGCATGAAGAATCCTCTAGTTTATGGATAAGACTAAGCGCCGAATTGCGCTGAGTCACAAGTGAAGGTCAGTATTTTACTCATTTACATCTCATATCACAAGTCTATAATAGCTTTAGCAATATTTTGAAATGGGTTAAAGGCAATTTAATGATCGTTTTAGGCTTAGAAACGTCGTGTGATGAAACTGGTCTCGCACTCTATGACAGCGAAGTCGGCTTAAGAGGACAGGTGTTATATAGTCAGATTAAATTGCATGCTGAATATGGTGGAGTGGTACCTGAATTGGCATCCCGCGATCATGTTCGTAAATTAATTCCTTTAATCAATCAATTGCTTGAAGAAAGTCAAATCAAAAAATCTGAGATTGATGCGGTGGCTTATACACGTGGTCCAGGCCTAATGGGTGCACTCATGACTGGAGCATTATTTGGTCGTACGCTTGCATTTGCGTTAAATAAACCAGCGATTGGTGTGCATCATATGGAAGGGCATATGTTGGCGCCTCTTTTATCAGCTACTCCACCGGAATTTCCGTTTGTCGCTTTGTTGGTCTCGGGTGGGCATACACAATTAATGGCGGCATATGATATTGGTCATTATGAAATCTTAGGTGAGTCAATCGATGATGCAGCGGGTGAAGCATTCGATAAAGTTGCTAAAATGATGGGGCTGCCTTATCCAGGTGGTCCAAATATCTCTAAACTTGCTGAACATGGTGATGCCACTGCTTTTGAATTTCCACGTCCTATGTTGCATCAAGGTTTGGAATTTTCATTTAGTGGCTTAAAAACAGCGGTTTCTGTCCAAATGAGAAAATTAGGTGATGAAAACCGAGACGCTGATATTGCTGCGAGTTTTCAAGAGGCTATTGTTGATACATTGGTCAAAAAATCAGTTAAAGCATTAAAGCAAACTGGTCTTAAGCGTTTGGTCATTGCTGGTGGTGTGAGTGCCAATAAGCGTCTTCGTGAACGTCTTGAAGCAGATTTAGCTAAAATAAAAGCTCAAGTATATTATGCTGAACCAGCTTTATGTACGGATAATGGCGCCATGATTGCTTTTGCTGGATATCAACGCTTAAAAGCAGGACAGCATGATGGCTTAGCCGTGACAACGACGCCACGTTGGCCGATGACGGAACTCAAAAAACCTACTGAAGCATAGATGTTTGGTCACGAGAAAAAAGAGGCTTATAGCCTCTTTTTTTATATTTACACTATTGAAAGAATTTGCATGTCTTCTGGTGAGAGTTGAAGATTCACTGCATTTGAAAATTGGGTAATTTGTTCAAGGTTTGTTGCACTGGCGATTGGTGCTGAAATATGCTTTTGCGCAAGTAACCAAGCCAAAGCTACCTCAGCAGGTGCCGCATTGTGGCGCGATGCCACTTCTCTGAGCTTATCTAAAAGGTTTAAGCCTCGCTCATCAAAATATTTTACAAGCGTATCTGCACGTTGACGCCCTTGAATATTGTCTAATGACGAATATTTCCCAGATAGAAATCCACTAGCCAGACTATAAAAACTTACGACACCAATTTGATGGCGTTCACAAATGGGTTGCAGTGTTTGTTCGAATACATCGCGATCGTAAAGATTATATTCAGGTTGAAGAACCTGATAATGTTGCACACCAATCTTTTGTGCAGCTTGAATAGAAGCGTCTAATTGATCAGCTGAAAAATTAGAAGTGCCATAGGCACGAATTTTTCCTTGATCTTTGAGCTTTGAAAATGCTGATAATGTTTCCTCATGAGGTGTGTTTTCATCAGGCCAGTGTGCAAAATAAAGATCAAGATAATCTGTTTTCAAACGGCTTAGAGAGTCTTCAACTGCTTGCATAATCCATCGTTCAGATAAACCTTGATGGCCGGGAATCCCCATATCTAAACCGACTTTAGTAAATAGCACGATGTCTTCACGTTTACTTGGATTTTGTTTTAACCAACTACCAATGATTGTTTCTGACTCGCCACCATGATTGCCTGGTGCCCAAATGGAATAGAAGTCTGCTGTATCAATGGTGTTAAATCCACGCTCATACAGTGCATCTAAAATTTTGAAACTTTGTTTTTCATCAACCGTCCAACCGAATACATTTCCTCCGAATACGATGGGTGCGATGAATAAATCAGTTTGTCCAAGTTTTCTTTTTTGCATGAAACATCCTAGGTAGAATAATACGACTTATTCTAGCTATATAGGATTCGTCTATTTCTCGCTATCCAAATAATCTATAAACATTATCCAGTGATTTTGATAAAAAAGAGGCAAAAAGCCTCTTTTTTAATTCTCTATGTATTCAAGCAGAATCAGAAACGATAACCTGCGCTGATGTTGAACCCATCAAATTTAGCCCCATCAACTTTAGTACCTTCATAACCGATATTGATCGCATATTGCGGAGCAGGATTAATATTAATACCAACACCATATGCAAACGCTGTTTCACTTAGATCCATGTTTTCGTATATGTTCAAGGCGCGATATGAACTTTCAACTTTTGAATGCGCGATCCCGACAACACCATAAACACTGAAATTCTCATTAAGACGATATGCAGGGCCTGCTAGCAAAGAAAAATGCTTTACATCTGTATCTTGGCGTTCACCTGGTTCAATCCAAGTTTCATCACCAGTTTGATACGACATTGTTGCCATAACGCTTAAAGGAGTCTCGAGTTCATAGCGATATTGAGCGTGAACACCGCGAATATCAAACGCATTTTCAATTTCAGACTGAGCATAACCCAATGAAACGGTGTGTTGTTGGGCAAAAGTTGTCGTTGTTAAAGTGGTCATCGAGAGGATTAAACCCAATTTTAAAAATTTAGTTATCATGGCGCATGCTCATTATTTGTGATTTGTTTATCTTTAAATGCAAAAAATGGTGATCATTTTTTGGTAAATGCTATTGTACTTTCTATTTTTCTATTGTAAATAAAAATTAAAGAAATAGTTTTGTTTGTATTATAAATGGTGTGAGAATGTATTTATTGACTCGCAATTGAGTTTTTAAATCGTTCTTTTAATGCAATATAGTGGGAATGCTGTTTAGCTTCATCCCATTTCACTTTAAAAATTCGTGCTGCTGCAGCCTTAATAGGGTCTTCTTGTTGGCGTGGTAGTTCTTCACGCCCGTGATCACCACTTAAACCTTTTTTGTCATTAGGTACAGGACCTTTATATTTTTTTCCACCTTTATGGTTTGCATAACGTCTCGCTCGGGTATAACCCATTTGTAAAAATTTACGAGCCATATCTGCACCGACAAAATCATCGACTGCTAAATATTCAAGAAAGAGTTGATAAATCTTATTAGAACTCTCTCTAGCTTTATCTTCATCTGCAAATTTCCAAAAGGGCAGAATTTCAGATTTGTAAGGTTCGACGAGTAATACACCCTGTTCACCACGACCAATTCGATAGAGTTCCGGTCTCTCTCTGAAATTAATTTTTTTAAAGTCCAAAGAGTAGTCAAAACTTTGAGAATAAACACGAGTGCTTCTATGTGGGATGGTATCAAGGTCTTTATGATTGTAAGCCATCACGTTCTCTTTAGTACTTTTAAAAATATATTAGGTGATTTGTAATGAAAAACGATTATAGAATTGTGAGTGAAATTTTAAAAATCTGATTAGTTGTTTTAAAGAGATGCGCTAGCACGCTGTAAGATTGAAATTGAACTTTATTAGAATTCAACGCCACGAAGTCAACTATGGTTGATAGCTGGGCGAAATTAAGTTTTAAAATTAAAACCTAGCAGCCAAAAGTGATGAGACATGACGATGCTCAATAAGAAACATTTTGTCATATAAGTTTTATATCTATGAATTAATCTAAGCGATACGTATAAAAATAATTTTGGAAGTCTGATTGGATCTTATCATCATCATTTTTGGCTATCTATATGGTCGTAAATTTCATCCCAACAAGTACATTGAACAAGTATTTTTTTTAGCCCTGATTTTATTTATATTTTTTTGCACAGTTTTCGCAGCGCCAAACCTACTCGCATTAGAAAATCCTAAAGCTGTTTTGAGCAAGTTAGTTATTCTCGCACTCGGGGTATGCGCATTTACTTACTGGTTTAGTTCTCTATTTTATAAGAAGAAACAACAGGAAAACAGCAAACGTAAAACAATCCAAATCAAGGATATCATTAAAATATTGACAGTTTATCTTTTGCTTATTTTGGTATTTTTGGGAGGGATATTCACTTATCGAATGGATTTAATAGATGAGCAAATAGCTTTAAGTATTCAAAACGTTCTGATCTACATTATTCTATTTTTGATCGGAGTTTTTGTATCAGCATTTAACATCAAAACATTGCAATGGCATGATTTTAAACTCCCAATCATAATGGTATTGGCAAATACAATATTTGCCTGCTTTATGCTGATAATTTGGAAGGAAAGTGCTGTATTGCTTTCTGGATTCGGTTGGGCAAGTCTGTCTGCTGCAATGATTTCACAGAAACTAAATCCCTTATTGGCAGTTCAAGCTTTAATTGTGGATATGATTAGAGGGATGTTTTCCATCATTTTTCTACAGATTTTTGGAAGACATCAACCACAAGCAGCAATTAGCACCACAGGTGTACTGTCCTGTGATGCATTCTTACCGATGATTAAGCAACATTGTGGTGAGCAATATGTGCTAGATGCGTTTAAAGCGGGACTACTATTGTCGCTGTTTTGTCCATTGAATATATTTATTGCGATTCATTTTACCCAAAGTATGACAAGTTAAACGGTAAAACACCTCAAAGGCAGTGATTTTCGCAATCACTAACATGCCATCACCATTGATATATCCGGCATTGTGATTCAAAAAAAATGCAGCATCCTCATTCATATTATCGTGTTCGTGCTTACAACCGCGTGTTCCTCCAAGACCATCGTTATAAATAAAAACATGGCCAGATTTTGAAAGTTGATAATTGAATTGCTGAGAGAATAGGGTGCAAAGGTCTTGCATTTCTGTATTGTTATCGAGGTTTAGGCGAGTAGGCCATGTATTTTTTTTGAAAGCATATCGTGTAATTGCACGATAACTTGAGGGATGTAAACACACAGCAAAAAAATACGATGGTGCTGGGTGGCGGATCATTTGAGAAATGATGAAGTAAATATATTGGAATTTTAATAGATTTGATTTTCGATAGGCGCTAAGAAGACCTGCTTGACCACGAAAAACATTCATTGTCTTGTCATTCTTTTTGACTTCATAACGTTGCATACATAAAAATCCAACAGGTTTTTCTTCATCAAAATAGATCAAAACCCGTTTGCTTGCAGCATCATCGGGGGCATAGGCTTGAGCAATGTCATTCAAATCACAACCCTCTGGTGTCATGAAGATCGCTTGATGAAGCGTTTTTAATATATTTTGCACTTCTGGGAATTGTGTATGTTGGTTACTATATTTTTTAATTTGAAGCATGGATTCAGCCTTTTTCTATAATTATTTGCGTTCTTCATACTATTTTTGAATTGTTAAGTTTGGGTTACATTATTTTTTTCGAAAAACAAAAAATGGTTGTTATGTTATATTGTTTTAAATTTTAATTATTTTTTTTATTCTTATTTAGTTAATAAATTTTATTTAAATTAATAGCTTAAAGTAATATTTGAGATTTTTTTATTTTAAATTTTTTAATATCGATAGAGAGCAATGAGTTAAATTGTTAATTTTATCTTTATAATTATTCATGAATAATTTATTAACTTTTATCGTAATAAAAGCTAATAACTTAGATTAAAGAGTGAAAGTCGAGAAACTAAGACGTCATTCCATCTTAGTTTCTTATTGCAGAAGCTGATGTAAATGCTTAATCACGCTTTAATTGAGTAGAGCCGATCCAATGTTTTGAAAATTGGAATGCAGAACGACCTGAGCGTTGACCTCTGGCTTGGCACCAACGTAGCGCTTCAGCACGTACTTCAGGTGTCATTTCAATATCAGATTTTTTTAAGTAGTGCTCTACAATCTCTAAATAAAGATTTTGATCCATCGGGTAGAATGAAAGCCAAAGACCAAAACGATCAGACAATGAGATTTTTTCTTCGATCGCTTCTTGCGGATGTAATTCAGTATATTGAGGCACGTCCACTTTAGTGATCGGGGTGTTTTCATGCATAAATTCTGGGAGTAGATGGCGGCGGTTACTGGTCGCATAAATAATAAAGTTGCCAGAACCTGACTCTAGTGAACCATCTAACACACTTTTTAAGCTACGATAATTTTCGTCTTCAGCATTAAAGGCTAAGTCATCGCAATAGACGATAAATTTTTCAGAACGACCTTCAATAATTTTTTGTATTTCTGGTAGGTCTGACAGATCATCACGCTCAATTTCAATGATGCGTAAACCACGGTCAGCATATTTAGACAGTAAAGATCTCACAATAGATGATTTTCCGGTTCCACGAGATCCTGTCAATAAAATATCGTTTGCAGGTAAGCCTTGTAAAAATTGTTCAGTGTTTTGCAGTATTTTTTCTTTTTGTTTTTCGATACCTTTTAGATCATCAAGATGAATCATTTTAGGTTTTTGAATGGCGATTAACCGTTTATTTTGCCATTTGTATCCTAGTGCTGAGAAATCAATTTCCTGACTCGGTTCAGATAATGTGTGATTAAGTTGGTCAATAAGTTGAGAAATTTTTGTTAACAGTTGATCTGGTAGTTCTAGAGTCGCCATAGGTATTCGTGAAATACAATTCAATAAAATCAAGTTTAATCTACATGATGACGACAGCGATGTGAACTGATCTAAGGGATAAATCTATGATGACTGGTCGATACAAGAAATAAATTTTATTAAGTTGATTATTTTGTGCTTTTTTTGCATAGTTTAAAAACTGAACAAAACTAATTGAACTAATAAAAATCAAAGGACTAGCTCAATGATTTTAGGCACTCGTAGTCAAATTAATCCGCATCAAGCGTATCGAATTAAAAAAATGCAACATGAGCTTGAACGTGCGGAGAGCTATGAAGAGTGGAAAGACATTGCCTTAAAGCTGGATGAGGAGACGGGCGCTCAGGAATGGAAGTTTGATAATACTTCACCCTATTTTGATGCTGAAATTATATCGCATCGTTTAAATCTCTTACGCCGTTACAAGCTGAATCATCGTGTAATTGATCTTATCTATATTTTGCGAGAAGGCCTGAGTCATGATGTCGCTAATATTGGTCATCCTATGCTGTTCACACAAACATATATTGGCACTAAAAAACTTATTGAGGACTATATTGAAGAGGTTTCACAGAGTTTAATTTATATCGCTTCAGATGAATGTTCGGGTTTGACGCATCAAGAAAAATTCGATTTTTTTAAAAATTGTCAACTGACCTATGGTCAACCAGCAATGATGTTTTCTGGTGGGGCCTCATTAGGTTTGTTTCATACAGGCGTGTGTAAGGCGCTGATGGAACAAGATTTGATGCCGAAAGTTTTATCAGGTTCGAGTGCTGGTGCGTTAATGACGGCGATGTTAGGCGTTTCTGATCAAAAAGATATTGATCAGCTGCTGACAGGAGAGAGCTTTTATAGTGAAGCATTCCATTTCAGAAGTTTCAAAGAGTTGCTTAGAGGAAATGGTGGTATTGCTGATGTGCGATATCTTAAGAAATTTTTAGTGGAAAATTTAGGGGACTTAACGTTTCAAGAAGCGTATGAAAAGTCTGGGCTTGATATCAATATCAGTGTCGCACCTTATGATGTCGCTCAGGAAGATGCTCGTATCATGAACAAATATACTGCACCAGATTTACTGGTGTGGAGTGCAGTTTTGGCATCATGTGCGGTTCCCATCTTATTTCCTCCAGTTCGACTGACCAGTAAGCGTTATGATGGGGTGCATACACCATACTTGGCAAGTATTCGTTGGGTGGATGGCAGTGTGAGAAGTGATTTTCCACAAGAGAAAATGGCTCGTCTTTACAATATTAATTACACCATTGCCAGTCAGGTGAATCCACATATTGTGCCATTCATGCAAAGTGATGCGGAACGTTTTAGAACAGATCTGCTCAGCTGGCCGCAACGTTTAGTGCGTAAACATGGTAAAACGATTGCGATGGATGTCATGAATTTCACTCGTGACCGAATGGGCAGTGTGCCGACGATTAGACGACTATTGGATCACGGTTATGGTATTGTTGATCAGCGTTATTATGGGGATTTAAATATTGTAGGTAATTATAGTCTGCGACATTATCATTATATGTTACAAAATCCGCGACCTCATTTGTTTAAAGTCCTTCAAAGAGAAGGGGAACGGGCAACTTGGTCAAAACTGTCCAGTATTGAAACACATGCGCGTATAGGAAAAACCATTGAACATTGTTTGGATATGCTGACGCAACTGAAACAGCAAAATGAATCTCTTGAAAAACAATCTACAGTGGCAAACCATTCAGCCTCTGCTCAGGCAACCAGTTAATTCTCAACAAAGTCAGCAGTATGGTCGTCTAATTTATTGTATCGAAATAGACGACCAAACGTATTGGGTTAAGCGACAACAGCAGGGTATCAGTTCACAGCATGAGCAGTGGTTCGACAATGAGATAAAACACTACCAATCACTCAGTACTGGCTCTTCAAAGATCTTAGTGCCGTTTGAGATCGTGTATGACGAAAACAGTAGATTCAATACACCTACATCAAAACATGATTCTTCATCATTGATTCTGATTGAAAATGCGGCGCCGCTATTTGAAGTAGAAAATTCTGTGAATACTCAAATGCAGACATCTCGACAAAATGAGTTTTCAAATGTGGTCAATTTATTATTACAAAGTTTAGATGCATTACTATTGATTCATGAGCAAGGATTGGTTCATGCAGATCTCAAAAGAGAACATTTTAGAATATTGAATGGTCAACCCAAATTAATTGATTTTGAACAGATGTTTCACTTTGAGTGCCATCCTCAAGTTTCTACGCATGGAACACCAAGGTATATGGCGCCTGAGTTGTTTCATGGTGAATTAAAATCACAAGCATCTGATATATATGCACTCGGCATTATTTGGTTGGAATGGTTAAATCAGTACTCAATCCGTAAAAAAAGCTATATGGATTGGGCAAAATGGCATTGTCAGCAATTAAAAGTTGAAATTATTAAGCCTTTTTCTGACTTAACACCAGTACTCCAGCAGATGTTGATGAAAAATAAATCACAAAGATTGGACAATATTTATCAATTAAAACAGATATTAAGCGAATTTGTCTAAAGAAAAACCAGTAAAATGGATAATTGTTTTATATTTAGTCAAACAATAAGGTTTTTCAAAAAAAGGGCTTGTCATGAGATAATGATCTCTATAATATACACAGCCATCGGGGACGTGGCGAAATTGGTAGACGCACTGGATTTAGGTTCCAGCGCCGCAAGGTGTGAGAGTTCGAGTCTCTCCGTCCCCACCAAGTAATTTACTAGGTGGAACGACCGAAGTAGGTGAAATAGAGGATTGGTGTAATGGTAGCATGACGGTCTCCAAAACCGTTCGTCAAGGTTCGAATCCTTGATCCTCTGCCAAGTTTTATGAAGCTCACTAATATGATTGAGTATTCAAAGGGGACGTGGCGAAATTGGTAGACGCACTGGATTTAGGTTCCAGCGCCGCAAGGTGTGAGAGTTCGAGTCTCTCCGTCCCCACCATATTAAGGCAAGGTTTGATACCTTGCTTTTTTATTGCCTATATTTTTATATAAAAACAGACTGAAAACTGAAATATATAAATATAAAAAATCGCCTACAAAGAGGCGATGTTAATATTTAGATGATCTATTTAGTATTCATTCCGTTGAATTAAGCTGAAATTAAGCCTTTAAGTGATCCTCGAATTCTTCACCTAATTGCATTGCCAGAGTATTTCCAGATAAGTCACATGTCACTAAACCATATTCTTTTTTAAAGCTGAAAGTGAAGCCTTGGTTATCCTTTAAATTTCGAACGGAATAACCTAATTTTTCTAACCAAATTCTGAATGCAATTAAATTTTTTGCTTTGACCACTTTCTTCATGAGACAACTCCTTTGACTAATGAAATATTAATAAGGTTAATGATGGTCTTTTTAAAGGGCTTGACCATAAATTAATGTAAATTTATTGTAATTTAATAAAAATGTATATATTTCATGCGATTGAAAGAAAAAATTTGATCAATTTTTTATGAAGTGTTGAAGTAAAGAATAGAAAATTTTATCTGAAAGGGATAAAAAACTGAGCGAATGTCGCTCAGTAATAAACATCTGTAATTTGAATAGATAATGCTAAATTTAGAAATTATCTTTCATTTCCCGAATACGTTTAAATTCTTCAGCACTGTTGACGCGCAAGAAAGGATTGGTCTCAAGTTCAATTTCAATGGTGGAAGGTAAGGTTATTTGATTTTGATCTCGAAGTTTCTGAACTTGCTCAAATCGTTCTTGCAGTGCCTTATTCTCAGGTTCTACATGTAAAGCGAATTGGGCATTTGAGAGCGTGTATTCATGGGTACAGTAGACTTGAGTTCTTGGAGGGAGCGCTGACAGTCGGTTAAGTGATTGATACATTTGTTCAGCAGTTCCTTCAAAAAGGCGTCCGCATCCCATTGCAAATAAGGTATCTCCGCAGAATAAACTGTCGATTTCATCTGCAAATATTGCGATATGACCTAAGGTGTGGCCAGGAACAGCGATGACGTCAAGCTTTAAGTCATTAAAATAAAATTCATCATCATGATTGAGTGGACAACTGATAAATGGAATTTTAGATAATTCTTCGCGTGGACCATAAACTTCAATATTTTTTTCCGCGATTAACTCTGGTACACCACCAATATGGTCTTTATGCCAGTGGGTAAGCCATATTTGCTTAAGTGTTAAACCATTCGAGTCACAATAGTTGACCACCAAATTGGCTTCTGTAGGGTCTATCACTGCAATTTCTTGGGTTTCAGTATCTTCAATAATCCATATATAGTTTTGTAGCGCATTGTTAACATCAATTACGCGAACTTGATAACGCATCCTAAACGATCCTAAAGCATGTGACTTATTTGATCTCATCCTAGATCAAGCTTATCAAATTGTAAAATTCACCCAAATTTTAAACAGCGATGTATTGTAAATATTGATTTCGAATTTGATGAGGTGCATTGTTGTTAGCTTAAGATTATCTGATCTGATGAACTAATTTCGAGTAAAAAGTAAATGATGATAAAAGTGAGATTGAGTGCTTGCATCAGCGCAGTGATGAGTTCGATTGTTCTTGTTGGTTGTATGCAGAACTCTCAAGTTGGTCAACTGCAAAAGTCTCAGTTATACGAGCGTCCAAGCAGCTGTAAGGTCAATGAGACAATCGAACGTAAAGCGGTTCCTCAAACACCTAACCAAATGAGCCTTCCGAGTTTTGGGCAAGGGGTTATCGGTTGGGCAACAGGTCCAGAAGGTGCTCAAGCACGCTTAGAAAGTGTATCTAAGCAAGACATCCATCAGTTTAAAGCTCAAGGTGTTAGTTTGGAAATGATACGCGATTGGCAAGCGTTTTATAAGCATGAAGCAAAGCGTAATCCATGCAATCCAACTGCGCCGTTACGTGCGCAATTAATGGAAAAAATCGCTTCACTTTGGATGGATTGATATTAAAAAAGATCTCATTTGAGATCTTTTTTTAAATTTACTATCGCATTTTGGCGAGTTTTTCACCTGTCATTTGCACCAATTGAACTAATACTAAAAGCACAATAACAGTGAGTATAACGACACTGGTATCAAAGCGTTGATAACCATAGGAGATCGCAAGATCACCAATGCCACCTGCACCGACAGCGCCAGCCATGGCTGTTGCACCAATTAAGCTGATTGCAGCTGTAGTTAAATTGAGAATGAGGGAACTGCGTGCCTCAGGTAGAATAAATTTGAAAATAATTTGTAGGGGTGTTGCGCCCATAGCTTGCGCTGATTCCACGATACCTTCGTTGACTTCAAGGAGTGAAGTTTCAACAAGACGACCAATATAAGGTCCTACATAAATGGTTAAAGGAACAATAGCTGCCCATGTCCCAATAGAAGTACCCACAATCATTTTTGTCAGTGGAATAACCGCGATCAGGAGGATAATAAACGGGAGGGAACGTAATGCATTCACAATAGGGTTTAATCCATAGTAAATCACACGATTGGCTAAAATCCCGTTTGGTCGTGTAACAAGTAGGGTTATTCCTTGAATTAAACCCCAAATCGTACCGAATAGCATTGCAAAGAAAACCATATGGAAGGTTTCTTGTAGGGCTGTCACAAATTGATCAATTGAAAGCGAGCTTTTCCAAAAAGGTTCAGTAATTTCTGTTAGCCATTGAACAATCATATCTCTCATGCACGTACTCCTGATTGCTCAACTTTAACGCCATGTTGTTGGAAAAAGCTGATGGTTTCTTGAATAATGTCTGGATCACCCAGTAATTGCACAAACATTTGCCCAATTACAGCGCCATTAATTTCGGTCATATTGGCAAATAAAATATTGAGACTAATATCAAATCGTTTAATGGCAGCTTGTACAACAGTTTCTTGGGCCGAAGTACCTAAGAACTGCAAGCTATAAATACTGTGGTGATTTTGATTTTCTAAGTTATTTAAAATATTGATAGGTAATTGCTGCTGTAAAACAGTTTGAATAAATGTTTTGGTCGTCGAGTGTTGAGGTTGACTAAAGATATCGAGAGTACTGCCGTGTTCAATCACTTTGCCTTGTTCCATAACTGCAACAAAGTCGCAAATCGACTCAATAACATCCATTTCATGCGTAACCATAACAATGGTGATTCCTTGCTCTTGATTGATTTTTTTCAAAAGGGCAAGTACAGACTTTGTCGTTTGAGGATCAAGCGCTGATGTTGCTTCGTCACAGAGTAGAATTTTTGGATGATTGGCAAGTGCCCGAGCGATACCTACACGCTGTTTTTGACCACCAGAAAGCTCATCTGGAAAAGCATCGCGTTTATGTTTTAAATCGATAAACTCAAGTAGCTCATCTAAGCGTTTTAGACGCTCAGCTTTACTCCAGCCAAGAAGTTTCATTGGCATTTCAATATTGGCTGCAACGGTTTTGGTTTGTAATAAATTGAAATGTTGGAAAATCATACCAATATTGGCGCGTTCTTGACGTAATTTTGAAGCGCTCAAAGCAGTAAAATCTTGACCGTGGATGATCATTTGACCTTGATTGGGTCTTTCTAGTAAATTGATCAAACGGATCAGTGTACTTTTACCTGCACCACTATAGCCTATAATTCCGAAGATACTTCCATCTGGAATCGTCAGATTAATATTGTCTAAGGCGTGAATAGTTTGGCCTTTGAGCTGATAATGTTTACTAATATTTTTAAATTCAATCATAACGTCAAGAACTATTAAAAATGAAAAACAGGCAAATTAAATTTGCCTGTTAAAAATACAGAAGTCTAGAATTATTGAGCTTCTGTGAGATATGTCGTTGGTTTATCAACATTAACTTTAGTGCCACCAAAGTTTTCTTTCACATATTGCTTAACCGCATCTGTATGATATAGCTGACCTACCTTTTGCAATACAGGATCATTCTGACGGCCTTCAGCTACAGCCAGTACATTCACATTCATTTTTGTACTTTGATCGATTGGCTCGTAGTAGATCGCATCTTTTAATACGTTCAGACCACCTTCCATTGCTAAGGTGTTGCCTAATACAATGGCGTCCACTTCATCTTTCACACGTACCGCAGTTGCCATTTGAATCGGTTTGATGGTGATCTGTTTAGGATTCTCAGTTACATCAGAAGTTGTGCCTTTGACATTGTCAAATTGAGGTTTTAACTTTACTAAACCAGCAGATTGCAATAATAAAAGGGCACGTGATTCATTAGCACCATCGTTTGGAATTGCAATGGTCGAACCTGTTTTGAAATCATTTAGATTTTTAACTTTGCTTGAGTAAATCCCCATTGGCTCAAGATAAGTCGTAGATAATGGCGCAATTTTTTGAGTATTAGCATCATTGTATGCAACCATATATGCATATGATTGGAAGGCATTGATATCAATCTCTTTATTGGCTACCGCAGTGTTCATTGAAACATAATCAGTAAAGTTTTTAACATCTAACTTTAAACCTGCAGCTTCAGTTTCTGGCAATTTAGCAATGAACTTCCAGATATCTGCATCTGAACCTGTAGAAGCGATTGTAATGGTTTGAACTGAATCTTTATTCGTGTTGTTTGCAGCGGTTTCTGGAGCATCTTGTTTTGAGCATCCAGCGATACCCACTGATAGGCCCAAAACTAAACCAAGAATTTTCTTCATGATATTTCCTGAGTATGTTGAAACAATCTTCAACTTACATATGCAGTGAGGTGAATAGTGAAATGAACTGTCCTTGTTTAAAGAGCATTTCAACCTATTCATCTGTTAGAGATAATTCGATATTTAGCTATCAATTATTTAAGCATTGATAACAAAAAAGTTGGTTGATGATAACAATTTTTTTTTATTCAATATAGTGATGTTAATGAACTAGCTTAGCATAAAGCGTCATATACAATTTATGAGAATTTATAAATAAACTTTAAATATCATACTTATAATTTGAGTGTTTCAAATTAGAAAGACCCGTTACCAGCCGAACACCTTATAATGATTTAATATATCAATATGAAAAATATGGATTTAATTTAATTTAGAAATTTGCTTGGTAAGATCATTATTGTATTTCTGCCGATATTGGCTAGGGGGCATACCAAACCAACGCTTGAATGCTCGTCTGAAATTTGAGGCATCGTGATAATTAAGAAGCATACCAATTGTTTCAATCGTGAGTTGCGTATGCTCAAGAAAATAAGCACTTTGCTGTGCAAGAACTTGATCTTTGACTTCTTTAAAGGTTAAACCTTCTTTTTCTAAATGACGAGCTAAGGTTCGTTTGCTCATGAATAATGAAGAGGCAATCTCAGATTCATTTTTGGGATCTGATAAATGCTCAATCAGTATTTTTTTGACACGAAACTGATAAGTATTTTGGGGTGTAAGAAGCTCCTTAAGTACATTTTCACATTGTTTTTTTGCAATGAGATAGTTCTCCTGACTTGCTGAAGCATTCGGGATTTTACACACAGATAAAGGTATCTGAATGCCATCAAAAGATTGTGAAAATGCGAAATCACATTGAAAAATTTTTGTATAAGCAGCGTGGTAAGCAGGTTTAGGATAGCTAAAAAGCAACTTCGCCTCAGTTAATGGCTTACCTAAAATAAATTCAGCACACTCTTTAAATACCACCATGCAAGACTCGATCATGCTTTGATATACAAGGGTGGAGCAATCGATATTAAATTGAATTTTACAATTCATCTGCTGATCACGCTTTTCGAGAATGACTTCTGCAAATCCAATCCGAGTAGGTAGATAATGTTGAATCGCTTCAAGTGCAGCATAGAGGTTTGGGCAACTGTGCATCAAAAAGCCCATTGCGCCATGAGTCGTTGGTTTAAGGCGATGTCCAAGTTCTAAACCGAAGTCGGGAACATCTGCCATGTTCAATGCATTGTCAAATATACGAATAAAATCAGATGCTGAAATCCGGGAATCTTCCTGTTGAATAAATTCAGCAGTCAGAGATGTGCCATTCAATAAAGTTGGGAATACACGCAGCCCACCTCCCAATTGTTGCGCAATAATTCTGACATATGCGCAGGGAATCAATGCCCGAATTGCATTATCGTCCTGATTGCTATGTTCTATTCCTTTAGACATCATACTCAAGTCCAGATAGCGTGATATTGATCTTTCTTAAATCTAGCCTCATTAGAGCTGCTAATTTGAATTAAAAGAATGTCAAAAAATGACTTATTAATGTCAAAAAATGACCTGATTGTGTATTTTTTAAATTCTATGCTCAAACACAGATCATCAGCTTAATGGAATAAAGGCTGAATATAAATTTAAAGATGAGATCACATAGGACACATTGTCATGAATAATTTAGTCAAAAAAATGAATGCTGTTCGAGTAGATTTGGTGAATTTTAGCGCTCGCTATATTCCCTTAGAAAATCACATCAAAGCTGCCCATGTATACCATAAATTAAAAAGTAGCCTATTTAAGAATCCTGATTTTGATCACATTCAAGAAATTCAACTTCCAGATCCAAATGTTTGCCCCTTACAAGAGCTTGATGTCAGTAGCCCTTTTTTATACAAGCAAGGTGTATGGAAGGATACTTTTAAGCGATTACGGAAAGATGCGCCGATACATTATCAATCAAACAGTTTATTTGGTCCTTTTTGGTCGATGACACAGTACGAAGATGTCATGTACGTTGATAAAAATCATCAGCTCTTCTCTTCAGAACCGATCATTATGTTGGGTGAGCAACCGCAAGGTTTAGAACTTGAAATGTTTATTGCGATGGATCCACCGAAGCATGATATTCAGCGTAAAGCTGTGCAGGGGGTTTTTGTACCTAAAAACTTAAAAGACATGGAAAGCTTGATTCGGAAACGTACCCAAGACGTACTTGATCACTTGCCTTTAAATGAAGCTTTTGACTTTGTAGATCGAGTATCAATTGAGCTGACTTCAAGAATGTTGGCGACATTGCTAGATTTCCCTTACGAAGAACGAAGTAAATTGGTGTATTGGTCTGAAATTGCATCTTCATCGCCAGGTACGACAGGCGGTACGATGACCATTGAAAATACTTTTGATGGTTTAAAAGAGATGGTGAGAGATTTGTCACAACTTTGGCATGATAAGGCTGCACGTATAGAAGCAGGTGAGGCTTCAAGCTTTGACTTGATGAGTATGCTTATTCGGAGTGATGAGACAAAGGATCTGATTCAGCGGCCATTAGAGTTTCTGGGGAATTTGGCATTATTAATCGTAGGCGGGAATGATACGACTCGTAACTCGATGTCGGGCGGGGTTTATGCAATGCATTTGTTCCCTCAGGAATTAGACAAGCTGAAGAATAATCCTGATCTGTTGCCTAATATGGTTAGTGAGATTATTCGTTGGCAGACACCATTGGCGTATATGCGCCGTGTAGCGACTCAAGATCTAATTTATAAAGGTCAGTATATCCGTAAAGGTGACAAAGTTGTTATGTGGTATGCGTCTGCTAACCGTGATGAAACTGTGTTTGAAAATGCGGATGAATTTCGTATTGATCGTGAAAATGTGAAAAAACATCTATCATTTGGTTATGGAATTCATCGCTGTATGGGTAGTCGTTTAGCTGAGATGCAATTGACCATTCTTTGGGAGGAGATTCTCAAACGTTATGACAGAATTGAAGTGCTTGAAGAACCTGAAATTGTTCAGTCTAATTTTGTTCGTGGGTATTCTAAGATGATGGTAAAGCTGCATCCAAAGTCAGAATCTAAATAGTCCAAAATCCCTCATATTAGATGAGGGATGTTTTTATGTGCCGTGAAAAGAGATAGGATTTGATCATAAATTATAACTCAAGCATCTACATACATTTGGATAAATGGGTCGGTGTCAGCATCTTACCATTGGTAAAGGAATAGGAGCGAAAGCTCAATTTTAATATTCTTGTAGAATTTAAGTCTGCAAAAGCAAACAATTTATCTGTATCATAAATTTTTCCACATAAAAATAATTTTTCGTTGAGATTTATATGTCTAAAGCGCAAATAGGTGTTGCAGAAATTTTAAAAAAGCTAAATGACTATGATTTGATTTCTAATGATCATGCAATCTTTTTTAGAGGACATTCAAATAAAGACTATAAGCTTGAGCCCTATATTTATCGAGATAAAATTATAAAGAATGAGCATATTATTTTTAAAGAGCTGTTACTTAGATGCCCACAGGATTTTGAACATTGTAAAACAACCTTTGAATTTCTAGTAAAAATGCAACATTATTCGCTACCTACACGGTTATTAGATATAACCACTAATCCGTTAATTGCCTTATATTTTGCATGTCAATCTAAGTCAAAAAATGATGGTGAGCTGATTGTTTTTAAAGTACCTAAATCATCTATCAAATATTATGACAGTGATACTGTTAGTATCTTATCTAATTTAAGCCGTATTTCTTACGATTTTAGGATACCTTCGAATATAGATACAGATTTAATTTTTCTCGATGATGGGTATAAGGAAATGTGTGTAGAGTTTAATTCCCAATACCATGTTAAAAAATTAGTTTATGAAATTCAGAGTGAAAAACCTCATTTCGAGCCACGCATAGAGCCAGATGTTCTCTCTAATGTTTTATGTGTGAAACCTAAAATGGATAATCAACGTGTAATTAGACAAGATAGTGCATTTTTTCTATTTGGTATTAATAATTTTAAAAAAGATAAACCTGCAAAATTAAATGATAGTTTAATTTTGACTAATGATAAAAAAATAATTATTCCGCATAGTGATAAAGCAAGGATTATTGATCAACTTGAAATTTTAGGCATTACAGAGGCAACAATCTTTCCTGAAATTGAAAAAGTGGCGAGCTATATTAAGCGAATATATAGTAAATAAATAAAAACCCCGCACTCAGCGGGGTTTTATTAATTAATATATAGGTTAAGCATTTTCACGCGCAATTGCGCGGTAACCAATATCTTTACGGTATTGAACGCCGTCAAAAGTCACTTTTTTGCAAAGCTCTAAAGCTTTTGCTTGTGCTTCACCAATGGTATTGCCAAGTGCAGTCACACAAAGTACACGACCACCAGCAGTTACGATATCACCATTCTCATTGGCTTTCGTACCTGCATGGAACACTTTCGCATCTGCCATTTCCGTATCTAAACCAGAAATCACATCGCCATTGCTAGATGTTTCAGGGTAGCCACGTGATGCAAGTACGATACCAACCGTTTTACGCTCATCCCATTCAGCTTCTGCAGGAAGTTTACCTTCAATACCTGCTTCAACTAAATCAACTAAAGATGATTTTAAACGCATCATAATTGGTTGAGTTTCAGGGTCACCAAAACGACAGTTAAACTCGATCACTTTAGGCTGACCTTGTTCATCAATCATCAAACCTGCGTATAAGAAACCTGTATAAACGTGCCCGTCTTTTTTCATACCTTCAACCGTAGGACGCATCACTTCATTCATGGTTTTTTCAAAAACTTCAGCCGTTACAACAGGAGCAGGAGAGTAAGCACCCATACCGCCCGTGTTTGGACCTTGGTCACCTTCAAAGATACGTTTATGATCTTGTGAAGTTGCCATTGGTAAAATGTTGTCGCCATCAATCATACAAATGAAAGATGCTTCTTCACCTGCCAAGAATTCTTCAATGACAACGCGTGAACCTGCATCACCAAATTTGTTGCCAGCAAGCATGTCGTCAATCGCATCAAACGCTTCTTGATTGGTCATCGCAACGATCACGCCTTTACCTGCAGCAAGACCATCGGCCTTGATCACGATTGGCGCGCCATTTTTCTCAACAAATGCTTTTGCTGCATCGACTTCTGTAAATACATCATAAAAAGCAGTTGGGATGTTGTGGCGTTTTAAGAAATGCTTAGCAAATGCTTTAGAGCCTTCAAGTTGCGCAGCAAATTGGGTTGGACCCCAAATTTTCACACCTGCTTCACGACACGCATCTACAACACCATTTACAAGTGGTGCTTCAGGACCGACAACAATCAGATCCACGGCATTATTTTTTGCAAAGTCGATAATGGCAGGGTTATCTAAAATGTTAAGTGCTACATTTTCACATTTTGTTTCTGTTGCTGTGCCTGCATTACCCGGTGCAACAAAAACTTTAGCTACTTTTTCATCTTGAGCGATTTTCCATGCTAACGCATGTTCACGACCGCCATTACCCAAAACTAAAATATTCATCGGTTCATACTCCATGAATCGAAAATGACATAAAGTCCTCAACTAAATGAATAGAAGAGGACTTTAGGCAAGATTAAAAATCTCTTATCAGTGTTATAGGTGACTTATGAGAAGTCATCATGACACGAACCATTAATTAATGACGGAAATGACGCATGCCAGTGAACACCATTGCAATGCCAGCTTCGTCAGCAGCAGCAATCGTTTCTTCATCGCGCATTGAACCACCCGGTTGGATAATACATTTGATACCTGCTTTAGCGGCATTATCAATACCATCACGGAATGGGAAGAATGCGTCAGATGCCATTACTGCACCTTCTACGACTAAGCCTGCATGTTCAGCTTTGATCGCAGCAATACGAGCAGAGTTTACGCGGCTCATTTGACCTGCGCCGACACCAATCGTTTGACGGTTTTTAGCATAAACAATCGCGTTTGATTTAACGTATTTCGCAACTTTCCAAGCAAAGATCATGTCATCAATTTCTTGTTCAGTTGGGGCACGTTTCGTCACAACTTTAAGATCATCTTTAGTAATCATACCTAAGTCTTGATCTTGAACGAGCAAACCACCGTTTACACGTTTATAGTCCATTTGTGGAGCACGTTCATCAATTGCTGGTAATTCGCCACATACAAGTACACGTACGTTTTTCTTCGCACCTGTAACTTCTAATACACCTTCAGCAACACTTGGTGCAATAATCACTTCAACAAATTGACGATCAACAATAGCTTGTGCAGTTGCAACGTCTAATTCACGGTTAAACGCAATGATGCCACCGAATGCAGATTCTGGATCAGTTGCATATGCAAGGTCATATGCAGCTTTAATACCGTCTAAAGAGACTGCAACGCCACATGGGTTTGCGTGTTTTACAATTACACAAGCAGGTTTAGCGAATGATTTAACACATTCAAGTGCGGCATCAGTATCTGCGATGTTGTTATAAGAGAGTTCTTTACCTTGTAACTGTTTAGCTGTAGAAACAGACGCTTCAGTTGCGGCAGGGTCAACATAGAATGCAGCAGATTGATGTGGGTTTTCACCGTAACGTAAATCTTGAGCTTTATTTAATTGCGTATTGAATGTACGTGCAAATTGATCAGCTTGACCTTCTTCTTTACCAACGCGAGCGCCTAAATAAGATGCGATCATACCGTCGTATTGCGCGGTATGTTCAAACGCTTTAACTGCTAAGTCAAAACGAGTTGCATAAGAAAGTGAGCCTTCAGCTTTAAGCTCAGCAACTACAGTCGCATAGTCAGATGCATTTACAACGATACCTACAGACGCATGGTTTTTCGCAGCAGCACGAACCATCGTTGGACCACCGATGTCGATATTTTCGATTGCATCAGCAAGTGAGCAGTTAGGTTTTGCAACAGTTGCAGCAAATGGATAAAGGTTTACCACAACTAAATCGATCGCATCGATGTTGTGTTCAGCCATCACAGCTTCATCTAGACCACGACGAGCCAAGATACCACCGTGGATTTTCGGATGAAGTGTTTTTACACGTCCGTCCATCATCTCTGGGAAACCAGTGTGCTCTGAAACTTCGACTACAGCAATATTGTTGTCACGTAACAACTTATAAGTACCGCCAGTAGATAAAATTTCTACCCCTAGAGCAACAAGGTCTTGGGCAAATTCAACAATGCCTGTTTTATCAGAAACAGAGATTAATGCGCGTTTAATAGTCATGATTTAGTCACAGTTATCAAGAATTAAAACAAAAAAGCTAAATAGCAGGTAAAAAAAATGCCCGCGGAAGCCGCAAGCATTTTATCATTTATTCACTCATTAAACCGTGAGCTTTCAACTTTTTACGTAAAGTACCACGGTTAAGGCCTAGAATCTCAGCAGCGCGAGTCTGGTTGCCACGTGTATATTCTAACACTACAGATAAAAGAGGTTTCTCCATTTCTGCTAAAACCATGTCATAAACTTGAGATGGTTGCTCGCCTTGCAATTGTGCAAAATAATGGCGAACTGCGCGATCTACGTGAATACGAAGAGCGACATCAGATTGTGCAGTAAAAATAGGAGATTTGCTATTCATGCGAGTTAATCCGAGAATCAATAATCACTTAGGGTAAAAGTGATTTTGTGGTCAAAATAAAAAAAACGAGCTCCGTTTTAGGTCCTAAAACGGTCGACTCTAAAACAAGAACAATTAGCTTGCCACAACTAGAGCAATTGAGTGAAAAATAAGCGTAACAATAGTTTAATATTTGTTACGGTTCCACATAAAACAAAAAACATCCCTGATGCGCTGAATAAAAAAATTAAGCACATGAACAGAACTGTATTTATTTTGAGAAATTGCGAGGAGTTTGCGGTACAAAGCTTTCGTGGCGCGTATCATACCATTGTCTATGAAAAAGTGAGCAAGAAAACTACATTTTTTTTAATTTTTTTATCGTTTTTTTTGATCTTATGGTCGTATAACTTCCAATTTATAATTGTCAAACTCAGATTGAGAAAAATTTATACTAAATTTGAAACCAAATGGACTATCTTGAGGAATTCGTGTAATTCCATGCAAACTTTCTACTAAATATTCATTGGGTGCTTTAATAGAGGATGAAATCAATTTACCTTGTTGAAAAATGCTTATTTTCAACAGAGGCAGTTTTAGCCCTTTGCTATATTGGTTCACCAAGTGACCTGAAAAAACAGTGGAGATCGCTGATGTTGACTCAATATTGAGGTCTTGTACTTTTATATGGGTATAGCGTTCATCAAGCGTGTCACAATTAAATAAGTTACATGCTGATATAAATGCCTGATTTAGCACAGTTGAGCGTTGCAATACATTTGGGTTAAACCATAAAAATTGAAAAACCAGTAATAACGCTAAAATTGTATTTACGATCGCCCATGTCGCAATATAAAGCCTAGTTCTTGGTTTCGATTGGCTATTGGCATGGATCGATGATGAAAGATTTAAAGATGGGTAATTGGTAATCGGATCGTGATTGAACGTATTTAAGTTATTTAAATACGTACGCAAGGTTATGTTTGAATTTGCAACTTTACGATCGAAAATATCCAATAGGTGTTGTTCTTGTTTTGGTTCAATCACATCTTCAGATGGTGCTGTACTGTCTTGGCCTTCTGTGATTAAAGGTTCAATCACTTTCGGTTGAGGATTGAATAGATGTAGAAGCGCATTAAACTCAGCAGAACATTTAGGACAACAAACCATACCCTCGGCAACAGTTAACTGGGTGACTGATACCTTGTAAATTGTGGAGCAATTTGGGCAGCGGGTTTGTTTATCACTCATATCTTAAATTAAGCTCTACTTATTTATGGCGTTTCCCAGAAAGACGGTACCAATTTTCATCACGCTTTTCTTTGTCTAATATATCAAAAAATTCAGCATAAACACGAGAAACATCATCAACTTGCTCTTCAATAATACCGGCTAGTGCGAATTCACCCTCAGGTTGAATGAGTGTTGAAAACTCCTCAGCAAGTGCCATCAGTGGGCCAGCAAGAATATTTGCGACAAATACATCTGCCTTTTGCTCACCGAGTGCTTGATTAAATTCTTCAGGTAAGCCGACATATAAATTTTCGAGAACGCCATTTAATTCAGCATTTTGTTGTGTAGCGAGTACAGCTTGAGGATCAATATCTGTTGCATATACTTTTTTTGCACCAAGCAGTAGGGCAGCAACACCTAGAATGCCAGAACCACAGCCGTAATCGATGACGATTTTGTCTTTTACATCGGTTTTACCTAACCATTGTAGGCAGAGGAATGTTGAAGCATGATTACCTGTACCAAAAGCTAGGCCTGGATCTAATTTAATATTGACCGCATCCGTTTCGGGTGCTTCCATCCACTCAGGCACGATCCAATATTTTTCACCAATTTGAATTGGCTCATATGCATCCATCCAAGTGCGTTCCCACTCTTGATCTTCGATAAACTCATAACGTAAAGGCGCTTCAGGCATCTGGTCTTTAATGAAAGTTTCTAGTGCGACGACATCGATTTCTTCATCATCTTCTTGAGCGTAAATACCCGTTACGATGACTTTGTTCCAAAGCGGAGTCTCACCTGGAAGTGGTTCTAATAACGCTTGATCTTCTGCATCATCTAGCGTCACACTGACTGCACCAAGAGATAATAATAATGTTTCAGTAAAATCAACTTGTGCTTGATCGACAGTAATATGGATTTGTAACCACTTCACAGTAAAAAAACCTAAATATGCAATACGAGGGTTAGCATTGTACTGTATTCGCTTTAAGAATGCAGATAAAACCTGAAGCATAAATAAAGGCACGATTACAGTGCCTTTAAGATGAGTTGGTTAACTCAATTAATATCAGTTAATTTGTGAGTGGTTTCGAGTTAACTCAGCCGGATGGTCTAATGGTGCAAAACGATTCAGCAACATGCCGAAAATAGCAGCGAAGATATACATAAAGATTGAATAAACAGCTGCTGGCATTGCAATTTCGCTGCTATTCATTATCGTAATTGCAATCGCCATGGCCAAAGTACTGTTATGGATACCAATTTCAAAAGCACACGCTCTTGCTTGAAAACTCGGTACACCAAAGAAGCGTGGTAGAAAATAACCAACGCTAAGACTTGCGATACAAAATAACGCTGTTGCCAAACCAATTTGAGCAAGATAATTCATAATGTTGGCACGTTCAGAAAGTACTGCACCGACAATAATTAACACTAAGAATACAACGGCAAAAATACGCACTGGTTTTTCTAGTTTGGTTGCAACATTTGGAAATTTGTAGCGCACAAACATACCGAGGGCAACTGGAATAAGAATAATGGCGAACACTTGTAAAATTTTACTAAATTGCAGACCAATTTGAGTTGAATCCTGAATGAAATGTGTGATTGCAAAATTCACGATCAGCGGCAAGGTCACTGCAGCAATAATGGCATTAATCGCAGTCAAGGTGATGTTGAGGGCAACATCACCTTTATATAAATAGCTAAACAGATTGGCTGTCGCGCCCCCAGGTGAGGCAGCAAGCAACACTAAGCCGACAGCCAAGTAAGGCGATAGATTGAGTATTTTACATATAATAAATGCAACGCCAACCAAAATGACGAGTTGGGAAAATAATGCGATGAGCACTGCTTTAGGGTGTTTACGAACGCGTAGAAAATCTTGAACAGTGAGTTCAAGTCCTAAACCCGCCATCACAATTGCAAGTGCTAAAGGTAAAAAAATTGTAAGGATCCCTGTGTCCATAAATTCATCCTGAATTTTGTTGTGTTATTTATAAATAGATCGTTATTTTTAATTTGGTTTTATCGTTATCAATAAATAAAAGCAACCAATTTTTCAATTGGTTGCATAAACGGTCGAATTTAAAAAAATAGGTTAAGATGCTTTTGGCATCGGTGGCGCATATCCGAGTGCACATTTGCCTTTATATTCTTGACCTTCAATATTCACGGAAACACTCGCTGCATCAGACTTACAAGCTGAATTAAGCTGCTCTTCATTGCCTTTCAAATCTTTACTTTGGGTAGGGAAAAATTGAGTTTGGCAAGTACCATTCCAAATGATTCCTTTATACGGGAAGCTGACAGCATCGCCTTCGCTTTTACCCTTACATACGCTTTGGAATTGTTTGGCATTATAGGCATTATCAACTTTGTCATTCGCAATACTCATACTACTTACGCTTAGACCCAAACAACATAACATTGACATCGTAAATAACTGGACTTTCATGTTCGTATACTCTTGTTAAAAAATATGACAGGAATATGTTGAAAAAATAGTCAAATCAATGGAAGGGCAATGCTGTAAATAAATTTTCTAAATTGTTAAAAAATCACTTAAATCTGCAAAATTTATAAATTTTTATATCAAAATAGTTTATATTATTGGACTTCAAAAAAATTAGAATTAAATTGTTCTCGATTGTCTCAAGGCAAACAAAATTTGCTATAATTTTCTGTCATTATTTTTATCTCCTCATATACCACTATGCATTATCCTAAAGTTTACGATGTCATTGTTATCGGTGGCGGACACGCTGGTACAGAAGCAGCGCTTGCTGCGGCACGTATGGGTCGACAGACTTTACTCTTAACTCATAATATTGAGACTTTAGGGCAGATGAGCTGTAACCCAGCGATTGGTGGTATTGGTAAATCACACCTTGTTCGCGAAATTGATGCCTTAGGTGGTGCGATGGCGCTCGCAGCAGACAAGGGTGGTATTCAGTTCCGTATTCTGAACTCACGTAAAGGTGCTGCAGTTCGTGCAACGCGTGCGCAGGCTGACCGTGTACGTTATAAAGCGGCTATTCGCGAAACATTAGAAAACCAAGCCAATCTTGATATTTTCCAACAAGCAGCAGATGACCTCATTGTTGACGGCGATACCGTTAAAGGTGTGGTAACACAAATGGGGATTCGCTTTGATGCGAAAACAGTCGTGTTAACCGCTGGGACATTCTTGGGTGGCGTGATTCATGTTGGTCTTGAGAAATCAAGCGGCGGTCGTGCAGGTGATCCACCTTCAATTTCTTTAGCGCACCGTTTACGTGAGCTTCAATTGCCAGTCGGTCGTTTAAAAACAGGTACGCCACCACGTATTGATGCACGTTCTGTAGATTTCTCTGTCATGATACCACAGCCGGGTGACTTCCCATCACCAACGATGTCATTTATGGGTGATGCATCTATGCACCCAGAGCAAGTCAACTGCTACATCACGCATACCAATGAAAAAACACATGAGATTATCCGTGGCGGCCTAGACCGTTCACCGATGTATACTGGTGTGATTGAAGGTGTAGGTCCACGTTACTGTCCGTCAATCGAAGATAAAATTCATAAATTTGCCGATAAAGATTCTCATCAAGTATTCCTTGAGCCTGAAGGCCTAGATACACATGAACTTTATCCAAATGGTATTTCTACATCGCTTCCATTTGATGTTCAGTTTGAGTTAGTACGCTCAATCCGTGGTATGGAAAATGCGCACATTCTTCGTCCGGGTTATGCGATTGAATATGATTACTTCAACCCACAAGCGTTGAAATTCACTTTAGAGACTAAAGCGATTAATAACTTGTACTTTGCGGGTCAAATCAACGGTACGACAGGTTATGAAGAAGCCGGTGCACAGGGTTTACTTGCAGGTTTGAATGCTGCACGCCGTGCGTGGGATCAAGAACAATGGACACCGAAGCGTGATGAAGCGTACATGGGTGTATTGGTCGATGACTTAATCACTTTAGGTACGAAAGAACCTTACCGTATGTTCACATCACGTGCGGAATACCGTTTGATGCTTCGTGAAGATAATGCAGACCAACGCTTGACGCCAATCGGTCGTGAAATGGGTCTTGTAGATGACGAACGTTGGGCAGCATACTGCGAAAAAATGGAAGCGGTTGAGCGTGAAACAGGTCGTTTACAACATCTTTGGGCTGCACCTAACAATCCAATGGGTAAAAAATTCGTTGAAATGACAGGTGCGGATCTTTCTAAAGAATGTTCTGCGATTGATTTGTTGAAACGTCCGAACATTACTTTTGCTCAAATTGCGGAACTCACTGGTTCTGATGTTTCTGCTCAAGTGGGTGACCAAATTGAGATTGCAGTTAAATATGAGGGTTATATTAACCGTCAGCATCAGGATGTAGCGCAAATGAAGCGCTTAGAAGAGACTAAGATTCCAGCTGATTTTAATTATGACGTGGTATCTGGTTTATCTCGTGAAATTACTTTGAAACTCAAAGAAGTTCGTCCTGAAACTCTTGCTCAAGCAAGTCGTATTCCGGGCGTAACACCTGCTGCTGTTCAATTGGTGATGATTACGATTCGTAAGAATGCACAAACTAAAAAATCTGCTTAAGCCTGTTGCAGTCCAAAAAACCCGCTTGATGCGGGTTTTTTTGATCCTCGTATAACGATTTATTCATAAATTAGATAAATAATTTATTATTTACGTTTAACAAGAATATAGATTAATAAATAAATTTTGATTATTTCTCATTCAATGTTGAAGTGGCTATATTGACTCTACGTTCAAAACAAAGAGGAAAGGCCATGACGATGAAGCGTATTCGTTATAATGGTTATGAAATTGCATGCTGCACGATGTAAATCATAATCCAACGACATTGAAAAGTATACGTGGGCTAAAGGGGAGTTTAGTTCACGTATTTAAACTCAACACAATAAGAAATCAGCGCAATACTGAAAATATGATAATAAAAAATCTTCAGAGCCAATTTGGCTCTTTTTTAATTTTCAATTTCATGAACGGCGTTAAATACATCGAGTGGTTCAATACGAATGATTTTTTTGCCGAAGCTTCTGAGCCACCAAACCAATTGTGAAGTAAAGGGCACATTAGCCACCACTTTAAAGAGATCATCAGATACTTGTGTGATGGATTGATCTTTACTGAGTTGGCTTTCGGAAAAGTAAAGTGCATCAGCTTTATTCATAAAGAGTTCGAGTTGAACGAGCTCAGTGGGTTTATTGAAATCAACTCTGAAGCCGAGCGCACCAGATTCAATGTAAGCATCAATATCAAAGTCAACAGGGTGTAAGGCGCGTTGCTCTAGAACTTTTGCAGATTTAAAACGATGTAAAGCAAAGGTTTGAACTTCTGATTTGTCATGTCGAGTACAAATCAAATAAATGATTGAACCCTTTTGAACCAATGCAAGCGGGTTTAAGGTATAACCACGTTCTTCACTTTCAGGTCCACGCGCACGATATATGCATTCGATCTGTTTATCTTGTAATAGACCTTCATAAATGGCTTGCTGCGCATGTTTCTCTACAACAGGAGGGATCAAGGGCTGGCTTGCTGGAACAATACGGACACGGTTAATCCATTGACGTACATTGTTTTGTGTAGATAAGCTGCGTTTTGCAAGCTCGAACCAAGGGTTCATCTCCTCAATTAAACTTGGTGGAAGCAAATGCTTCAAATGCTCTTCAACCATCATAAAGGTGACCGCTTGAGAGCTGGTCATATGCGGCAAGCTTTGAATAGGGGCATCTGATCGCCAACGCCAACCTTGTGGTACAGTTTTATTACTCTCAATAGGAAATCTTTGAGAAATTTGATTTAAATCACGTTGAATGGTTCTTAAACTGATTTCAATACCTTCTCTTTGCAACGTCTCTTGCAACTCTCGTGTACCCATCCATTTACCAGTGGTCAAGCGTGAAAGAATTTGCCACTGTCGATATAAGCTATTCGATGTTTCTTTTTCTTGAGAGGACATAATCAACTAATGAATAAAGAGAAAATATTTTTCAAACACACAATAAAAAATCTTTAAGAGATAAGCAAGCATGGAAAGTGAGGCTTTTGACTATATTTCGATACATCTTTAGGCCATTTTTCGTTGTGAATGCTTCAAAAATGGGGCATTAATAGATGAATAGGTAAATTTTTGGCATTGAAATTGCTTAATTTTGTTTACAATTGATAACAATTAAGAGGTATGTATGCTAAAAGAGGAAAAAAATACCACTTCAATTCTCGCAAATTTTGAGGCTGATCATACCGTCGAAGCTTTTGAAAAATCTAAGCAGATCGAAGTTAAACAAAACAGCACTGCGTACTTATTCGATCAACTTAAATCTGAATTTTATAATGAACTTTTAGATGATAAAACCATTGGGGTAGAGGCATCTAGCAAAATCGAAAATTGGTTATGTGAAAGAAGCTTGGATGAGCTGAAATCATTAAATCACCAAGCGAAGGAACATTTTCTCTATCAGGGCATTACATTTACAGTTTATGGTGATGCTGAGGGTACAGATCGCATTATTCCTTATGACTTAATTCCACGTGTAATTGCCAAACAACAATGGCACAAAATAGAGCAAGGCTGTGCACAAAGAGTGCAAGCATTGAACTTTTTTTTAGATGATATTTACCATAATCAGGCGATTTTAAAAGACGGTTTAGTGCCTGAGCTGCAAGTGCTCACTCATGAAGCATACCAACCATTGATGTATAAACATTCATTGAAAGGTAAAGTTTATAGTCAAATTAGCGGAATCGATATTATTCGTGATCAGCAAGGTGACTTCTTTGTACTAGAAGACAATTTAAGAACACCATCAGGCGTGTCTTATATGTTGGAAAGTCGAAAAATTAGTGAAAAAATGATGCCCGAACCTTGTAAGTCATCAAATTTACAAGGTGTAGAGCAATATCCGCAACTTTTAAGACAAATACTCGAGGAAAATGCTGAAGTAGATAACCCATTTATCGTGGTGCTTACACCCGGTCGATATAACAGTGCATATTATGAGCATTGTTTCCTCGCACGTGAGATGGATGTTCCTCTAGTTACAGGTCAGGATTTATTCGTTGAAAATGCTAAGGTCTATGCCAAAACCGTTTGGGGTAAAAAACAAGTCGATGTCATTTACCGACGCCTAGATGATGGATTTCTTGATCCATTGTGTTTTATGCCAGACAGTACATTAGGTGTACCTGGCCTAATGTCTGCATATTTACAACACAATGTCGTGATTGCGAATGCACCTGGCACAGGGGTGGCAGATGACAAATCAATCTATCCTTATGTCGATAAAATGATTGATTACTATCTAAACCAGAAGCCAATTTTAAATAACGTACCGACTTACCAATGTCGTGAACGTGAAGAACTCGATTATGTACTTTGTAATTTAGAAAAATTAGTGGTTAAAGAGGCGCAAGGTTCAGGGGGGTATGGCATGTTAATTGGTCCTAAAGCGACCGAACAAGAAATTGAACAATTTAGATTAAAATTAATTGCACAGCCACATGCTTACATTGCACAACCAACTTTAGCGCTTTCAGTCGCGCCCACTTTAACTGAATTCGGCATCGCTGAACGCCATATTGATTTAAGACCGTTTATTTTAAGTTCACCGTATCGTATAGAAATCGTGCCGGGAGGTTTAACCCGAGTTGCGATGCAAGAAGGGTCATTAGTTGTAAATTCATCACAGGGTGGTGGCATTAAAGATACATGGGTTATAGATCCGTTACATTCATAAATATACAACCAGGAGCTTGTCATGATTATATTAAATAGCAATGCACAAAATATTTACTGGGTTGGCCGTTATTTATCTCGTATTCAACATTTATGTGGTCAGTTTCCATTTCAAGATGATGTTCAAGCATTGCAGTATGCCCATGCTTTTTGCTTACCCGCTTTTAATGCGTGTTCGCTCAATGAGCTGATTCTGAGTAATGATCAGCCTGCTTCTTTCTTTCAACAATTTGAATGTGTGAAAAATAATATTCAAGATTTACGTGGTGTATTGTCAGTTCAGGCTTATTCAGAATTAAAACAGATGGTGGATACAGCGACACAAAATGCAGGATTAATTTGTACTGTTGTTGATGAGTGTAGCGATATTCTAGAAGCTGAAAATGAAGACATTTTTCTGTTTTTTAGTCTAGGACAATATTTCGAAAATCTTGATTGTGAAATAAGATTGAATCAGGATGTTAATTCTACAATCAATTCTTTAAGTGTTGTGATTGAACTGTTGAAGTCTAAAGGATGGGACAGTTTAGATGAGGCTTGGCAACATCTTTTAGCGCATCCAAACGCTAATAGCTTTTACCAATTGAATGATCAGGTGCAATGTTTATTTGAGGTGGATGCATGAAATTGATGATTAATCATCAAACCCATTATCAATATACGGAAACAGCAAAAAATAGTATCCAATATATACGAATGTGTCCTCAAAGTAATGCTCACCAAAAAGTAGATGCTTGGTCAGTGAGTATTCCTGGTTATAAGGTCGAAGCAAAAGATGCCTTTAATAACATTTGGATCACTTCGACTCAACGCTATGCATATCAAAGTTTAAGTATTATGGCGCAGGGCATTATTGAAATCGATACAGTTTCAGAACAAGCTATTGAGTCAGAAGTGCCAGTCGGTATTTTTCTACAAATTACCCCAGCGACTCAATGTGATGCTGAAATGAAAGCTTTTGCAGCTCAACATGTAATTAAAAAGACTCGTGATGAATTAAAACATTTAAGTTCTGCATTGCTTGAGCATATGCCATATATTTCAGATTCTACTCAAGTGAATACTACGGCAATAGATGCATTCCATCATCAACAAGGGGTATGTCAGGATCATACTCATGTATTTGTAGGTATGTGTAGAGAGTTAAATATTCCTGCGCGTTATGTTTCTGGATATCTTTACGTTCCAGAAATGAGTCATTTGGCGAGCCATGCTTGGGCTGAAGCTTATCTAGATGGAGTTTGGTATACATTTGATGTTAGCAATCAGCTCTATACGCCAAGTTCACACATTTATATTGCATTAGGGCGTGATTATTGGGACGTTGCACCTATCAGAGGTGTGCGAGAAGCTGGTGGCGTGGAGAGTATGACGACCATCGTTCAGGTATTACCGTGTTAGAACAAAATTTAGAAGAGAGATTTCAATGACCTATTGTTGTGCTATGCGTTTACGTGATGGCTTAATTTGTATCAGTGACACGCGAACAAATGCAGGTGTAGATCATATCTCTGTATTTCGTAAACTCTATCTTTTCGGTGTTGAGGGTGAGCGTTTTATCAGTATACAAACTGCGGGTAATTTGGCGACGACACAAGCCGTTATAGGACATTTACAGAATCAGCTAGATTTAAAACACGAACCTAATTTGTATAGTGTGAATAGCATGTTCGAGATGGCTGAATTGGTTGGTCATACTTTAAAGCGTGTCATTATGGATGTGACTACTGATCAACTAGAGCAAAGTAATTATCACTGTACGATTTTACTTTCTGGTCAAATTCAAGGGGAGGATATTCAGTTATATAATATTTATCCTCAGGGTAATTTTATCAATGCGACGTCAGATACGCCCTTTTTTCAGATTGGGGAAAGTAAATACGGTAAACCAATTTTAGATCGTGCATTAAATTACAATACTGAGTTAGATGAAGCATTAAGATGCGGTTTAATTTCATTTGATTCAACCCTTAGATCTAATGTTTCTGTGGGCTTACCACTAGATGCATGTATTTATAAAAAAGATAGTTTTGCGATTCCATTGTCTAAACGTATTCATGATGATGATCCATATTTCTCATCTATTAGTAAACTTTGGTCAGATACTTTGCGTCAAGGATTAAACGGTTTGCCACGTCCAACAGCAGACTATTGGCAATAATTTTGCTTTATGATTAAGTTTAGATTAAATTGAGTTGCATTGAATATTAAATCATTACTATAAAAATTAGGGGAAGCAATGCAACAGTTCAGTTATGCGAGTGTGTCGACTGCAGATGCAAGTCGCTTATTGATTGATGTTCGTGAAATCTTGAATGAAGCCCGTCATTTCAATTATGAGCATCAAATTTCTGGAGCACTTTATTATGCAGATGGGCACTATTTTCAATGTCTAGAGGGTGATGAAGCCACACTAGATATATTGTTGCAAAAGCTTCACAAGGATAAACGCCATCATCAAATTCGCCTATTTCAGCGAAAAAATATTGAAAAAAAACAATTTCAAGAATGGTCTATGAAGTTTGTAGGACGACAAAGTCCAGTGAAGCAGGCTTTAATAGATATGGGATTTAGTCAATTTACGCCAATACAGTTTACTCAAGATCAAGCTGATTATTTAATTCGATTTTTGACACGCGCTCAGGATACGGATTTTAATGAACTACAACGTAATGCTGTTTAGCATTACGTTGATTTAATTCGCTCATTACATTTTGAGACGCTTCGGACGTTGGCTTAATCGACATAACAACTCATAACCAATCGTACCATTCGCTTCAGCCACATCATCCACTAAACGATGTTTACCCCATAATTCTACTAGATCACCAATTTTTGCGTTGAGATCAGTGACATCTATGGCAATCATATCCATGGCAACTCGACCGATCAATGGGGTCAATTGACCATCTAGTGAAACCGTATTATCACGAATAAAAGCTCTTGGATACCCATCACCATATCCGATCGAGACAATTGCTAATTGCATAGGTCGCTGTGCAACAAAGGTTGAGCCATAACCTACAGCTTCACCTGATTGAATGGTGTTAAGTGCAATAATCTCAGCACTGAATGTCATGACAGGTTTTAAATCTAGAGCGTGGACGTCACGATCTGCAAATGGCGTTGAGCCGTACAGCATAATACCAGGACGAACATAGTCAAAATGCAATTCAGGATATTTATAAATTGCTGCTGAATTACAACACGAAGCTAAAATTGGTGCACAATCTTGTTTTACTTCAAGAAATTGAGATATTTGTTGTTCATTTAAAGGGTGATCAACATCTGCATTAGCAAAATGCATTGCAAGTACACAGGTAAAACCTTCATTTTTTAATTGATGAATAATCGATTTGATTACATCAATTTTGAAGCCTAAGCGGTTCATTCCGCTATTTAGTTTAACCCATACTTTTAGATTTCGGGCGATATAAGAATCTTTAACTTGCAACAACCACTGCAGTTGTTGATGATGATGAACGATTACTTCAATATTTTGGTCAATCGCAATTTGCATTTCATCTTCAGAAAAAACACCTTCAATTAATGTGATAGGTTGTTTAAAACCTAATTCACGTATTTCAAGTGCTTCTTCTAAACATGCAACGCCAAAAGCATCAGACTGGCTCAATGCGGCTAAGCAATCTGAGACTCCATGACCATAAGCATTTGCCTTAACCATACTTACAACTTTAGAGTTTGGTGCAAGTTGTTTCACGCGATTTAAATTGTATTGCAATGCGTGTGTGTCAATACAAACCGTTGCTTGGCGCACTCTAATTTACTCCTAGAGGCATGTGGAAAGGTTAATTCTTTTAAATTGAAAAAAGATAATTGAGGTCAGATCAATTCGTGCGTTCTTAACTAAGAATTGATCAAAGCAAAATTACTCTTCTTCTTGGTTCTGTGCGTAATATTCAGGTGACAAGTTACTAAAACGCGTATATTGACCTTCAAAAGCGAGTCGAACGGTACCAATTGGACCATTACGTTGTTTACCGATAATAATTTCGGCAGTTCCGGCTTCTTTAGACTCTTTGTTATATACCTCATCACGATAAATGAACATGATCAAATCGGCATCCTGCTCAATTGCTCCAGATTCACGTAAGTCTGACATTACAGGACGTTTATTTGGACGGTTTTCGAGTGAGCGGTTAAGCTGCGAAAGTGCAATCACTGGGCAATGCATCTCTTTCGCCAATGCTTTCAAGCTTCGAGAAATTTCACCAATTTCACCCACACGGTTATCACCCATACCTGGTACTTTCATTAACTGCAGGTAATCGACCATGATGCAACCCAGTTTACCACCGTGTTGTTTGGCGATACGTCTTGCACGTGCGCGCATTTCAGTCGGTGGGAGGGCAGATGAATCATCAATATAAAGATGTTTTTCTTGCAATTGAAGAATCGTTCCCGTGACCTTGTTCCATTCTTCGCCATCTAATTTGCCAGATCGCAAATGTCCTTGATGCACTTTACCAAACGAGGAAATTAAACGCATGGCAATAGAGTCAGCAGGCATCTCCATGGAGAATACGAGAGCAGGAAGGTTGCAATTGAATAGCACACTTTCGACTAAATTCATTGCGAAAGTTGTTTTACCCATTGATGGACGGGCAGCAACGACGATCATATCTCCAGCTTGCATACCTGATGTTTTATTATCAAGCTCCACAAATCCTGTGGTCAGACCAGTAATATTCCCATCAAGTTGTGATAATTCGTTGAGTTTATCGAATACATCTGCGACAACGGTATTAATTGCTTTTGGTCCTTGAGCTTTAGCATTGTTATTGTGTTGTTCAGCCAAAGAAAAGATACTGGTCTCAGCTAAATCTAAAATTTCACTGACTTCTCGGCCTTTCGTGTCATACGCATTTTGTAGAATTTCATTACCAACTTTGATCATATTTCTCAAAGTTGCAAATTCACGTATTTTATTGGCATAAGTTTCAAGGTTATAAAAGCTTGATGGAGAATCCGCCATCAATTGCATTAAATATTCTTCACCGCCAATCGCATCAAGCAGGTTCTGTTTGATTAACCAATCATTGACCAATACGGCATCATAAGGTGAACTTTCTTTAGAAAGTTTTTCAATTGCTCTAAAAATATATTTATGTCGAGTCGCGTAAAAATCATTCTCGGTTAATATATCGCTGACCTGTTCGAATGACTCAGCTACTGTCATGAGTGCGGCAAGAACAGCCTGTTCAATAGCAAGATTGTGCGGAGGCGTACGAAACTCTTTGAGTGCTGAAGATTCACTCTTTAGCAAATCTAACTCAGTGTTATTCGTATTTTTTTTGGCAGTCGCCTGAGACATATAAAACCTTGATTTACAATAATTACGAAAATGAATAGGGGAGACTTATCTTAATGCAAAATGCACAAGCAAGACAGTGCAACAAATAATATCGATAACAAATAAAAAACTAAGTCTAAATTTCAGCTTGCTAAATCAAATTTTATAATTATTAGGGATAAAAAAAGAGCATGCTGATGCATGCTCTTTTTCTTTGCATAAAATTACTCAGATACGATAGTAACGAGAACTTCAGCAACAACATCATGGTGCAATTGGATTGCGATGTTGAATTCGCCAGTGTGGCGAAGTGCACCGTTCGGTAAACGAACTTCAGCACGGTCAACTTCAAGACCAGCATTTGTCAACGCGTCAGCGATGTCACGAGTACCGATAGAACCAAATAGTTTACCTTCGTCACCAGCTTTCGCAGTGATTACGATATTTACTTCGTTCAATTGGTCAGCACGTGCTTGAGCAGCAGCTAATACTTCAGCTTCTTGCTTCTCAAGTTCAGCACGACGAGCTTCAAATGCAGCAGTGTTAGCTTCAGTAGCAGCAACTGCTTTACCTTGAGGGATTAAGTAGTTGCGGCCGTAACCAGCTTTAACTGAAACTTTATCACCTAATTTACCAAGGTTCTTAATGCGTTGTAATAAGATAATATCCACAGCTCAACCTCACTTATGATTGTCAGTGTAAGGAATCAACGCTAAGTAGCGAGCTTGTTTGATAGCAAGAGCTAATTGACGTTGGTAACGAGCTTTAGTACCTGTAATACGGCTAGGAACAATCTTGCCGTTTTCAGTGATGTACTGTTTTAAAGTATCGATATCTTTATAGTCGATATATGTAACGTTCTCAGCTGTAAAGCGGCAGAACTTACGACGACGGTAGAAACGTGCCATTGATGTTCTCCTTATGCTTCAGCAGAGTCTTGAGCTTGTTGTGCTTCTTCACGTTGAGCTTTACGCGCACGTTTTTCTTCAGCACTCTTAGCCAATAAAGACTCTTCAGTGATTGCGTTTTCACGACGAATAATAACGTTACGAAGAATAGCATCGTTGTAACGGAATAATTCTTCCAATTCATTAAGCGTAGTTTGGTTACATTCAACGTTCATTAAAATGTAGTGCGCTTTGTGAATTTTGTTAATTGGGTAAGCCAATTGGCGACGGCCCCAATCTTCAAGACGGTGAATTTGACCTTCAGCATCTTTAATGTGAGAGATATAGCGTTCTACCATACCTACCACTTGATCGCTTTGGTCTGGATGTACCAGAATTACGATTTCGTAGTGACGCATTGTCAGCTCCTTACGGTTTTATGCAGCCCCTAACGCATTTGTTAGAAGCAAGGAGTCACAACTGAATGTAAACAAACAGCGTGTCGCAAAAATTGCGAAGGTAAGATTCTATGTGGTTTAAGTCAAAAATTCAAGTCACAGCTATTAAATAAGTCTAAGTTTTGAGTTACATATTCTCAAACACTGTTTGACAGATCATTACATTTCTTCAAGGTAGACTAATCTCAATACATGATTAATAAGATGAAAAATAACGTATGACAGATCCATATTTATATTTAGAAGAAATCAACAGTAATGAAGCTCTGAATTGGGTAAATCATGAAAATTCATTTACAGAAGATAAATTCACCAAATCCAAATATTTTGACGAAGCCTATAGGGATATAGAAAAGGTTTTGTTAAGTGCATATTCATTGCCATATATTTATAAAAAAAGAGAGTATGTCTATAACTTCTGGCAAGATGAAAAAAATATAATTGGTATTTGGCGACGCACCACGCTGGAAAAATATCAACAAGAAAATACGGATTGGGAGTTGCTTCTTGATTTAGACGAATTAAGCCGTAATGCAAACCATCATTGGGCTTTTGCAGGTGCTGATTTTTTAGAAAATGACGTTTCACATTGCATGATTTATTTATCAGATCAGGGCTCTGATTCATATCAAATATGTGAATTTGATTTACAGACGAAAAAATTTGTCGAAGATGGATTCTTTGTTGATACAGCAAAAGCGAATACGTGTTGGATCAATAAAAATGAAATATATGTAATGACTGACTTTGGTGAAGATAGTCTTACATTATCGGGATATCCGAGAATTGTAAAAAGATGGAAACGTGGAACACCGATTGATCAAGCTGAAACAGTTTTTAGTGTGGAAAATGATGATTTACAAGGCGTTGTTTATATTGATCATTTAGAAGGTAAAGCTGAACATATTTTTATGAGAATAAAAAACTTTTATGAAAATGAGTTTTTTTTAGGTGAGCAAAAGCAAAGAATTGATATCCCACACAATGCTTTTTTTTCATTACATCAGAATTTTATGTTTCTTGAATTGAAATCTGATTGGCATATTTCAGTGAATTACACATCTGGCAGTTTGCTAATGATCGATTTTAATTCTTTCTTGAATGGAGATCGAAATTTCAAAGTGATTGCTCAATCGACTCCAAAAAAAATTATGAGTAGTTATGCTTTGACTAAAGATTATTTAATTTTAAATATCATGAAGGATGTGAGTAATTATTTAGAAGTTTATAAAATTGGAAAGAATTTAGAGCTCGTAGACACAATTTTTGCTGATGGAATTTATTCTCAAATTTCAATTAACTCATTTGAGAAAGAAAATAATGAAATTGTAATGACCGTTGAGAGCTTTATTCAACCTCAAACACAATATTTGATTAATTTTGAAAATAAACAAAAAATAAAGTTAAAGACTAGAAAATATATTCTAAATCCAGACGATTATCGCGTTGAACAGAATTTTGCAACTTCTAAAGATGGAACACAGATTCCTTATTTCCAAATTTCAGAAAATAAGAATTTTTCTTCATATCAGCCAGTGTTGATCGAAGGTTATGGTGGTTATGAAATTTCATTGCAACCTAGGTTTTTAGACAAAGAGATGACTTCTTGGATTAATAAAGGTGGTGTCTATGTTGTGGCAAATATTCGAGGTGGAGGGGAGTATGGACCAAATTGGCATCAGCAAGCTTTGAAGCAATATCGGCATCGTTCATATGAAGACTTTGCGGCAGTAGCTCAAGATTTGATTCAGCGTGGTGTAACTGTTAAAGAAAAATTGGCTGCAATTGGTGGTAGTAACGGTGGTTTATTGATGGGGAATATGCTGACTCAATACGCTGATTTGTTTGAGGCTATTGTGTGTGAGGTTCCTGTGCTTGATATGCTTCGTTTTCATAAAATTGGTGCAGGATATTCGTGGATAGCTGAATATGGTGATCCAGAAAATCCTGATCATGCTAAGTTTTTGAGATCGATATCACCTTATCATTTATTAGATGATCAAAAAAATCCATCAAAAAAATATCCTGCAGTTTTATTTTATACTGCTACAAGTGATGATCGTGTAACACCAGTACACGCTCGTAAAATGGCTGCTAAAATGAAAGATAAGCAAATTGATGATGTGTATTTTTATGAACAAGTAGAAGGTGGACATAGTATTTTTGTCAATAAAAAACTAACTGCATTTCATACAGCGTTGGTCAGCAGTTTTTTATTTGACTCGCTTAAACTGAATTAAATTTTTGATGAATTTAATGATTAATTATAAGCTGAGATGGATTGTTTGGCAGGAAAACGAATTAAAATTTAGATTACTAAATACCTTGGATTCTTTTTGGAATGTCACTCACGATTTGTAAGTATTAAAAAAAAGATAGAGGCTTCTCTATCTTTTAAAAAATGACAAGATTGTTTATTGGTGCAGTAGCAGTAAAGCTAAAGCAAATACTGATAATCGTAATTAGGAGAACAGAGAATAAGAAATATTTCTTTGCCCATAATTGATCATTTTCAGCTTTAAATCCAATGATATTTAAATATAGCCAATAAACAGTCAATACATTGAGAATTATACAATAAAGCCAATTTGCATAGCCAAATACAAATAAAGCGTTCATTGAGATTGCAAATAGCACAATGTAAATCAGCGATTCGATCTTGGTGCGAACAATCGAGCACGCAACAGGAAGAATCGGAATACCCGCATTTTTGTAATCATCAAAACGATAAATTGCAATTCCCCATGAGTGAGGCATTTGCCAAAATGCATAACCCAAGAAAATGAGTAGCGCACCTAAATCGAATTGATTCGCGACCGCTGTATATCCAATGACAGGGGGGGCTGCACCAGAAATACTACCGACCACAGTTTGGTGGATCGTTGTTCGTTTTGTCCATAAGCTGTAAAAACCAACATATACGACAAAACCAATAACTGCGAATAAAAAAGCGTATGCATTTACCCAAAACCATAAAATACCAAAACCGAGTATGCCTAACAGGAAAGCAAAAGCTAATGCAATTTGAACAGAAATGGTTTTCTTAACTAACGCACGATTTTGAGTGCGCTGCATTTTTTGGTCGATGTCTTGATCAATAACGTTATTAACCACACATCCAGATGCAACTACGAGGGTAGTGCCAATGAGGGTAAGAAGCAGGAGAAGGAAATCTACTGAACCTTGGGTAGCTACAAAGTAGCCACCCAAAGTGGTAACAAAGTTACCAAAGAGAATTCCTGGCTTAGTCAGGAATAAATACTTTTTAAACATGACAATCAGTTTAGATCATCATGTTTGAATGTAAGTAGTTCATGATCCATACAGAACCAACTAAAAGAACAGCAATAGTTAGAATTGTATAGATAAATGCAATCACGTTCCAACGTTGCTCTGAAGATGAGTTCATGTGCAAGAAGTAAACTAATTGTACAAGTACCTGAGCAACAGCTGTAATACCGATAACAGCAATAATTGCACCACGGCTGAAGCTATCAGTATTCATTGCCATGTAGAATGGAACTACAGTCAATAAAACAGAAAGTACAAACCCGATTGTGTATTGCTTTACGTTACCGTGTGATGCACCAGCAGCATTATGATCATGACTCATTATAATACTCCCATTAAGTACACTACGCTGAATACGCAGATCCATACGATGTCAAGGAAGTGCCAGAACAAGCTTAGGCAAGCAAGACGACGAGTATTGATTGTAGTCAAACCATATTTTTTGATTTGAATCATCAATACGATCATCCATACCAAACCAGAAGTTACGTGAATACCGTGCGTACCAACTAAAGTAAAGAACGCAGATAAGAACGCACTCACGCTTGGTCCATGACCAGCATGAACTAAATGATTAAATTCATAAAGTTCCATGCCGATGAAGATTGCACCGAATACAAATGTAACTGCTAACCAAGCTAGAACTTGACCAACATTTTTCTTGTAAGAAGCAAGTACCGCAAAACCAAATGTCACTGATGAAATCAAAAGTGCGAAAGTTTCAGTTAAAACGAAACCTAAAGAATCTGCAAAAAGATCCTTTGCACTTGGAGTGCCAGGTGGAATATGACTGCTTAATACAGCGAACGCGATGAAGAGTGTACCGAATAAAATCAAGTCACTCATCAAGTAAGTCCAAAAACCAAAGACCGTGATGTCTGTATCATCGTGATGATGTTCATCATGCTCGTGGTTTTCGTGATGAAGTACTTCAGCCATATCCTTAGTCCTTCTTCAAGTGTTTTTCGAGTAACGCATAACGTTCGTTTTCAATACGTTCTACTTCAGCAGCTGGAACATAGTAATCCACTTTCTTCGTGAATGAGCTCCAGATAAAGCCAATGATTGCAGAAACGAAAGAAACAATCGCTAACCACCAAATGTGCCAGATAAGTGCAAAGCCCATAACAGTGATGATCAGTGCAATAAGTACACCCGCAGCACGGTTCGTTGGCATATGAACATCTTCATATTTAGCAGGACGTGCGTAAGCTACACCATTTTCTTTGTCAGTCCAGAAGCGGTCGATACCGTTCGCTTGAGGCAGTACTGCAAAGTTATAGAATGGAGCTGGAGATGAAGTCGCCCATTCAAGCGTACGTGCATCCCATGGATCACCTGTAACGTCACGAGTTTGTTCGCGTTGTAAGAAACCAACAATGATTTGCATGATGAAACAAGCAATACCAATTGCGATTAATACAGCACCGAATAATGCGATACCAACATATGGATCCCAGTCTGGGTTGTCATACGAGTTTAGACGACGAGTCATACCCATAAAACCTAGGATATACAATGGCATGAATGCGAAGTAGAAACCGAAGAACCAGAACCAGAAGCATGCTTTGCCCCAGAATTCACTTAACTGCCAACCGAACATTTTCGGCCAGTAGAAAGTAATACCAGCAAACATACCAAATACAACACCACCAATAATTACGTTATGGAAGTGAGCGATTAAGAATAGTGAGTTGTGTACAAGGAAGTCCGCAGGTGGAACCGCCATAAGTACACCAGTCAAACCACCGATACCGAAAGTCACTAAGAAGCCAACTGTCCAGTACATTGGTGATGTGAAGGTAATACGACCCTTATACATTGTGAATAACCAAGAGAAGATTTTCACACCTGTAGGAATCGCAATAATCATGGTCATGATACCGAAGAACGCGTTAACGTTGGCACCTGAACCCATTGTAAAGAAGTGGTGTAACCATACTACGAATGCAAGAACTGTAATCGCGATCGTTGCATATACCATTGATTTGTAGCCAAACAATGTCTTACGAGAGAATACAGAAGTAATCTCAGAGAATAGACCAAATGCAGGTAAGATCAAGATATAAACTTCTGGGTGACCCCATGTCCAAATCAAGTTTACATACAACATTGGGCTACCACCCATGTCATTTGTAAAGAAGTGGAAACCGAAATAACGGTCAAGCGTTAACATTGCAATTGTTGCAGTCAACACTGGGAATGATGCGATGATCAATACTGCAGTACATAAAGATGTCCACGTAAAGATCGGCATATCCATAAGACCCATGCCAGGAGCACGCATTTTAATGATGGTAACGAAGAAGTTAACACCAGTAAGAAGTGTACCAAGACCAGAGATCTGAAGTGCCCAGATATAGTAGTCAACACCAACACCAGGAGAGTATTCGATACCTGAAAGAGGAGGGTAAGCCATCCAACCAGTTGCCGCAAACTCACCAAGCGCAAGAGAAACCATCATCAAACCAGCAGCACCAGCGAATAACCAGAAGCTTAAAGAGTTTAATAATGGGAATGCTACGTCACGCGCACCAATTTGTAGTGGAACTGAAATGTTCATCATACCCACTACAAGACCCATCGCTACGAAGAAGATCATGATTACACCGTGTGCGGTGAAAATCTGGTCGTAGTGTTCAGGGTGTAGATAGCCTTCGCCGCCGCCTTTTGCAAGGAACAATTGAAGACGCATCATAATCGCATCCGCGAAACCACGTAATAACATGATCACAGAAACGATAAGGTACATAATACCAATTTTTTTATGGTCTACAGATGTGAACCATTCGTTCCACAAGTAGCCCCATTTTTTGAAATAAGTGATACCAGCAAATACTGCAATACCACCTAAAATCATCATTAACACTGTTACCTGTACGATTGGATCGTACGGGATAGCATCTACACTTAACTTACCTAAGAAGCTCATGTCTTATTCCCCTACAACTGAAGAAGCAGGTTCAGCATTTACATCAGCAACTACAGCATGACCTTCAGCTTTAGCTGAGTGATCTGCACCGTGGTAGTTTGCCATGTATTTGTTGATAATTGATTCAAACAAGCCTTTTTCAACAGAAGAGTAGTAAGTCACAGGATGAGGATGTGCCTTATATGGACCTTCTTTTTGAGCAATTTCAGCTTGTTGCTTCTCTAGATCGGTTTTAGCGTTACGAACCATCGCAGCGATTTGTTTCTCTGAACGGTTACCATCACGCAAGGTTGCAAATTCAGCTTGGTCTAAAACTGTTTTTTGAACAGCTTCAGGGTTAATCGAAGTACCGTTACCAGCTTTTACTGCAGACACCCATTCAGCGAACTTAGCTTCTGAAACAGAATGAGCTTGGAAGCGCATTTGTGTGAAACCATAGCCTGAATAGTTCGAAGAGAAACCACGGTATACACCTTCATTATCCGCAAGGACGTGAAGTTGAGTTTGCATACCCGCCATTGCATAAATCTGACCCGCTAACTGAGGAATGAAGAAAGAGTTCATTGTAAAGTTAGAGGTGATATTGAAATTAATCGGAGTTTTTTCTGGGAAACGAACTTCGTTAACTGTTGCAATTTCTTGTTCAGGGTAAACAAAAACCCATTTAAACTGTTCAGCAATAACTTGAATAGTTAAATGTGATTTCTCTGATTCTAGCGGACGATAAGGGTCATACTTGTGTGAGCCCCACCATGTTAAATACGCTAAAATACCAATAATAATACACGGGATACCCCACACTACGATTTCAATAATAGTAGAGTGTGCCCATGTAGGTTTATAGTCTGCATCTTTATTTGACGCACGATATTTCCAACTAAACCATAAAGCCATCAATGCTGATGGAATTACTACCAATAGCATGAGGTAGATCGCAGTCATCATAAGATCAGACTGACCTTGTGCTACTGGACCTTTTGAGTTTAGAAGTACCATATCACCGCCACACCCTGTTAAGAGCACGGCAAGCGTTGATAAAGACAATACAGCTAAAATTGTTTGTCTCATTTTACAACCTCGGTGAAGAGTCCCATTCCCTAATAAAATTATGGGATAGCGATTATAGTGTCACATGATTGAAAAACAGAAAATTACATTTACTGAATTTCAGTCATATGACACCGCTACGTTGTAGGGCATTATGCCCTATAACGACCAACTAAGCTATATGTAAAGTGCCTTTAAATATAAGGATTAAACCCAATTTGTTTGGTCGGAATTGGTTGAAGAATTGATTACTTTTGATGTGAAAACAGAGGCAAAACAAAGGGGAGCATTTGCTCCCCTAAGATAAAAATTATCGTTTTATGACTTTAGTCTTTGCTAATTTATCGTGCAAAGTTTGTCTTTTTTGACTTAGAACGAAGGCATGATCAATGATGGTAATGAATGGCATAAAGAGTAAATTCAATACAATAAAAATCACACTACGCAATGTGAATGCGCGCATTAAGTTTACTTGCTGTCCATTTTCAGCATCAACAATTTGAATTTTTGCTACTTTTTTACCTAAACTCTGACCACTTTTCGCAATTAAAAATGCTTGAGCAGCTAGCATTAATACAATGTAAACCAACATTGCTTGCCAAGCTTCCATTGGAATCAGTGTAAATAACTGTTCCTGTAATTTGATTGCTTGATCTGATGAGTTAGCATTCTGCATTTTTTGCTGAAGTTCAGTCAATTGAGCAACTTGTTCTTCCTGCATAAAGAACGAAGGAATCACCATGGCAGGCAACCAAAGCGCTAGATCAACGAGTTTAGCTAAAAATCGAGATCCAATTGAGGCAAGTTCTTGCTGAGCAGTATTTTTTTGAACATTTACACTCGCAATTGAAGGATTTGAATAGCTTTGTTGTACTGGTGGAGTTGGTTGATAGCCTTCAGGTTGGTAATATAATTTTCCTTGAGTGAGTTCACCTAAAGCTTTCCATTCAGTCATACCTTGATGCCAGACCAAGTCTGTGAGTAAAACTTGTTGGCTCGAGAGCATTTGATTTAACTGCTCTACCGTATACGGTCCAGCTTGTTGATTATTTCTCGCCAAGTAAATTTGCATAAACCTAATTTCTCAAAAATTACTAAAAAATAATGGGGAAAAAAAAGACCCACGAATGGGTCTTTTTTTAACATAGTTTATTAAGCTTGTTTAGTCTTTTCTTCAGATAAGAAGAACCATGTATCTAAAACAGAGTCTGGGTTGAGTGAAACAGATTCGATACCTTGTTCCATTAACCAGCGAGCAAGATCTGGGTGGTCTGATGGTCCTTGACCACAAATACCCACATATTTGCCTGCTTTACGACATGCATGAATCGCCATTGAAAGAAGAGCTTTTACTGCTGGATCACGTTCATCAAATAAATGAGAAACGATACCTGAGTCACGGTCAAGCCCAAGCGTTAACTGAGTTAAGTCATTTGAACCGATTGAGAAGCCATCAAAATGCTCTAAGAATTGTTCAGCAAGTAGAGCATTGGTTGGTAATTCACACATCATGATCACTTTAAGACCATTTTCGCCACGTTTTAAGCCATTTGCAGCAAGAAGTTCAATAACACGTTTTGCTTCAGCGACTGTGCGTACGAATGGGATCATGATTTGAATGTTAATTAGACCCATTTCATCACGAACTTTCTTCAATGCACGGCATTCTAATTCGAAGCAGTCACGGAAGTTGTCAGAAACATAACGGCTTGCACCACGGAAGCCCAACATTGGGTTTTCTTCTTCAGGTTCGTATAACTTACCACCGATTAAGTTCGCGTATTCATTCGATTTGAAGTCAGACATACGTACGATGACAGGTTTATCAGCAAATGCAGCAGCAAGTGTAGAAATACCTTCAACCAGTTTTTCAACGTAGAACTCGATCGGTGAAGAGTAACCTGCAGTACGGGTCATCACAGCTGCACGTGTTTCGCGAGGTAAGCTGTCAATATTGAGTAATGCTTTAGGGTGAACACCAATCATACGGTTGATGATGAACTCTAGACGTGCAAGACCAATACCTTCGTTTGGAATTTGAGCGAAGTCAAATGCACGATCAGGGTTACCAACGTTCATCATGATTTTGAACGGAAGTGTTGGCATAGATTCAATCGAGTTACGTTGAACTTCGAAATCTAAAGCGCCTTCGTAAATGAAACCTGTATCGCCTTCAGCACATGAAACAGTCACTTCTTGACCATCGATAAGTACTTCTGTTGCATTACCACATCCAACAATCGCTGGAACACCGAGTTCACGTGCAATAATCGCAGCATGACAAGTACGACCACCACGGTTAGTAACGATCGCAGCAGCACGTTTCATGACTGGTTCCCAATCAGGATCGGTCATGTCAGAAACAAGAACGTCACCATCCTGGACTTTGTCCATCTCTTTGATTGAATTAACAATACGGACTTTACCAGAACCGATACGTTGACCGATTGAGCGACCTTCACAAAGCACTGTACCTTTTTGTTTTAATAGGTAGCGTTCCATTGTGCCGACATTCTCACGGCTTTTCACAGTTTCAGGACGTGCTTGAACGATGTAAATTTGACCGTCATCACCGTCTTTCGCCCATTCGATATCCATTGGCGCACCGTAGTGTTGCTCAATGATTAACGCTTGCTTAGCAAGTTCTTGTAATTCTTGATCATTTAAAGCAAATTGTTGGCGTTCAGTTTTTTCAACATCCACTACAACAACTGATTTACCTGCAGAACCTTCTTCACCGTAGATCATTTTTTGGTGCTTAGAGCCAAGGTTACGACGCAATACTGCGTGTTTACCCGCATTTAAAAGTGGCTTAGATAAATAGAATTCATCAGGGTTTACAGCGCCTTGAACGACCATTTCACCTAAACCGTAAGATGCAGTAATGAATACAACGTCACGGAAACCAGATTCAGTGTCCAGTGTAAACATTACACCAGCAGCACCAGTCTCTGAACGAACCATACGTTGCACACCAGCAGAAAGAGCAACGATGTCATGATCGAAGTTTTGGTGTACTCGGTAAGCAATTGCGCGGTCGTTATAAAGTGAAGCAAAAACTTCTTTAATCGCGATTAAGACGTTGTCAATACCGCGGATGTTTAGGAAAGTCTCTTGTTGTCCTGCAAAAGATGCGTCTGGTAAATCTTCTGCAGTCGCAGATGAACGAACGGCAACCGCGATCTCAGGGTTGCCGTTAGAAAGAGTTGCGAATGCATCACGAACTTCTTTTTCAAGTGCTGGAGTAAGCGGAGTATCAACGATCCATTGACGGATTTTAGCACCAGTTTCAGCAAGTGCATTTACGTCGTCAACATTGAGTTGTTTGAGCTCGGCTGAAATTTTGGCATTTAGACCACTTTGCTCAAGGAATTCACGGTAAGCTGCAGCAGTTGTTGCAAAACCACCTGGAACTGATACACCAGCATTTGCTAAATGGCTGATCATTTCGCCTAGAGATGAGTTTTTACCGCCCACGATTTCTACGTCGTGTTTACCTAATTTTTCCAGACCGATTACGCGTGCTTCCAAAGTTGTTACTCCACTTTTGCAGTATTAATCACTATCTTGGCATGATATTTTTCTGTGAAAACTTAGCAAACTTTCATTACTAAGCGACAGTCATGTAAGATCGGTTTACTATAAAGATTATATAGTACTTAGACAAATATTTGAGGATTAATTTAATGGCAGAAAGTAAAGATATTAAACGAAGTGTTTTTTTTATTTCCGATGGTACTGCCATTACGGCTGAAACACTCGGGCATTCTTTATTGGCTCAATTTCCTCATGTCGATTTTGATATTCATATCATTCCGTATATCACTACAGAAGAAGCTGCAATGAACGTCGTTGCAGAGATTAACGCGCGCGCAGAGTCTGATGGCCAACAACCTCTTGTCTTTGATACTCTTGTGGATCCCTATGTTCGGGACATCATCAATACGGCAAATGCGGTTAATTTAGATGTGTTTGAAGGGTTAATTAGTAAGCTATCTGAGGTGCTTGGAACAGCCCCTACAACTTTAGTCGGACAAACACATGCTGTGACTGATTCTGAGTCTTATAAAGCACGTATTGATGCTGTACATTTCGCGCTGGATAATGATGATGGCGCACGTACAAGACACTATGATAAAGCGGATTTAATTTTGATTGGAGTTTCGCGTTCTGGTAAAACACCGACCTCAATTTATTTGTCATTACAATTTGGTATTCGAGTTGCGAACTATCCGTTAACTGAAGAAGATTTGGATGACAACCGTTTACCAGCAGTTTTACGTCCACATAAGCATAAATTGTTTGGATTAATGATTGACGCTGATCGTTTGGTGGCAATTCGATCTGAACGCAAAGCCAACAGTCGTTATGCAAGTTTTAGCCAATGCCAGATGGAATTGCGTGCAATCGAAGGTATTTATATTTCTGAAGGGATTAAATATCTAAATGTTTCAGAAATGTCGATCGAAGAAATTTCAACACGAGTATTGCAAATGACTGGCTTAAAACGTCGGATTGGTTAAATCTGTAAATCTAATTTAAAAAAAAGAAGCACTAGCTGTGCTTCTTTTTTATTAAGAGATTAATCGTCATAAATACTCATAAAATTCAAAAATTATATAATTCAAGTGTCTATAATTTCATCATAAAATGTAATTTAGATTCGCATTTATCTACAAAATGATGATCACTATTCGTACGTTGTAATAATAATATCTACTAAGTGTTCGATTCCTTCCATACTTTGAACGGCATTTTCAGTAATTTTCACGACTGGCCATGTGATCAATTTACAGTTTTCTCGCTGTAAGGCGTTGTAATAATGATCGGATTTAAAAAATATTTTTTGCGACGAAGCTGGATTTGGCATCAATTGTCTTTTTAACCAAGTATCTGAAATCTGAGAATCTAAATATCGTATTGCCAAAGTCGTCTTAATTCGCTGATTAAATAATCGTTTATTTTTAGCGATGAGGGGATGAGCAATAATTTTTTGAATCCCTTTTTCAGTGTGTGGCAAAACGAAATGAGGTGTCATTTGAAATACTTTGACGAATAGCGCATTTTCACAAACCACATCTAAATGTGAAACTGACATTTGATTGGCACCAATAATCGCGACCTTTAATCCTGAAAAATCGGTTTGTTTGATGTCCTCAGCTGAGATAATTTTTCCTTTAAAGTTGGAAAAATACTCAGCTTCATTATGAAAGAACGAATCCGTGTGGGCTTTATTCCTTTTTTTCATTTCTGTACCTAATTATTGTTTTAGTGGGTTGCTTTTGGTTCTGCAGTTAATTCATATATCCAAGATGGGATTTTAGGTAAAGATTTTTCTGGAATCTTATCAGTCATTTTTACCATAGTGTCGACAGGGATATGAAACCATTTATTACGTCGGTTCATGGCACTTCGTGCATGGAAGTTAATAATTTGATACCAAGGATTACGACGACCTTCTGCAGTACGTCCACCGATTCGAGCAAATTTGTGCATCGCTGCATAGAGCTTTTCTTCTGGCAGACCTAGTTTAATCACATTATCACGCATTTTATTAATGAGTGGTAAGTAGGCAAGAATACCAAGTAATAAACGTGGATCTACAACACGCGCTGCCATTTTAGAAAGCTCAATAAAGGTTTTATTGTAGCCTTGATCTTCCATGACACTAAATCCAACACCTAAATGACGAGCTTCGTCACCATTAATCAGTTCAAAAGCTTGATGGCAAACTGGGTCTTCTACAGTATCCAATAGGAATGTACAAAGTGCGCCATCAAGAGCGACTTCTAGCATCGGAATGACAGCACCTAGAATATAGAAGGGCATTTCGTCAGCATAAGTGTCGAGCCATTCGATAATCAGTCTTAAATTTTTATTGGGTTTAGGAATATCGCCTTCAAGCATACCCCATCTTTTCATCAGTGCCATTTCGGCATTGGCGTGACGCTGTTCCTCAGCGTGGAAAATGGCATACATTTCGCGAAGCGTATCTGTCGGTGCTTTTTTTGACATCGCAGAAAATGCACGAGCACCTACATGTTCGATCCACATTAGATCAGCCATAAAATCTTTAAGCTTGGGCCACTGTTCTGCGGTGACTAATTCTTTGCCAGGAGCATCCCAGTCAATATCCGAGAGTGTCCATTGAGTATGTTTTACTTTATCCAACATTTTTTCTAAGTCGATAGAGGCCATGTTATACATCCGTATTTATTTTTTAATCATGAAATTTTATCGCTTAAAAATGTGATGTATTTTGCAGAAGTGCTTATTTTAGTTTGATATAAAATGCCAAATTTTAAGTATTTGATTGTGAATAATTAATATTGTTGGTTACAAGAATTTTTTCATTGGAATAGTCTTTTAGGGACATTTGATGTCATTCATTGCCAATAGTTGTTTGACAAACTCAAGAAATGAAAGAGCAATTAATTATAGATTTGAAATCAAAACCATTACTCAATCATTTCAGGATTTTTTTGATCTAAGCATTTTGCTTAATTTGCATTAAATACTCAAAGTTTTGAATGCGTTTGTCTGTATCGTAGATATCACAGGTAAAAATAAACTCATCTACATCATAAGGCACCAGTAGTTGTTCAAGACCTTGTTTCACTGTTTCTGGTGATCCGATTTGAGCCATTGCGTAAAAATTGTCAACTGACATCTTTTCTGGAGCAGACCAAATTCCATCCATTGATTTAACTGGAGGTTTGAGTTTTAAGCTTTGCCCACGCATTAAGCCTAATACACGTTGATAAGCGCTAGTAACCAAGTATTCAGCTTCTTCATCAGTATCAGCTACAATAGTTGGAACGCCCATTGATACATAAGGACGATCCAAATATTCAGAAGGTTCGAAGTTTTCTCTGTAAAGTTGAATCGCTTGACCCAGCATACGAGGGGCAAAGTGAGAGGCAAAAGAATAAGGTAAGCCAAGTTTAGCTGCCAATTGTGCGCTAAATAAGCTAGAACCTAACAGCCATACGGGAACATGTGTTCCTTGACCTGGTGTCGCTTTGATTCTCTGATGTGGTGATGGTTCCCCCAAATAGCTCAAAATTTCGAGCACGTCTTGTGGAAATTGATCCTCAGTCTCTTGACGACCTCGGCGTAAGGCACGCATGGTCAATTGATCTGTACCTGGTGCGCGTCCTAGTCCTAGTTCAACTCGATCAGGATAAAGCGTTGCTAGTGTTCCAAATTGTTCTGCTACAACAAGTGGTGCATGATTAGGTAGCATGATTCCGCCAGAACCTACTTTTAAAGAGGAGGTGTTTGCAAGGATATAGCCTAATAACACAGCTGTAGCTGAACTAGCGATACCGTCCATATTATGGTGTTCTGCAAGCCACAGTCGTTTAAAACCCAATTGTTCGATTTTTTGTGCTAACTCCAAAGCATGCTGTAGTGAAAAAGCAACCGTTTTATCATCACGTACAGGAGCGAGTTCCAATATTGAAAACTCGATATCTTTTAAGCTTCGCATAACTTTCTACTCTTTTGAACACTCATAAAGATGTTAATACGAACTTGAGTATTTGTATATTGAAAAAAAACGATATAAGTGTAAATAAAAAAGCGCTCTAAGTTGAGCGCTTGAATTTTAAGAGTTTGGAATTAGCGTTTACCGTTTTTATACCAGCCTAAATGACGACCATTGTCACTTCTGTAATTACGGTCATTATAACGATAGTTTGAATTGCGATAACCGCGGTCACGACGATCATAACGATCTCTATAATCATCTTCGCGACGGTCTTCAGCCACTTTTTTACCTAAAACTGAACCGCCAGCTGAACCTAATGCAGCACCAGCATAACCAGCATTTGTTCCGCCCATATTATTACCAACCGTGTAACCACCAGCACCACCTAATGCAGCACCAATTGCAGCAGCATTACGATCTTTTTTATTCGCTGATGCAGCTGCACCACCAGCACCACCAATCGCTGATCCGATCATTGCTCCAGTAGAGCCACCCATTTGTTGACCAATCGCAGCACCAACGACTCCACCTAAAGCAGATGTGAGGGCAACTCTAGACGAACTATCAGCATAAGCGGTTGTTGTACTCAAGGCAGCAGTTGCGATCGCAGCAGCAAATAACTTTGAATTAAATTTCATGGTGAACTCCTTGTCGAAGTCTTATATTTGATGGTTTTAATTTAATCCAAATTTCTGCAATCATTTGGGAGAGCAAGTTGCTGGTTTGTATTTTTCTCTTCCTAATTTATCCATAATTAATTTGTTGATAAAAAAATGCGCCCTAAGGCGCATCGAGGTGAATACAGAGTATTCAAAGGGGAAACTATCAATCAGTTTGAATTAACGACGGTTACGTTTTTTCTTTTTCCATTTACGATCTTGGCGAGCATCGTACGCTTTGTCTTTCGCAATTTTGTTACCAAGAGCAGCACCGCCAGCAGCACCTAAAGCTGAGCCGACATAACCACCATTGGTTCCACCCATGCTATTACCTACGGTATAACCTGCACCGCCACCTAATGCACCACCGATGGCAGATTCAGTACGGTTACGTTTATTACTAGCAACTGCAGCACCACCAGCACCACCAAGTGCTGCACCTAAAGTTGCACCTGTTGTGCCACCCATGTTTTTACCAATTGCTGTACCTGCTACACTACCTAAAGCACTCGCTGCAGCGACACGCGCTGTACTGTCTGCATGTGCAGATACCGTGAACATTGATGCAGTGGCTAAGGTGGCTGACATTAATAGGGTATTCAATTTCATGTGTGACTCCATGTCCTTGTTCGTGGACGAGTAATAATTCGTTGAGCACAATGTAACAAGAATTGAAGCACTAAATATGTAGAAGTTGACCTAGAGTTTTACGTTTTGGTTGCACAATGTTGTTTTTATATTACAACTGATCATTCAATATGCATCATTAGGTTGATTAAGAAGAAACTATGGAGAGTTGATTCCATCAACAATTTTTAAACTTGGCAGTTATGGAGCTAATTTTTGATTATCCATTAATTGGGTGTGACAAGGGTTGCAAAATGGTTTTGCAAAGTCATTCTATATAAATATGTTAATTGAATGTCAGAGTCGTTAAACTACTCGCAATTTTAGAAATATTAATTTAAGGCAGTCCTTAGGTTAATCCAGTATTAGAGATTTTATTTAACATGAAAGAATCGTTACGTTTACGATTAGACCAACTTTGTGATCGTCATGAAGAATTAGAAGCGCTATTGGCTGATGTTGAAGTCATTTCCGACAATAAGCGTTTCCGTAATTTGTCACGTGAACACAATGATTTGACTGAAATCACCACTGTTTGGAAAAAATATACCCAAGCGGAAGAAGATATTGTAACGGCTGAAGCAATGTTGTCAGATCCTGACTTTAAGGAAATGGCACAAGAAGAAATTAAAGAAAATAAAGCATTAATTGAATCTTTAGAGGCAGAATTGAATATTCTGATGATTCCGAAAGATCCAAATGATGCGAACTCTGCATATCTGGAAGTACGTGCAGGGACAGGTGGCGATGAAGCTGCGATTTTCTCTGGTGATTTATTCCGTATGTACAGTAAATATGCTGAATCACAGGGTTGGCGTGTCGAAATCCTTTCTGAAAATGAAGGTGAACATGGCGGTTACAAAGAAATTATTTGCTTAATTAATGGTGAAGGTGTTTACGGACGCTTAAAGTTTGAAAGCGGTGCTCATCGAGTTCAGCGCGTTCCTGCAACTGAATCACAAGGTCGAGTTCATACGTCAGCTTGTACCGTTGCAATTCTTCCTGAAATTGATGTTGATACGACTGTAGATATTAACCCTTCAGACTTGCGTATTGATACTTATCGTGCATCTGGGGCGGGTGGTCAGCACGTTAATAAAACGGATTCTGCTGTGCGAATCACCCATATTCCGACAGGTACTGTTGTTGAATGTCAGGAAGAGCGTTCACAACATAAGAACAAAGCAAAGGCAATGGCATTATTGGCATCTCGTCTTGAGAATGCTAAACGTGCAGCAGCTGATGCTGCGACATCTGAAATGCGCCGTGATTTGGTGGGGTCAGGTGATCGTTCAGAACGTATTCGTACCTATAATTATCCTCAGGGTCGTATGACTGATCATCGTATTAACTTAACTTTATATAAGTTGGATGCAGTGATGGAGGGAGATTTAACTGAGCTTTTAGATAGCTTACATCGTGAATATCAAGCGGATCAATTGGCAATGCTTGCACAGCAGAATGGTGGTTAATGAACATTCAACAAGCGCTTGCACTGCGTGGAGAGCCTGAAAGTTATGAGCGTCAAGAAAATGCTTGGTTGCTCGAACATATCACTAAAATCGATTCATTCGATTTGGTGATGAAGAAGGATAAAGAGCTCACTGCAGAACAAGAGCAGGCGTATCGAGAGGCGATTGCTCGGATTAAAGCAGGTGAGCCTTTAGCTTATGTCACAGGTTCGCAACCTTTTTGGACATTGGACTTAAAAGTGACGTCCGATACGTTGGTGCCTAGACCAGACACCGAAGTTTTGGTGGAGACAGTTTTAAAGTTAGAGTTACCTGAGGATGCGCGCGTTGTAGATTTAGGAACTGGGACAGGCGCCATTGCATTGTCACTCGCTTCCGAGCGTCCTAATTGGTCTTTAACAGCAACCGATATTTATGAGCCTACATTGGAAGTCGCTAAATTTAATGCTGAGCAACATGACTTAGATCAGATTCAATTTATATTAGGCAGTTGGTTAAAACCGTTTGGGCGTCAATTTTTTGATGTCATTGTGTCTAATCCGCCTTATATTGATCCAGCAGATGAACATATGCACAATTTGGCGACTGAGCCGCAACGTGCATTAATCTCTGATAAAAAAGGTTTAGCTGATCTTGAGCAAATTATTTTACAAGCCAAGAAGCATCTGACTGTTGAAGGTTGGGTGGTGCTTGAACATGGATATGATCAAGCAGAAGCTGTTCAGCATCTATTCCGTCAAGCAGGTTATAAGAAAGTGAGAACCGTTAAAGATTATGGTGGTAACGATCGCGTGACTTTAGCGCAATGGCCTCACTAGAAACATAAAAAGCGACTTTAGGTCGCTTTTTATTGATTTATCTTTTAATGACATCACGCCATAACAATAATTTTGATTCAAATACTTTCATTATGGTATCCGTGATTTTCCCCAATATTGCCAATAAAATAATGGCAATGATCACAATATCCGGGCGCGATGTTTCACGTCCATCACTTAATAAATATCCAATACCTTGCGTTGCTGCAATGAGCTCAGCGGCAATCATAAACATCCAAGCTAAACTCAGACTATTGCGCAAGCCTGTAAGGATAGATGGTGACGCTGCAGGTAAAACGATTTGGTAGATCTGTTGCCAACGATTCAGTCTATACACTTGAGCCAACTCTATCAGTTTTCGGTCGACACCATGAATACCAGCCACAGTATTGGTATAGGTTGGAAAAAAAGCACCAATCGCAATGAGGGTGATTTTTGAGGACTCATCAATACCTAGCCATAACAAAAGGAGGGGAATCCACGCAAGACTAGGAATTGACTTAATTGCAGAAAAGGTCGGTTCAATAAACTCTTCTGCATGGCGATTGAGTCCTACCAAAACTGCAAAAAATAGTGCTAAGCCACTACCAATAGCAAATCCCAAAAACACTCGCCATGTACTTGCCCAAATATGTTGCCCTAAATCATTCTGAGCAAGTTCTTGCAGGGAAACCAACAAGCTACTTGGTGCAGGTAGTAGATAAGGTTCAACTACACCACCTCGAACCAAAATTTCACACAGTAATACCAGTAATACAGGGAGAAAAATGCCTTTCAACCATTTATTCCCTTTTGTCGACAGTTGTGATTGGACATCAATATTTCGATGTTCAATCGCTTTTTCACTGATCGCCATTATTTTGTCACCACTTTTTGAGCGAATGAGGCATTAAATAACTGTTGAACAACTTGATTTACATTTGTTCCTTTACGAACTAAGTCTTCTTCAGTCAAGATTTTGCTGGATTTTTGTAGTGCATTAATGTGTTGGGCTTTAGGGGTATTTTGATTAAAGTCAGTACGCTGAAGCTGAAGTTTTGCAACCTCTAAAGGTAGTTTAGCTTCAGTGGCGAGTAACTGCGCCAGTTTATCTGGATTGGCTTTTGCCCATTTACGTGCTTGCTCATACGCTTTAATTACGGCTTCAATTGCTTCTGGGCTAGATTGAGTAAATGGCTCTTTGACGCTTAACACGCTATAACTATTAAAGCCTACATTACGATAAAGCAGTTTTGCACCCGACTGGACTTGAGCTGATGCCATCAAAGGGTCTAAGCCAGCCCAAGCATCCACTTGTTTACGTTCTAACGCAGTTTTGCCATCTGGATGTTGCAAATGAACAAGCTGTACATCTTTTTTATTCAATCCAACGGTATCTAAAGCTTGTAGCGTAAATAAAAATGGGTCAGTTCCTTTTGTTGCGGCAATTTTTTTACCTTTTAGATCTTTTAATGATTTAATCGGGGAGTCTTTTGGCACGACTAAAGCTGTCCACTCAGGTTGGCTTTGGATATAAACTGTTTTAACAGGGCTACCATTGGCACGACTTAATACAGCGGCAAGACCAGCAGTTGAAGCAAAATCAACACTGCCGCTATTGAGATATTCTAAGGAGCGATTACTGCCTTGACTAAATACCCATTTGATTTTGGTATTGGGTAAAGCCTTTTCTAATAGCTTTTGATTTTTAACCACTAAGCTCGTAGGAGCATAGTAGGCATAATCCAGTTTAATTTCCTTAGGAAGTGCGGCATTGGCTCCACTATGAACAACACTAATTGCTAAACCCAATAGACCTAATTTCAATGGAGATATTGATTTTTTCACTAAAGTACCTGATTTAATTCGCTAAATTTTCGATATAAATAGCCTTTCAGGTGATTTGTGACAAAAAAGAAAATGAGATATTAAAAGAATAAATTTTGATAAAGTTAAAATTTTGAGTTAACACATTGAAATCAAATTAATATTTTATAAATATTGTGGTTTTGTGAAAATATAGTGATTTATCAGAACTTTATATGAATTAGTGCAATGAGATGAAGGTCACATAATTTAATAAATAAAACTAATAGAGAAAATGAGACCAAACCCTATGAGTTTGATCTCAACACTCAGATTATACGAAATACTCAGTTGAAATATCGCTCACTTCAAGAAGCTCTAATGAGTCTGACTCCAAAGCCAAGCATAGCGCCACTACTTTTAAAGTGTCCGAAATTTTCGAAGCATCTTTTAACGCAATGCCAGATTTCAGTTCATTAAGACGCTCAGTTGAAATATCTAACGCAAGTGCAGTTTCACTTGCATCTTGAGTGTCTAGGAAATGATTGATTGCATTTTTTAAATCTATTTCAGATGCATTCAGAATGCTCATTTGAAGCTGCTCTGAAATTCGATCTGCATCTTGGTTAAGTGAATGGGGGAAAGTTTGAGCAAAATTTTGCTCTAAGACATCGATCATTTTAAACATCATTGAACCTTTAGGAGATATGGCAAACTGCCGAAATTAATAAGATTAAAATAGTCTAAATATTAGACGAATTCAAAAGAATAACGATGACTGTATGGTTTTAAATCATGTCACTAAAGCAAACTTAACTGTAATGTGTGATTAATTTTTTATATAAAATAAATATTAAATTATAACTATTTTGAATTTTTATGCCAATTGGTCACTGAATAAATTGAATCTGTATTAGAGGAAGATTACCCTAAAGCCAACTTAAAACTAAAAAAAGGATAATGAGATTTATGAATATTCAAGGAAAAGTGATTGTTATTACAGGTGGCGCTTCTGGGTTAGGTGCGGCTACAGCAGCTTATCTTCAACAGCAGGGTGCTCGTGTGGTAATTGTTGATATGAATGCATCTTTGGGCGAGCAGACGGGTCAGGAAATTGGTGCAGAGTTTATTCAACTAGATGTAACTGATGAAAAAGCAGTTGAATTATTCTTTGCACACATACAAGGAAAATATGGACAATTAAATGGTTTAATCAACTGTGCTGGTATTGCACCATCAGCTAAAGTGCTTGGTCGCGATGGCCTGCATGCCTTAGATATGTTCCAAACAGTGCTGAATATCAACGTCAGTGGAACCTTTAATATGTTGCGCTATGCTGCGCAATTAATGTCACAGTATACGCTTTCGGGGGAAGAGGAAGAACGCGGTGTCATTGTGAACACGGCTTCAGTTGCTGCTTTTGACGGTCAAATTGGTCAGGCTGCATATTCTGCATCTAAGGGCGCTGTTGTTGGTATGACTTTACCATTGGCGCGTGAGTTAGCACGTGAAAAGATCCGTGTTATGACTATTGCGCCAGGAATCATGGAAACCCCGATGCTTAAAGGTCTTCCGCAAAATGTGCAGGATGCATTGGGACAGATGGTTCCATTCCCACCACGTTTAGCTAAACCTGAAGAATTTGCGAAACTGGTTGGACATATCTTTGAAAATTCGTATTTAAATGGTGAAGTGATTCGATTGGATGGCGCAATTCGTATGGCGCCAAAATAATATATGAAAATCAGTTTAGTCTTCACTTAAATAGACGACTAAACTGATCTCAGATGCTTTATGGTGAAATCGCCGGACGAGCTACATTTCGATACTTCTCAAGTAATGCATCAAGGCGGGCTACAGTTTCAATATCCGCCATACCATCATATTTCTCAGGATAAAAATGCATTTGGAATGCAGATACAACATTTTGAGTGACTTGATCATATTGACCAGTGACAGGAACGTTATAACCGTATAATGCCAATTTGCTTTGTAACGAAGCAATATCATTCTTCCAAGGATGATAGGTACGATAATAATTTACAGTGTCGTTATCGTACCAAGCACCGATGTTGTAGTCTTCATATAAACGTTTCCAAGGAAATAGCGGACCTGGATCAAATTTACGACCTGGAGAAATATCACTGTGTCCCAAAATTCGGTCGGGTCTGATCTCGTATTTTTTAGTAATTTTTAAAATAATATCCGCAAGGACTTCGATTTGTTGTTTTGATGAAAATGGATACCATCGACGTTGCATTAAAGGGAGTTGTTCATCATCTGCAGGGAAACCGAGATTTTCAATTTCAATTCCGATACTCGAGGCATTCAAACTACTGTTGGTCTGCCAAGAACTCGCGCCAGCATGCCAAGCTCTTTTATCATCAGGCACAAGACGGTACACAGTAAATTTACCATTGGTTGATAATGCGGGTACAAAATAGTGACTACTGGCAGGGAAATTAGGATCTTTAAACAAAGCCAATGTTTCGTCTTTAGATACTGCTGTGTAGTGCAGAATCAAGAACATTTGCCGATTGTCTTGATTGGGTGAAGTATTCTCTTCGTCCAGATCATAAAGCGTGCTTTCTATATATTCTGGTTGGGTATCCGAACCTTGATTGACGTATGTAATGTTGGTGATCTTTTCATCTTTACATGCCGTCAGGAATAAACTCGAAACTAATAATGCAGCGAGTGCTAAAATTTTTTTATTCATAAGTATGACTGTCATTTATTGGAGTTAGATTTTTTTTAAATCAATTGCTAGTGAAGCAATTATTGAGATTATGTTTATTAATAGTAAAAAATAAAATAAGAAAAATTAAACAAAATTATTCGAATTGTAACAATAAGGTACAGATCTTCTAGGGTAAAAATTATCTTCAGAATTGTATGAATAGACTGCTTGTTTATTCGGTATCATAGGCTTATACAAGCATGTAATCAGGGTGTTTAGGTGAGTGATAGCATTGAACTGAGTGATGTTGAGCTACAGTTGTACGCAAGACAAATATTACTAGAGGATTGGGATATTGATGCACAAGAAAGATTAAAGCTGTCCAATGTGCTCATTATTGGTTGTGGTGGAATAGGGTGTTTGACTGCAGAGTTATTGGCGAGAGCAGGCGTAGGTAAATTGACACTCATCGATGCTGATACTGTAGAAATCAGTAATTTACAGCGACAAATTGCCTTTGATCATCATGATGTGGGTTTTTACAAAGCTGAAGTGTTAGCCAAGAAAATTTCTCAAATTAATCCTTATATTAAGATTGAATACATCACTTCAAAAATTGATTTTAATAATGCTGCCGCACTGATTACACAGCAAGATCTTGTGTTAGATGGTTGTGACAATTTTGAAACCCGTTATTTGATCAATCAAATGTGTAAGAATCAGAATGTTCCACTCATTAGTGCTTCTGCGATTGGTTTGCAGGGGCAGTTATTTATGGTGGATGGTGAATCAGCGTGTTATGAATGTCTTTTTCCCAAAGAAGATCATGCAGATGAGAGTTTAAGGTGTGCAGATTCAGGAGTTTTAGCAACAACTCCTAACATGATGGCAAGTATGCAAGCACATCATGCGCTATTATATCTGGGGTTAAATTTAACACCATTAAAACAGAAGATCCTTCTATGGAATGGGATGAACATGCAACAGCGAATTTTGAATTTTGACAAGGATAAAGAATGTCAAATCTGTCACAGCAGTCAATCCGCAAAGACAATTTAATTTGCTACACTCAACATATCGAAATTTAATATCGACATTATGAAAAATAATATTTGGTTAGATGGTTTACGCTCAGTGGCCCGTGTAGGTGAAACTGCGGTCATTGCTGCGCGAGCAGGGATTAAATACGCGACAGAAAAACCGAGTAATGCGAAATTAATGCGCGAAACTTTCGAGTCACTTGGTTCAACGTATATTAAGTTGGGACAGTTTATTGCCAGCACGCCTTCATTATTTCCACGTGAATATGTTGAGGAATTTCAAGGGTGTTTAGATCAGACACCTAAACTCCCATTTAGCTATATTGAAAGTGTCTTGAATGCTGAGTTTGAGGGTCGCGATTTAGGTGAAATTTTCGCATCTATTGATGAAACGCCATTAGCTTCTGCTTCGATCGCACAAGTGCATGCTGCTAAATTGATGAGCGGCGAAGATGTCGTGATCAAAGTGCAAAAACCTGGTGTTGAAACCATCCTTTATACGGATTTAAATGTCCTACATTGGGCGACCAAGATTCTAGAGAAGGCAGTTCCTAAAGTAAAATTTGCTTCACTTGCGGATATTGTTGAAGAAATCAAAACACGTATGGTTCGTGAAGTTGATTTTATTGAAGAAGCAAAAAATATTGATGATTTTGTTAATTATCTGCACATTACTCAAAATACCAAAGCGACTGCACCAAAGGTATATCATCAATATTCCACACGCCGTGTCCTGACAATGCAGCGTCTGTATGGCGTGCCATTGACGGATTTCGATGTGGTTCGTCAAGTTTCCAAAGACCCATCACAGGTTCTGATTACTGCCATGAACACATGGTTTGGTAGTTTGATGATGTGTGAAAGTTTCCATGCAGATTTACATGCAGGCAACCTCATGCTTTTGGATGATGGTCGCATTGGATTCATTGATTTTGGTATTGTGGGACAATTAAAGCCTGAAGTATGGACGGCATGTATTGCTTTCATGGATGCATTGCAAAATACCAATTATCCATTGATGGCAGAAAATATGCTGAAAATGGGCATGACCAATACGCAAATTGATACAACAGTTTTGGCAAACGATTTAGAACGATTATTTAGTGGCGTGCTCACCGCTGATCCTCAGCAAATTCTGTCATCTAATCCAGCTGACTTAAATGACATCATGATGGATATGGTGGCTGTAGGTGAGCGTCATGGCATCCGTTTCCCACGGGATTTCGCATTGCTGTTTAAACAAATGCTTTATTTTGATCGTTTTATGAGAATTCTTGCGCCGTACACTGATATTTATGCAGATCAGCGCTTACAAATGGTACAAACAATCGATCCTAATCTTTTGTTGAAACATTAAATCTTAAACAAGTGTTAAAATATAAAAGCAAATCCTCAATAGAAGAGGATTTGCTTTTATCGCCTCCCGTCAAGTGTGCTATCACTGTTTGATAGTTTACGAAAAGGTCATGATTGAAGATGGATTCCATATTAATTGAAGGATTGAAAGTTGAAACAGTCATCGGATGTTTTGACTGGGAAAGGCAAATCATTCAACCATTATTGCTTGATCTTCATATTGCGACCGATTTAGAGCAGGCATCAAATTCAGATCTACTCGCTGATACTTTAAATTATGCTGAAATTTGTGAAATCGCGACTCAGACGATTCAAAAAGCTCAACCTGAATTAATTGAATTTGCTGCAAAAATTGTCCTCAAAGCTTTGTTTGACCAATATCCAGCAATTGAGTCTATTCAAATTACTGTGCGTAAGCCTGCCATTATTCCACAAGCCAATTCAGTAGGAATTCGTCTTGAAAGACACCGTAATGATTTACGCGCTAGCATTGGCGAGTAATAGCCAACCGCACAATCATCTGGTGAATGCATTAAAACAAATCGCATCATTAGGTTGTATTGCGCGTTCTCCCATCTATGTCATACCTTGTCGAGACGGTGTTGGACAAGATTATTGGAATGCTGCATGTTTATTAGAATCAAAGCAGCAAGTCAATGAAATTACCAATCTTTTAAAAGCGCTCGAAAAAGCTTCTGGTCGAGTCCGTCCGTCACATGATATCTCTTTAGATGTAGATCTCATTGCCTGGGGAAATACGCTCCAAAATATGCAATTTAATCCAAAAAAAATGCCATTAGCCTTAGATGTTAAAATTCCAATGTTTGATATTTGGGAAAATCCATTATTTGAGCATGAAGCGCATCATTTTCCTCAAGTGTCACTAGATGGTTCATTTTCTAAAATAGGATGAGTTTCGCCGAATAGTCCATCGGTAGTATTGATCAAATATGTCTTTGATACGCAAATAGGCCGTGATGTAACAATAATTGGCTTCTTTTAAATGGGCTAATTTTTATAATACGGCACTTCAAAATAAATAAGCTCCATATCAAGAAGATGTATAAAATTATTGTGTTAAGCGCAATTTTGGCGTTGCTCTCAGGTTGTGCAACGCTTTCCCCTCAAGAGTGTCGAACTGCTCAATGGTCTGAAATAGGTGAAAAAGATGGAAGCAGTGGTTATTCGAATCGCATTGTTAAACATCAAAAAGCCTGTTCAAAAGTAAATATTGAACCTGATCACAAGTTATATGAACAAGGTTACCAACTTGGGCTTCGTTCATATTGTCAACCCGAAGTTATTTTGGATCGAGCTTTGGAGGGAGGAGGTGGTTATAGGGTTTGCCCATCGGAGTTACATGCTCAATTAGCACCCTTTTATAATGTGGCCGATCAGTACCATCGTTCTAAGAAAGACAAAGATGCTAAAGATAAAGAAATTGAAACATATCGAGACTACTTGCTGGATGACAAAATCACCAAAGAAAAGCGGGAAGAGTATCTTAAGAAAATCAAGTCCTTAAAGCAGGATAAATTGCGGTTAGATTTGAATTTTAATCATGCTGAACGTGAATTAAACAAGTTTAGACGATTCCATCATCTATAAAAAATGCGGCCGATGAGCCGCGTTTTTTTTAAATATAATAACTTGTTTTGGTCATGAGTTTGGATATACCCGTCATTGCGATTTTAACGGCAGCTGGTAATTCCACACCACCTGCATTTAGTGCAGTATCTCGATGCTGAAGTTCATCCTGATTCATCTGTGTCAAAATTTGACGAGAGCGGTCATCATGCGGTGGGAGTTGGTCAAGATGGTGTTGCAGATGCAGACTCACTTGGCGTTCGGTTTCTGCAACGAAGCCTAAACTGTATTTGTCACCAGCAATACCTGCAATCGCACCCATACCAAAAGAAAGACCATACCATACAGGATTAAGTAGACTTGTATGACTATCTAACTCTTTTAAACGATCTTCACACCATGCTAAATGATCTTGTTCTTCAATCGCGGCATGCTCCATTTCACGACGAACATTAGGCAACTTAGCTGTCAATGCTTGACCGTGATAAAGCGCTTGAGCACAGACTTCACCACTGTGATTAACACGCATGAGTCCAGCAACATGCCTTGCTTCACTCACTGCGAGATGAGTCTCTGCTTGACTTGCTGGATTTTCACGTTGTGAGGTGGTGGTGCCTGGAACCAAACTACGCAGTGCTTGATCAAATGAATGGATAAATTTATCTAGACCTGTGTAGTGACGCATAACCTTAATCCTCTAAATCAATTTGAGCATTTTTTAACATTGGTTTTAAGCGTGTTAATAACCAAATCGTGTACAGAGCACTCAATATTGCTGTAATACTGAATAGAATCTTAATATCAATACTTAAGATACTTAAAATAATAATGGAGAATATAGCAGAAGACACCATGAATACTGCATTCATAATGTTATTAGCAGCCACTACGCGAGCACGATGTGAACACGGTGAATAGGCTTGCATCATGGCATACAGCGGAACAATATAAAAACCACCACTGATCCCCAATAAAGTAACTGCAATCATCACATGGTAATAAATCATACCAGAATTAAACATGTCTGATATGCCAATAAAATCGCCAGTCCTTTCAGGAACAAAGGCTAAACTTGCTGCTAAATAGAAGGCGAAAACGGTTAAGCCTACTGCACCAATAGGCACCATTTTAATATTGACCTCTGAGCCACCAATTTTTCGGCATAATAATGAACCTACACCAATACCCACAGAAAAAAAGGTAAGGAGGAGACTAACCACATTTTCATTGGCATGAAGATTTTGCTGAGTCATTTGAGGAATTTGGGTTAAATAAGTCGCGCCATAAAACCAATACCAAGAATTACCCAATAAAATGGTAAAGATGAGGGGTAAGCTTTTTGCATAACGTATGGTTTGGAAACTTGTTCGAAAGAAATTCCAATCGACATTGATATGATTTTCACGGACTTTTTGTTTGAGAATGAAGCGACTACAACTATAACCAAGTATCGCGATGGTCACGACCGTCAGGCTGATCCAAACTAAGTTACCTTCAGAGTTTGAAATCACTACACCACCCAAGATCATCCCCATCAATATTGCAATGGAAGTACCTGACTGAAATAAAGCATTACCCGACATCAATTCATTTGGTTTTAATATTTCAGGGAGAATGGCGTATTTAATCGGTCCGAAGAAGGTACTGTGTGTACCCATGAGGAACAATGCAAATAACAATAGCCATAAATTGCCGAGTAAAAATCCAGCAGTACCGATCAGCATAATCAAGATTTCAAGCAATTTGATATTACGAATCAAGAAAGAGCGTTCGTATTTGTCTGCAATTTGTCCTGCAGTCGCTGAAAAAATGAAGTAAGGTAGAATAAAGAGAAGTGCAGCTAGATTATTGAGTGTGCTTACGCTTGCGGTCTGTTGTTGAATCCAACCATAGGTAATGACAAGCAATAAGGATTGTTTAAAGACATTATCGTTTAAGGCTCCAAAAAATTGAGTCAAAAACATAGGTAAAAAACGGCGCGAACTCAGTAGATGCTCTTGTTTTTGCATGACAATTCAGCTTTTTTAAAAATTATTAAGAAATGTGATGATTTAGTAACAATATCGGAAAATCATGTATCATATTTTCATCCTAAAAATTTTGAAAATACTAGAAATTTGATTCAGTTAGCTTGAGTGAAAAATCCGTATTTTCTATTTAAAATATAAAGTATTCAGAGCGCAGTATGCCATCGAAAACACAATTTAAAAAATCATTACTTTCCCAATGTGTGCAGCACACATGGATATCAAATGATATCAATAAATGGTTCTATGCAAGTGTTTTTTTAGGTGCGCTTTCTTCACCTGTGTTATTTGCAGCCGACGCAGTGGTTTCAAGTCAGGAGCTTGAGCCTGCGACATCCGTACAAGCCATCGAAAATAATAAACAAAAAATAGAAAACGTTGCGCAACAACAGGGATTGTCAAAAGAGAAAATTGAAAGTATTGATCAAAAAATAGATCAGCTGAGTGGGCAAGATGATTTTAATAGTTATGAAATGCTTCAGCAGCAAGAGCAATTGAGTCCACAAGAGCAATTCAAGCCGATAGAATTTGATGATTTGGAGTTGCTACCTGAGGAAAGTGTGGACCCTCGACTTGCCAATGAAATTTTATCAGTCGCTGAAGAAGCCAAGCAGGAAGCGCAAAATTTCAGATCGGGTCTGACGACTCCAGCCATTCAAGTACAAGATCTACCTGCGAATGACATTTCAGAGGCTGAGTTAACAAAAGCGCCAGTCAACATTGATCAGTTGATGCAAAACATTCAGTCTGATCGTCAGATTGAGGTGTCTGAAAATGTGGAAGGACGTTCATTATCCGTTCAAACCCAAGAACCTGAAAATAAAGAACCAGAAAAAGTAAATGTGTTTAAACGCATTTTCTACAAAATACGTCCTCCACGTCTTAATCAGCCCGCTGCTGTGCCACGTATTACCGCAGATGTTACGGGCGCACCTAAAGCACTCGCGGACAATATCAAAGCAAAGTTATCTTCATTCACAGTTGAGTCATTTTCAGATTTCAATGCTGCCGTCCCGCAACTCCGTAATATGACTGTCCAAGCTGCACAAGCCGTAGGTTATTACGATGCTGAATTTAAGTTTGAAAAAGTCAGTGATAACCGAGTACGTGTCAATGTCACACCTCATAATCCAGTAGTGGTACGAGAACAAAATATTGAATTTACTGGGCCTGGGCAGAATCTTGCTCAATTGCAAGTGATTCGAGTGCTTCCTGATTTGGAGGTGGGTGATATTTTCGATCATGGTAAATACGAAGCGACAAAAGCTCGAATCATTGAAGCGGCGAATAACAACGGTTTCTTTGATTATTATTGGCGAATGCACGATGTCATGTTGGCCCGCCCTCAAAATCAAGCCGATATAAATTTGAAGATGGAAACAGGTGAACGTTATAAGCTGGATGATGTGCAGTTTAGAATGAGTGATCCATCAAAAAAATTACCGATTCGTGAAGATATTTTAAGAACATTAGCTCCTTGGCAAGAAGGTGCAGACTTTACCGCATGGCGTGTAAATGTATTAGCCAACAACTTAACCAATTCACGTTATTTTAACTATAGCCTTGTTGACGCTGTTAAACCTGATCCAATTATTAAGCCGCTTGAACTCGCACCTGATTTGCAGGCTTTAGTGGATGAGCAAAAAATTGATCGAAGTTTATTAACAGGTCAAGAAAAGGCTGAACAACAGGCAAGTTCATCAGAAGAAGTCACGCAGAATGTGGCAGATGAAACTCAATTTGCGGGTGGAAATGAACGTCGTACTTTGCAAGAGCGTAATGATGCTGATAATCAAGCGCAAGCCAAGCAGGAAGAAACCGAGCGTTTACAAGCCTTAGCACGTGAAGAGAAAAAAATCCCTGTCATCGTGACATTGAATGCGGATAAATTAAATAGTGTTGAAGCGGGTATTGGTTATGGTACTGATACAGGTGTGCGCTTACGAAGTCAGTACCGCCGTTCTATTGTGAATGAACGAGGTCATTCGTTTGATGCAAACTTAGAGTTGTCACAAGTCAGACAATCGATTGATGGTCGCTATAATATTCCATATAAACACCCATTAAATGATTATGTCAGTCTAGTTGGTGGTTACGAGCGTGAAGATCGTGATGAAATTGGGAATGGATTAAATCTCATTGTGGAATCCGCCGTTGCCGGAGCTGACAGAATTATTAAAGGTGCGCGTCGTGATTGGCAGCATATTTTTGGTGTGCGTTATCGTCTAGATCGTATGACGATTGAAGGTGATATTCCTGAGACACTTGACCCAGATACCAATTGGGATGAAATCCCAGAGTTTGTCGTTGCAACGGGTAATGATGAGCAGCAATCTTTATTACTTGGTTATGAAGCCACTAAAGTCACCAGTGATAATCGATTAAATCCGACAAAAGGATTTAAACAAAACTACAAAATCCAATTGGGGAGTGAAAGCCTGCTATCCGATGCTGATATGGCGATTGTGAATGCGAACTGGAAATTTTTATATTCACTAGGCAGTAACAATGATCATCAATTCATTGGTGGGGCAAACCTCGGTTATATCATCACAGAAGATTTTCAAAAAGTGCCCTATAACTTGAGATTCTTTGAAGGTGGTGACCAAAGTCTACGAGGCTTTGACTATAAGAGTTTGTCCCCTGTGGAATTTGGATATAAAGTCGGAGGTCAAGCGCGTGCGATTGGGACTTTAGAGTACAATTACCAATTTAAAGAAGGTTGGCGCGCCGCGTTATTTAGTGATTTTGGTAATGCTTATGATGAAAAATTTACCAATGATACTGAATATAGCATAGGAGCAGGAATCCGCTGGAACTCTCCAATTGGTCCAATTCGTCTAGATGTGGCATCGGGGATATCTGATCCTGGTAAACCTATTCGTCTACATTTCTTTATCGGGCCGCAACTTTAATATTTAAGATAATAAAAGTACTCAATCATTTTTTGGAATAAGTATGGCTGAAGACATCGAGCAGCAACCTGAGCAAAACGTGACGCCACAGCGAAGTTTATTACGCCGTGTATTGCTGATCATTTTATTTATTCTGATCTTTTTTGTGGCTTCGCTTGCCGTAATGTTTTCAACAGACAAAGGCAGTAAATTCTTACTTGACCGTGCTTTGTCCACTCAACAGATTATTCAGTATGAATATGAAGGTGGAAATTTACTTCAAGGCATCATTCTAAAAAATGTATTGGTGACGCTGAAATCAGTTGATGTGAAAATTGATAGAGCTGATGTCACTTTGGGTTGGCGTGCCATATTAGATAAAGAAATTCATTTGAATCGTGCCGATGTCCGAAATTTGCGTGTCATTAACAAGTCACCGCCAAGTGATGAGCCATTTAAGTTTAGTGAAATTAAACTCCCTTTTGTTTTACGTGTTGATCATGCCGATATCGATCAATTGGTGATCCAAACTTCAAGTTCTAAAGTGCAATTTAATGACATTATCCTAAACGAAGCACTATGGTCAGGTACTGAGCTTAAGTTTGAAGATTCGCAGTTTGATATGGGTTATTTGTCTGTAAAAAAAGCAACAGGTCAGATGGATTTTAAAGGTAAATATCCGTTAGATGCGCAAGCAGTTGTAAGACTCCCATCTTTAAAGTCGATCAACGTTGAGGATATTTATCTCCATGCAAAAGGCTCTTTAGATACCATTCAAGCGGGCATTGCCACGCGTACCCCTGATTTATTAACAGGTTGGGCAGTGGTACATCCAGTTCGAAAGAATGTACCGATGCAAGGTGCTTTAAACTTTAAAGATTATCACTGGCCTTTAATGCTAGAGCAGGAGCTTTTATCTAAACAAGGAGTTGCTAAGTTTTCTGGAGATATCCAACGTTTGAATTTGGATATTAATACCGATATTTCTGGTAAAAATATTCCTCAAGGGCAATATACTGCGCTGGCGCATACAGATCTCGTCAATCAATTGAATATTTCAAACCTGAATGGTCAATTGATGAACGGGGCGCTAAATCTTGCGGGTGTCGTAGGATGGAAGGATAAAGTCACTTGGGATGTGCAAGGTCGCTTAGATAAAATCAATCCAAAAGATAAAGTGATTCCACAAGTGGTGCAAGATTTTCTGCCAGAACGTTTGGATGCCAAAATCGCCTCAGCTGGTTCGTTAGAGAAGGGATTAGCTCTCACAGCACTTATTGATTTCGACCAATATGAAACATGGAATTTAAATCTTAATCAAGCTGAACAAAAAAATAATAAGCCGAATCCGATGTTGCTAGATGTCGCTTGGAAAAATATTGATCGTGCTGTTCCGTACATTGGTTGGTTAAGTAGTGAATCTGGGGATGTAAAACTTGCTTTAGTTGAAGGTCAACAAAATATTCATGTGGCAACCGTAGTTGGTGCAAATGAAAAAGGAACTTTACCTGCTGGCAAATACAATGCCCAATTAGACCTTAAAGGGAATGATCTTCATGTTCCTTCATTTATCTATCAAGCAGATGGAAAAGGATCTTTACAAGCAAATGCCAAGGTTGAATTACCATCTGATCAAAGACAGTTGAAGTGGAATGCAGTGCTTAATGCAAAAGATTTTAATCCGCAAACCATCAGTGCTGCTGCTCCTGTAAATTTATTAAATGGACAAATTCAAGCCAGTGGCTTTGCTCGCCCTAACCAGCAAATTATTCAGTTAAATCAGATCAATCTTTCAGGTCAACTTGCCAATCAAAATCCACCGGAGACAATTAAGCTGACTGGCTCAAGTACAGCAGCCATTCTTTTACATGATGAAAAGTCGGGTGGTGGTTTTAAAGGCTTCGCAGTAAATTATGATGGTGCATTGCATGCAAGCCAACTGCCACAAGGGGATGGTCAGCTTAAAATACGTGTAGCAGGCACACCTCAGCGCATCAATATTTCCGAATTTAAACATCAGGGTGCTGCGGGTCAGATTAATGCCAACGGTTTAGTCAATTTAGCCAATGGAATCGGATGGGACATTAATGCTTCTTTAATACGCTTTAAGCCTCATTATTTTGTCTCAAGTGTTAAAGGTGAAATTTCAGGCAATGTCAAAACGGATGGTGTTTGGTCAGATCGTTTGAAAAAAATTAATATTGATCGACTCAATCTCGCTGGCATGATCAATAAAAAACCGCTTAGAGCAAAAGGTAATCTTGCTGTTATTCTTAATTCGAATCAGATAGGTTTCCTACCACAACAGTTTGAAGCCAATAATTTGTATTTGGTGTATGCGCAGAATCAGATTCAAGCCGAAGGGAATGCTCAGAATCTTCGCGTTAAGATTGACGCGCCTGCATTATTTGAGCTTTATCCTGGTTTACGTGGTCGTGCGCAAGGTTTTGTTAATGTGCAGTCTCAACCGAGATTGTCAGCAACTGCGAATGTGAAGGTGAATAACTTTGGTTTCAATGATCTTGTCAGTATCAAATCACTCAACATCCAAGGGGAATTACCAACTTCGGATACAGTGCCTACTGCATTAACTGCAAGAATGGACAGTTTAAGAAGTGGCAATCGTGAGATTCAAAACGCTGAAGTCTCGATTGCTGGCACGCGAAAAGCACATTTATTGAAAGTCCAAGCCGCGAACAAGCTGTCTAAATTTTATGTACAACTGGCAGGTGGATTTAATCCTGCGAATGATTGGTTAGGTCAAATTCAAAAAGGTGACTTTGACTCTGCACGCGCGCATTTGAAACAGGCCCAACCTGCACCTGTGATTTATAATACTGCGAAAACAGAATTATTTGTGGGTGCTCATTGCTGGACCAGTAATCAAAGCCAACTTTGCTTTGATCAGCCCTTACGTGTGAGTAAGACCAAAGGTAGCGCCTCATTTGTGAGTCGGAATTTAGATCTTGGTGACTTTGCCGCATTTATGCCTGAAGGTTTCGCAATTACGGGTAAATTGGATGGTTATGCTAAAGCGTCTTGGGGGCAAGGCATTCAACCAAAAATCGATGCCAAACTTGTTACGCGTAATGGTGTTGTCGGTCTAGCAGCTGCCGATCCAGATGATATCAGCACCACGATGAACTACGATGAAGTAAGTCTTATTGCACGAAGTATTCGTGAAGGATTATTACTTCGTGCTGATTTGAAAGCTCCGAATATTGGGACTGGATATGCAAATGTTGTGGTGAATCCATTTGTTGATTCGAAACCAATGCGTGGTGAAGTTGCTCTGAGTCAAGTACAACTGAAAATTTTAAAACCATTCATTTCGGATGTGCGTAAAATCGATGGTAATTTATCCCTTGCGGGTAAAATCAGTGGGACATTGACTCAACCGTTATTTAACGGCGAAATGCGCCTTAAAAATGGTTCCATCAGCATGATTTCGTTACCTGTTAATCTCACGAATATTCAGCTGTATTCATCTATTCGTCAAAACCAAGCGACGATCGATGGCGCTTTCAATAGTGGTCGAGGCGTGGGTAAGTTAACGGGTGATATCGATTGGAAAAATGATCCTAGAATTCGTTTAAAACTCAAAGGTGATAATTTATTTATTCGCCAAGCACCATTAATCACAGCTGTTGTGAACACTGAAATGGATTTAGATGCACGTCCTGTCAGTAAGCAGTTAACTTTGAATGGTAAAGTTGAAGTTCCGCGTGCGCTGATTTCAATGCCAGAATCGAGCGCGTCCGTAGTGCCTTTATCCGCCGATGTTCGAGTGGTACGTGAAGGTGATAATCAACTCGCGGTACTTAAGGCTGCAAAGCCATGGGATATCCGCGCTGACTTAGAATTAAATTTAGGAAACCAAGTGATTTTCCAAGGCTTTAATAGTCGTATTCCATTGCTTGGGCGAATTTACTTAACGCAACGAGGAATAGAAACTGCCATGCGTGCCAATGGTGCGATTGGTGTAAGTAAACGCGTTACCATTGAAGCTTATGGGCAGTCTTTAGAATTAAGTCGTGCAATTGCACGTTTCAATGGCGCATTGTCCAACCCAACCCTTGAGGTTGAAGCAAGTAAACTTATTTCAGGCAGTACAGTTGGGGTGCGTGTTACTGGAACCGCAAGTAGTCCAAATATCCAAGTATTTAATGATGCGGGATTATCTGAACAAGAAGCAATGAATGCCTTGATTACAGGTCGAATCAATGAAGGTTCAAGTAGCTTGAGTCAAGCAGAAGGCTTTAAGTCAGATGTGAACAATACCATTGCTGCAGCGGGGATTAGCTTAGGGCTTGGTGGTACACGTGCTTTGACCAATCAAATTGGACAGACATTTGGGTTAAGTGGTCTTGCTCTTGATGCGCAAGGAACAGGCGATGACACTCAAGTGAGTGTGACAGGTTATCTGACCCCTGATTTATATATCCGTTATGGTGTTGGTGTCTTTACGCCAGTCAATAAATTAACGCTACGATATCAGATGAACCAAAGACTCTATCTGGAAGCAAGTCAGTCTTTAGAAAAAGCCATTGATATTTTCTACAATTGGCGATTCTAAAAGGTAAAAGGGCTTCAATCGAAGCCCTTTTTAATTCAATGTATAAACCGAAATTAAATTTAAGCCCTATTGTTAAAATGCTAGACTTAAAATTTATCGGACAAGAACGAATTAAAAAATGAAAACAATTGCAATATTCATGGCGATGATAGCGGCAACACTCATGGCGGGCTGTCAAACCAATCAAACTGAGCAACTTACTCCAAAAATTGGAATGGCTAATCCTGCAAGCAAATTTTGTGTTCAACAAGGTGGAAAATTAGAAATACGTAATGAGGTAAATGGTCAAGTGGGTTATTGCCAGTTGCCAGATGGTGTTGTGGTAGAAGAATGGGAACTATTTAGACATCATCAAAATATTTGCAAACCTGAAGAAGCGAAAAAATTAGTCGGTATGCATAATCTTGATGATCAACAGATTTTGAATAAAACCAAAGCCAAAATTATTCGCCGTGTCGGACCAAATGATCTGGTTACTATGGATTATCGAAATGATCGTATTACAGTAACCGTGGATGATCAGAATAAAATTATTCGCTCAAGCTGTGGCTAATGAACGAGAAATGTCATTACACGATTTCCTATTCGGTTTAACTCGATTATCATAGCCGCAACAGGAGAGATGTATGAACAAATTCGTGATTCTGGGTGCTGTACTTGGTTCAGCCGTTTTGCTCAGTGCTTGTGAAGAAAAAAAGCCACTAACCCCTGAAGAAGTCTGGCATGGTTACTGTACCAGTATTGGTAATGCTGCACGCTCTATTTTGCTAGACCGTCAAAATGGTATCGAGAAAACTGCAGCGGTCGAACATGCTTCTAAACTGACCGATCCGACGACGAAGAAATTTGTAGATGCTCAAATTGAGAAGGTCTATGCTTATCCTGCGAATCAATTAGAAGTGGATCGTGATGCATTAATGGCTAAATTCAAAAAAGAAGCAACGGATGAGTGTTTAGCCACTCCTTACGATAAAGATAATCTGCCTGACTACAAACAGTTTTAAGGCGCTACAAAAAGATTGATCATAAAAAAGAGGGAAGCGTAAGTTTCCCTTTTTTTGTTGAAATTAATTACAAATTTTAATTAGCATTAAAATAGAAAAGCTTATATAAAAATAAGATAAATAAAACAAAAGGAGCGGAACAATGGAAGTGGTCGCATACCTGAATAATGCCGATCTTCTGCTTGAAGATGCCAATGGTGTTGCTGTAATTAATGGCAGCCATTACGTCCTAAGTCTAGGGGATCGAGTCTATCTTAAAAATATGATCAATGAACATGCCAAAATTTATCAGGTACACATTAGTTTTGCTTGTGCCGAACACCGCATGCTACATGATGATGAAATTCTGGTCAGATTTGAAGGAACACGAGAAAGTCTGCAACAATATTTAGATCGCACAACTGTCCACTAAGGTTGAATAGTCAAAAAAGGATTTAAAAGGCAACATCTTGTTGCCTTTTATTTATTTAAGATCCGTAAAAGCTTCATGTTAATGTCAGAATTGTTCGATAAAACAACATATTGAGCAATGAGTAATCAGAAGAGAGATCATTTAGTAAGAAAATAATGGTCATCACAAAGAAACACTCTTCTTGCATTAACTTTTAACCGGAATTTTAGTAAAATTTAGCAGTCCATATTATTTGCAGGCTTTATAAGCAGGATATTGCAAGTAATTTTTTAAAGAAGAGGAATAACACCGTGCTAGAAGCTTACCGCCAACACGTTGAAGAACGTGCCGCACTCGGAGTCCCACCGAAGCCACTTGATGACGCTCAAACAGCTGCATTAGTTGAATTATTAAAAAATCCACCAGCTGGCGAAGAAGCATTCTTAGTTGATTTGCTTGAAAACCGTGTTCCAGCAGGTGTTGACCAAGCTGCTTACGTAAAAGCTGCTTTCTTGGCTGCTTTGGCGAAAGGTGAAGCGACTTCTCCATTAGTTTCTAAAGAGCGTGCGGTTTACTTACTAGGTACTATGCTTGGTGGTTACAACGTTGCTCCTTTAGTAGAATTATTAGAAGACGCAGCGCTTGGTGCTTTAGCTGCTGAAGCGCTTAAGAAAACACTTCTTGTTTTCGATGCGTTCCATGACGTTGCTGATAAAGCAAAAGCAGGTAACGAAAACGCGAAAGCTGTTCTTCAATCTTGGGCTGACGCTGAATGGTTCACTAGCCGTAAAGACGTTCCAGAAGAAATCAAACTTACAGTTTTCAAAGTTACTGGCGAAACAAATACAGATGACTTGTCTCCAGCTCAAGACGCTTGGAGCCGCCCAGACATTCCGTTACACGCTAACGCAATGTTGAAAAACGAACGTGATGGTATTAAACCAGAAGTTCCAGGTGAAGTTGGTCCATTAAGCCAAATCAAAGACTTAATCGCGAAAGGCAATACTGTAGCTTACGTGGGTGACGTTGTTGGTACAGGTTCATCTCGTAAATCTGCTACAAACTCTGTGCTTTGGTTCTTCGGTGACGAAATCGCTCACATTCCAAACAAGAAAGAAGGCGGTTACTGCTTAGGTTCTAAGATTGCTCCGATTTTCTTCAACACTATGGAAGACGCTGGTGCGTTACCAGTTGAAATCGACGTTGCAAACATGAACATGGGCGACGAAATCACGTTGAAGATTGACAAAGCGACTGCAAAAGTTACAGCGTTCAAAGATGGCGCTCAAATTGCTGAAGCTGAGTTAAAAACTCCAGTACTTCTAGACGAAGTACGTGCGGGTGGTCGTATTAACTTGATCATTGGTCGTGGCTTAACTACTAAAGCACGTGAAGAATTGGGTCTTCCTGCTTCTGACTTGTTCCGTACTCCAGTTCAACCAGCTGCAACTGGCAAAGGCTTCACGCTTGCTCAGAAGATGGTTGGTCGTGCTTGTGGTCTTCCAGAAGGTCAAGGTGTACTTCCAGGTACTTACTGCGAACCTAAGATGACAACTGTTGGTTCTCAAGATACAACAGGTCCAATGACGCGTGACGAATTGAAAGACTTAGCTTGCTTAGGTTTCTCTGCTGACCTCGTAATGCAATCTTTCTGTCATACTGCTGCGTATCCAAAACCAGTTGACGTTCAAATGCAACACACGCTTCCTGATTTCATCATGAACCGTGGTGGTGTTTCTTTACGTCCAGGTGACGGTATTATCCACTCTTGGTTAAACCGTATGCTTCTTCCAGATACAGTTGGTACTGGTGGTGACTCACATACACGTTTCCCAATCGGTATTTCTTTCCCAGCGGGTTCTGGTCTTGTAGCGTTCGCTGCAGCAACTGGTGTTATGCCACTTGATATGCCTGAATCAGTTCTTGTGAAGTTCAAAGGTAAAATGCAACCTGGTATCACTTTACGTGACCTAGTACATGCGATTCCTTACTACGCAATTAAAGAAGGTGACTTAACTGTAGAGAAAAAAGGTAAGAAAAACATCTTCTCTGGTCGTATCTTAGAGATCGACTTATCAGAAATGGAAACTGACTTAACTGTTGAGCAAGCGTTCGAACTTTCTGATGCTTCTGCTGAACGTTCTGCTGCTGGTTGTGCGATCACACTTTCTGAAGAGAAAGTTGCTGAATACCTTCGTTCAAACATCACGATGTTGAAGTGGATGATCTCTGAAGGTTATGGCGATGCTCGTACTATGGCGCGCCGTGTTGAGAACATGGAAAAATGGTTAGCGAACCCATCACTTCTTAAAGCTGATGCTGATGCTGAATACACGAAAGTGTATGAAATCGACCTTGCTGACATCAAAGAACCTATCCTTTGCTGCCCGAACGATCCAGATGATGCAAAACTTCTTTCTGACGTTCAAGGCGACAAAATTGATGAAGTATTCATCGGTTCTTGTATGACAAACATCGGTCACTTCCGTGCAGCTGGTAAACTTTTAGACAAAGTACCTGGTGGTTCTTTATCTACTCGTCTTTGGTTAGCTCCTCCAACTCGTATGGACGAACGCCAATTAATGGAAGAAGGTTTCTACAATACTTATGGTAAAGCTGGCGCGCGTACAGAAATGCCAGGTTGTTCATTATGTATGGGTAACCAAGCACGTGTAGCTCCAAATACAACTGTTGTATCTACTTCTACGCGTAACTTCCCGAACCGTTTAGGTCAAGGTGCGAACGTTTACTTGGCTTCTGCTGAGCTTGCATCTGTTGCTGCGGTACTTGGTAAGTTGCCAACTCCTGAAGAATACCAACAGTATGCTGCTCAAATCGACAGCATGTCTGCGGATATCTACAAGTACTTGAACTTCGATCAAATGAACGACTATACAGACGCTGCTAAAGACGTTGATACGAAGAAAATTGCTGCTGCTCAATTGTCTTAATGAGCTAGGATAAAGAAAAGCCGAAAGGCTTTTCCCTAGCGCAAGAGTAAATCTATGATTTGCTTGAAAATTAAGCGTTAGGCAATATAAGATAAGGGCTGATTTATCAGCCCTTATTTTTATGCAAAATTATTATGAAAATAAATTCGATGCTTTGTTTTTGAATTTTGGTCTAGAACTAGCAAAAGAAAAAATTGTACAAGAACTTTTGTATAAAAGTTCACAACCCAAACATGGAGTTTTTAAAAATAAATTTGATATGTTCTGGCAATCAAGTTTTATTAAATTACTCACTGTTGATGATATAAAAAGTCAAAATTATATTCTCGCATTAAGTCAATATATTCGTTTAAATTCGATTGATAAAAATATTTGTCTAAATTATTTAAAACTTGATGTTCAAAGTTTTATTTTGGGAGTACGTTATTCAGGGATAATACTTCATTCTGCTCATTATTCATGGTGTCTACTAAGGGAAATTGAACAAGAATTTAAAAATGAAACCCTTACTAGTTTTTTTCAGACTGTAGAGTATTTACAATCACAATATACGCATCGATTAGAAATTTATGATGATATTAAGAATAGGCTGAATATCGGTCAAATTACAGCTATGGCTTTTGGCAGTTTATATGCTTATGAGTATTTGATTCCAAATCAAGATTACTTTGATTATTTGCCTTATCAATTTGATAGAAATGAAAATAATTCGGCACAAACAGTGTGGAAAGCTTTTGATGAAATTGTTAAAACATCAAAGAAAAATACTAAAAAATTATCTGAAGAGTCAATTGCATTAGCATTAAAAAATAAACTTATGCCTTTCTTGATTGAAGACGGGATGACACCACAGCTTCTACAGCAATATGAATTATATAAAAAACTTGTGGCAATAAAAGTTGAGATTATTAACTACCAAAGAAATGTACTTGAGTCATTTTGTTTTGACGAAGATGTAAATTATAAACTCAAAAATTGTGAACTAATTTATACAAATGCAAAAAAAGATAAAGATGTTTGGTTTAAAAAACACTCTTTATTATTAAGTTATTGGCTAAGTATAGGTACTAAAAAACTTTTAAACTCAGATGTTGTGTATAGCATTATAAATACTGGTGAGAATTTAGAAGCTAATGCAATTGCTTTATCAAAAGCATTTGGTATCCAAGAACAATTAGAACAGGTCTATGGGATTGTAGACTTCAGTATTAACAATCAAAAACTTGATGCGTATGAAACCATGATTACCATGACTTTATCGCAAGCCCATTATTTAAAAGATCATATTGAAAAATTTATAAGTTTTTTACCTCGTTCTCAAAGTAATTTGCAAGCCTTAATGCGACTCACTATGCATGGTTTTATGATCGGTGAAAATAGAATGCCTTTCAAATTTGCTAGGCAAGAAGACAAGATTAAAAGAATGTCATCTTGGGTAAAAGGTAGTTCAAATTCTGTCAAAAAAAAGAAAATGGAACAAATCTTGAGTTTTTGGACTTGTGACTTGTACAGTGAAGATGATTATTCCACATTTCAACAAAAACCATTTTACAAAATTGATGATTTTGTTTTTCAATTTCCATGGCTAACTGCATTTCAAAATGTAAATTCGATGATGATTAATTATGTGCGCAAGCTACATAAAAATCGTTTGGAGCTTAAAAATGAAACAGATAAGATTGAATTAAACTTAGCTGAGAAATTTAAGAATGTTGGATTTAAGGTAATTTGCCAATATCAACCTCTAGATAGAGAAGTTGGCGAAATTGATCTAATCGCAATATATGAAAATTTTGTCATTGTTGCAGAAGTAAAATCAACTTATATTAAAAGTAGTATTCAAGAAATCTATGAATATCGAAACTTCACGTTAAATAAAGCAGCTTATCAACTATCTAAAAAAGTGACCTACATTAGAAATGAATTTTTGAAGCAATATTTTGAAAATTTAGATGATGTAAAAATTCATTCTTGGATTATAGATACAACATTAGAATTTGATCACCAATATTTTGAAAATCATTTAAAAATATCTATGGATGAAATAATTATATCTTTAAATGGAAAGGCTGATTTTATGAACTCCTTCATAGATGATTCATTTGATCTAGAGAAAGAAGCAAATCCTGTTGATGTTGTACAGTTTATTGATGATATTGAGAATGATAGATTTTGGAAAAATCAACTTGGGAATTATGATAATTATATGAATAGTATGCTGAGTAAATTGAATGTTTAAACAGCCCCGTTTCCTCTGTATCGGTGGCTTCCTTAACGGAATCCAAGTCAAAGACCAAGGCGACAGCTTTAATTGTATGACCAATGGGCAGAATGAAACTTATACGAAGAAGGTCATTTTCCATCAAGAAGCATGGGATCATGACTACTACGTGTTTGAAGATATCACTGATCAACAAGCCAAAGAGTGGGTGTTTCTAAAATATGGAGAAACCGTCATCTACCGAAAAAGAAAGCCCATGAAAAAGCCCCGTAATTAAAAAATTAACGGGGCTAGTCGTACCACTCTCGTGATACTCATATAAGGCTCATCTCATACTGCCTGCATTAAAACACATTCACACAGATTCGTCATGCTGAATCGAATATAAATTCAAATTGACTACTGCGAAAATCTTACAAGCACGTAACCATAAATAAAACAGACAGCAACAATCTAAAAATGTGAAATAAATAGAATAAGCAAAAAATGAACACAGCATGAATATAATGAAAACGCTACTTACCTTAAGTTTAATCAGTCTATCGCTCATTGCATGTTCAAGCGTGGAGATTAAAAATTATGATTCAGAAGAAGATGCATGTTATCAGAAATATAAAGATGAAACAGTAAACATGTCTGAATACGATAAACAGCGCTATTACAATCAGCACCACCTAGGTGTAGTCGAGCCAGATCGAGTTCGCGAATCAATTCGAGAACAAAGAAGAAAACAGGCGCAATAAACCAACAGGGCAGTACAAATAAATGTACTGCCTATAAATCATTGAAAAATTACATTTCAGTAGCTGAATAAAGCAAAATTCTTTGTGAAAATTGATTAAAATTAAAACATTAGGGAAATACAATGAATTTTGAAGTTGATGCCTTTGGCACCATCGTGATTGCCGTATTTTTTCTATTTATTGGGCGCTATCTAGTCAACCGCGTCCAATTCTTTAAAAACTACAATTTACCTGAACCTGTGATTGGCGGTTTGGTCGCAGCAATTACAGCATTCATCTTATTTAAATTCTTTAATATCAGTGCCACATTTGATGCGCAAATTCAAAGCATTTTAATGCTGATGTTCTTTACCTCTGTGGGCTTAGGTGCAGATTTTGTTAAATTAAAAGATGGTGGTAAAGCCCTATTTATATTTTTGTTCTGTGTGATCGGATTTGTGATCGTTCAAAATATTGTTGGGGTGAGTTTAGCGACGGTATTAGGTTTAGATCCGCTCATCGGTTTAATTGTAGGTTCAATCACCTTAACGGGTGGTCATGGCACGGCAGGTGCATGGGGCCAAGTGCTTGAAACCCAGCATGGCATTCAAGGTGCTATTGTATTGGGTATGGCAAGTGCGACCTTTGGTCTGATCATTGGTGGTATCGTTGGTGGTCCAGTTGCTAAATTTTTAATTAAACGTCATCAACTGGCTAACAAAATTGACAATGATCAAAACGAATCACAATTGGATGATCAGTTAAAATCTGCACCATTTGAATATCCAAAAAAGACACGCTTAATTACTGCAAGTAATGCGGTTTCGACGCTTGGTATGTTTGCACTTTGTATATTCACGGCAAACTTAATGACAGATTTTAGTCAGGGTAAATGGTTTGAGCTTCCAACCTTTGTTTGGGCGCTAGGTTCAGGTGTGATTTTGAGAAATCTGCTTGAACATGTATTCAAAGTAAATATCTTTGATCGTGCGATTGACGTGTTTGGAAATGCATCTTTATCACTTTATTTATCTATGGCATTGTTATCACTACAACTGTGGTTATTAGCAGATTTGGCAGGTCCGTTAGTCACGATTCTGATTGTGCAAATGCTGGTATTGATTTTATACACTGCTTTTGTGACATTTAAGGTGATGGGGAGCAACTACGATGCTGCGGTTTTATCAGCAGGTCATTGTGGTTTTGGTATGGGTGCGACGCCAACGGCCATTGCCAATATTCAAGCAGTAACCAATACCTATGGTCCTTCACACAAAGCATTCTTACTTATTCCACTGACAGGTGCTTTTTTCATCGATATTGTAAATGCGATAGTGATCCAGCTTTCGATTGGAATATTGGGATAGAGTAAGTTTAAAAAACCGCCTTTAAGGCGGTTTTTTACTTATGGAGATTTATATATGCAGTTGAGATTCGATCATCGGCCAAATATTTTGATGCGACTGTTTGAACATCAGCATGTGTCCGATCGCTTTATGGCCAAGCTCTTTGGGTTTGAGTTCGATCGCTTCAGTAGGTGCATTAGGATATAAACGAAGTAAATCCTGAACATTTGCTTCGGTTGCAATCTCATCATCACTTGCCCAAATAGCAGTGATAGGAATTCGAATCTCTTGGTGATAGTCTTGATCTAGGGCAACCGTTTTCCCAATCGCATTAATAACATAGCCAGGTTGACTACAAAATTGAGCCCAGTCACGTGCAACATCTTTCGGTAGATTTTCCCCCATACCAATGGCTTGGGTAGGGCCGTAACCGAGCGTCATACGTGCGAGAGGAAAAATACCTTTAAACATCACAGGGGCAAGTAGTTTCGTACGACCTTTGAGCCCTTTTACATGCCCAGTCGAACCTGCTATTGCCACGACTTTTGCAACTTTATCATGGTTGGGGGTGATCCCAATGAGTTGTCCACCAGCGCTGTGACCGACAAGAATAACTTGCTTGGCATGGGTGAGTTGTAAGAGTTGATCAATTGCAGCTGGAATATCCAACTGCCCCCATTGCACAATACTTGCTTTGGATTGCTTCAATGGGCCATAAAGAGAAGCACCAATACCACTAAAATCAAACACCATTACGGCATAGCCTTGTTGGTTAAGCCATTCGCAAAATCGATGATAAAACTTTTGAGTAATTCCAGTGGCAGGGCACACCAAGACAGGAAGGCGCTTTGAATGCTCGGCAGGAAAAAAGGTAGCAGCAAGTTCGTATTGATCCTGACGAATAATTTTAATTTTTTGCATAATTTAAACTGTGCAAGTATCCGTAATCAAAATACTTTACCGCAGTTCTAAAAGATCAAACCAACAAATGATGACTATTGCGTTTGTGAAATGACTGTTCAGTCGTGAAAGGAACCTGTTTCAAGAAGTGCCAATAATAATGGAAAGTATTCCTGCTGCAATTAAAGGTCCAACAGGGACGCCACGTAAAATAGCCACACCTGCTACAGTACCAATCAGAAGTCCAGCGACAATATTTGGCTGATTCGCCATAAGCGTTACGCCACGACCACCTAACCATGCAACCAATAATCCGATTCCAATGGCTAAAATTGAGTTTAAGCTCAAGAACGACTTGAGAATATCTTTACCCGGAATGGTGCCACTGGCAATTGGCGTAAGAACGCCAATGGTGAGGATAATAATGCCGATATTTAAACCATGCTGTTGAAGCAATGGAAAATACTCGTTTAAAGGGGTGATACGAAAAACAATAAGTACTGCGACTGAAATTGTGACAGCTGTATTTTGACTGAATATTCCACATGCCAATAAAATGATTAGAACGATTAAATTGAGGTCTAATTGAGACATAAAGAAGATCCAGTGCTTATCAGGACAGTACTTGAAAGTTATAATAGTTTAACTGATTTAAAGTCTGCATTCAGATGACATACTTTAAATTTCAACGAATATTGTAAGTAATGGAAGTGATTCATGGTTCTGGAAAAAATGTTACAGTCTCAAGGCTTTGGATCACGAAAATATTGTCAACAATTAATTAAAGCTGGTGCAGTGGTCATTGATGGTACTGTGATCACGGACCCGAAATATAAACTGAAGCTTCAAGGTCTTAGCTTCCACGTGTATAACGAGGAATATACTTATCGTGAAAAAGTTTATATAGCACTCAATAAACCTGTAGGCTATGAATGCTCGCATCAAGCGACGCATCACTTCAGTGTATTTGAATTGATTGATGACATATTGTTGCAAAGGGGAGTGCAAACAGTCGGACGTTTAGATCAAGACACGACTGGTATATTGTTACTTACAGATGATGGACAATTTCTGCAAGCGCTGACTCATCCTAAAAAACATGTTCCTAAAGTTTATCAAATGCATACAGCAGATCCAGTCACTGAGCAGCAAATCATTCAATTGGGTCAAGGTGTAGAGCTTCGCAATGAAACAGGATTGTTTCAAGCAACAGACATTCAACTCATAAGCGAACAACACCTACAATTTACAGTGCATCAAGGCGTTTATCATCAAGTTAAGCGTATGGTTGCTGCTGTGGGAAATCGTGTTGAATCATTGCATCGACTGCAAATTGGACAATTAAAATTAGATCAGCTTGCTGAAGGTGAATATTGCTATCTCACTGAACAGCAAATACTCGCCGCAAAAAATCAAAGTCCTGATGCTCAACTCCTTGAGATTTAAATCATCAATGCTAAAGACTCTATTCTTAAGACGATATGTTGTGTAATGCCTTAGGATAGAAAGCAATGATAGGTTTGGAATTCATTGTCTTTGACGAAGCCCATCTTTTCGTAAAGTTGGTGAGATTGAAAGTTACTTCGTTGTGTCTCTAATGAAATTCGACTGGCTTTTTCGGATTGTGCAAACAAAATTGCAGTGTCAATGAGTTGTTTGGCTGAACCTTGTCTTCTATAAATTGGAGTGACATATACATCATCTAGAATGTAGTAGCTTGAACAAGCATGGGATGAAAAACCTAAATAAAGAATCACGAAGCCAGTGATTACATCATTTTTGATGTGAATAAAAATAACACTTTGTTGGTTTTCGAATCGCTGTTTTAGAAAATCATAGGATTGTTGAATATTGGATGATGCACCATAAAACTGTCGGTATTCATCAAAAAGTACAGCGAGTTGATTGAGATCTTCTGTTGTGGCTTTCCGTACTATCACTATTGAGCTCTCCTCAGATCATTATTTTTAATCTTGTTATGATGAAGAGCTAAACATATTTGCGCAGGGCGCTGTAAATTAAATTGTTTAAAAATACGACAAAGTTAACTTATGTCAAAAATTAATCTTTATCGCTTTCACCCAAAAGTGCATTCAATTCTGCAAAAAAATCGTCGTCATCTAAACTCGAAGTTGTAGTATTGGAATCTTGTTGTTCTTGCTTAAGTTTTTTGAGTTTCAACAATTGATCCATGTTGATCGTTTGATTTTCGATTGCAAAAGGAATGGACTTTGTCAGTACAACTTGTTTGAAAAATAAACGCACTGCTTGCGCTGGTGTAATCCCCAATTGCTTAAAAACTGCAAAGGCTTGTTTTTTTTCTTGTGAGTCAAGTCGGACTTGATAAACTTCTGTTTTTCTCATGAATTAAAACCAAACGACTCTAAATTTAAGTGCTTATTTTAATCTAAGTAAATGTAATTTCAATGTCTGAACGTAAAAATTATATAAATTTGTCATTACAATGAATCTACAATGTCAGTGTTTGCATGCTTTTAAAGTGCATTTCAATATTTAATATCGGATCAATAAATTGAAGCTCATCAGCAAGTAATTGCAACGGAGCACTGAAATCATCCTCAGCTTTATGCGCGATTACCGGATAAAAAGGATCATTTTTGATTGGAATGTTGAGCGCATTGAGGTGAACGCGGAGTTGATGTTGCTTACCGGTCAGTGGTTTCAAAATATAGCGTCCCCACTTTGAATTGTGTTCTATAAGGTCAATTTCAGTGACAGAATTGGTGACACCTTCACTTACTTTCATTATATAAAATGGGTTTCCCTTTTCCATGCGCAATTCAACTGTTCGTGGAAAGACTAAGTCTTTTAAGTAAGGTGCGATGGCTTGATATTTTTTGGATACTTTACGATCTGCAAAAAGTTGTTGATAGACTCCGCGACTTTCAACTTTTTTTGAAAATAAAACAACACCTGCTGTTTCGCGGTCTAAACGATGAATCGGTGTGAGATGAGGATTATCAGTGAACTGCTTTAATCTCACCAATAAGGTTTCTTGAACATATTGACCTGTCGGACTCATGGTTAAAAAATGAGGTTTATCCACCACGAGCAGATCATCGTTTTCGTATAAAATTTTTTCCTTGAACGGAACATGAATTTCGTTTGCTAAAAAACGATAATAAAAAATATGAGAATTGGGTTGATACGCCGAATTGATGGAAAGTGTGTTGCCATCCGCATTGTAAATAAGACGATCTTGAAAACGTTGTTGCCATTCCAGTGCGTCTATATGAGAAAAGGCTTGAATGAGGAAATCATAAATCGTGATCGGGGAGACTTCGAGATTTGGAAGAAATACTTTGCTGGCTGTTACACCATTGATCATCGGTGGCGTAAAACTTGGGACACTTTCTGAATTTGATTTTGGCATAACAAGACAACAGAATAAAAAAATGATCAGATGAATGAGTTTTTGAACAAGTCGAGATAGGCACTGTTCAGGAGCATGCTATTATACCTCTTCAACAGATGTCTAATGTGATCCAGATGCAATATTCTTTTCAACTCAACTTAAATGATGAAGCAGATACTCAAAAATTAGCTGCATGTTTAGGGCAGTGTATTGAAAAGGGTGTCATATACCTCATTGGAGATTTGGGTGCGGGTAAAACCACCCTGACGCGTTATTGGCTTCAAAATTTAGGTCATCGTGGTGCGGTTAAAAGCCCGACTTATACACTGGTTGAACCCTATAAAATCAATCAGCAGGATGTCTTTCATTTTGATTTGTATCGTTTGAATGATCCTTATGAACTTGAGTTGATGGGTATTCGTGATTATCTGGATATTGCTGATGCACTATTCTTGTTTGAATGGCCCTCTAAAGGTGGTGACGAAATTCCAAATGCAGATGTTATCTTGAATATTGAGAAATCTGATGATGAATCAGTACGTCATGTCACGATTTCTTCAAATGATGAAGCTTTACTCGCAAAATTAAAGACACAGTTTTAAATAATTCTATGGCGCATGATCTTAGCTTGAATCGAATTCAAACCTTATCTCCTGCATTAGCAAACCAAATTGCTGCGGGAGAGGTAATTGAACGTCCTGCATCAGTGGTGAAGGAACTTCTAGAAAACTCCATTGATGCAGGTGCGACTGAATTAATCATTCGAGTCGAACAAGGCGGTAGTACGCTGATTGAGATTATCGATAATGGCAAAGGGATTCATCCTGAGGATCTTCCGCTTGCGGTGATGCGGCATGCGACCAGTAAAATTCAAACTGCTGAAGATTTACATGCAATTGTGAGCTTAGGTTTTCGCGGAGAAGCCTTGGCTTCCATTGCTGCTGTTTCGCGCTTGACCTTGACCAGTAGTCGTGATGATTCAGGAATTGGTTATCAGGTCGAAGTAAACGGCACGGCCTTTGATCATCAAGAGATTCAAGCTGTTGCTACTCAGCAAGGCACACACATACGTGTACAAGATTTATTTTTTAATGTGCCAGCAAGACGAAAGTTTTTAAAAAAGCCAAATACGGAATTTGGTCACATTGAAGAAATCGTACGGCGCTTAGCCTTAACGCATTTCGATATTCGGATTGTGCTGGAACATAATGGTGCTATTCGTTTAAATTTGCCTGTCGCAGACAGTGGTCAACTCAGATTTCAACGTGTACAGCAGCTTTTAGGTCGACAATTTACTGAAAATGCGTATTGGATCGATGCTGATAGTGTCAATATGCGCTTATCAGGATGGTTAGGTCATCCTTCTGATGCTCGAGCACAAAGTGATTTGCAGTATGTGTACGTGAATGGTCGTATCGTAAAAGATAAAACAATCTCTCATGCTTTGCGAATGGCCTATGATGGCATCTTGCATGGGCATCAACATGCAGCTTATTTGTTGTTCTTAGAAGTTGATCCTGAATTTATTGATGTGAATGTACATCCGACTAAACATGAGATTCGATTTTTGAATCAACGTGAAGTACACGAATTTGTACGTCATTTTGCCAAAGAAACTTTGTCGCAATTTCAAACTGCGACTGCGGATTTAGCCCAGGCTTTAAAGCTTGATCAAGATGTCATCGCACCATCAGTTCAGCTACCACGTTATCAAGAGCAATTTAATTTGCATCAAAATGCTCAAGCATCGCCCCCTATGTCCCAGACGTTGCAGGAATCGAGTCATGAGGGGTATCTAACAGATTTTAGTGCTAAACAGCCTCAGTCAGTTCAATATAGCGCGCCGAGTCAGTCTTATTCAAATTCTAATATTAGCAATGCACTCAAATCTTATTTGGCACCTTTGAAAGAAACGTCATCTAATTTTGAAGTTCCTTATGATACTGAGATGGAATCAACATCTTCTAAAGTTGACGAGTTTCCTTTGGGGATTGCAATTGCACAACTTCATGGAATTTATATTCTGGCGCAGAATTCTGAAGGCTTGATCATTGTAGATATGCATGCCGCGCACGAGCGGATCTTATTACAGCAAATGAAATCTGCTTGGGATAAACCTGAATTTTGGACATCACAGCAGTTGCTTATTCCAAAAGTGATTTCAATTACACGCATGCAAGCCACGCGTATCGAAGACCTTAAGCCTCAGTTGGCGCGGCTTGGTTTAGAAATTGATCAATATGGCGATGAGCAAGTGATAGTGCGAGGTGTGCCTGCTATTTTGCACAAAGCCGATTTTAATGCATTAATCCCAGAACTTTTGAATGATCTTGATCCCAATGATGAGGCCAGTGCTTTACAACAAAAAAGAGACCATATCTTGGCAGGAATGGCATGTCATGGCGCAGTGCGTGCGCATCGAATGTTAAGTATTTCTGAAATGAATGCACTGTTGAGGCAGATGGAACAAACTGAGTTTGCAAGTCAATGTAATCATGGACGACCAACTTGGAGGGCTTTTCCACTTAGCCAGTTAGATAAATTATTTGCTCGAGGAGAGTAATTGTACATGTCAAATCAAATGCCAGTCATCAACTTAATGGGGCCGACTGCGAGTGGGAAAACTGCTTTGGCATGTGAGCTATATGAACGCGGTAATTTTGAAATTGTTTCGGTAGATTCTGCTTTAATCTACAAGGACATGGATATCGGTTCGGCAAAGCCATCAAAAGAAGAGCAGGAGCGATATCCACATCACCTGATTGATATTATTACACCGCTCGAGGTTTATTCGGCAGCTCAATTCGTTGAAGATGCATCGCTGCTGATTGATGAAATACATTCACGCGGTAAGACCCCAATCTTGGTGGGTGGGACGATGTTGTACTACAAAGCACTATTGGAAGGCTTGGCAACGAATCTCCCTAATGCTGATGAAAAGGTACGTCAACAAATTGAAAATGAAGCCATGGCATTGGGTTGGGAGAGCGTCTACGAAGAGTTAAAACGTGTCGATCCTATGGCAGGTGAGAAGTTTAAAGTGAGTGATCGTCAGCGCATTATACGCGCGCTAGAGGTCTATCGTCTGACAGGTCGACCTATCACTGAGCTTCAAGCAGAACAGCCCAAAAAACAGCCATATCGTTACAATTTTCATAATTATGCGCTGTTACCTGATCGTGTAGAATTACACAAAAGAATTGAACTGCGCCTAAAAATAATGTGGGATATCGGTTTTTTAAATGAGGTGGAGTACCTGATTGAAAAATACGATTTAAGCGATAATTTGCCATCGGCGAGATCTGTTGGATATCGCCAAGCTTTAGATTTTCTTAAAAATAGTGATAGAAGTCTCAAATCTAAGCAAGATATGGAAGACAAGTGTTTGTTTGCAACACGACAACTGGCTAAACGTCAATACACTTGGTTACGTTCTTTGCAAGAAGCGCACAGTTTTCAAACTTTTTTGACGATAAAGCAAGCTCAAGAAGACTTGCGAAACTTATATGGATAAAGCAAAATTTACTCACTATCTTTTTTATAAATTTTAATTGAAAAATAAAGATAGTTTTTTTGCGCTGATTTTATTTTTTGGAGTATAACATGTCTAAAGGTCAAACTTTACAAGATCCGTTCTTAAACTCTCTCCGTAAGGAACGTATTCCAGTTTCAATCTTTTTAGTCAACGGTATTAAATTACAAGGTCATATCGAATCATTTGACCAATACGTTGTATTATTAAAAAACACGGTAAGCCAAATGGTTTACAAACACGCTATTTCAACAGTTGTACCTGCACGTAATCCACGTCCTGCTGGTGCTCCTGCTGGCGCTCCTGCTGGTGCTCAAGGTGGCTTCGGTGGTCAACAAGGCGGCTTCGGTGGTCAAGGTGGCTTCGGTGGTCAAGGCGGCTTTGGTGGCCAAGGTGGCTTTGGCGGTCAAGGTGGCTTTGGCGGTCAAGGTGGCTTCGGTGGCGGTCAAGGTTTTGGCGGTCAAGGTGGCTTCGGTGGTCAAGGTGGCTTTGGTGGTCAAGGTGGCTTTGGTGCGACTTCTACACCAACCTTTGATGGCGAAACAAAATTTGATGATGCTCAAGAAGACGATAACAATCGTTAATTTTTGAGTAATCAAAAAGGCACCTGATGAAGGTGCCTTTTTTTATATGAACAGCCTAAAAATTAAAATTAAAGCCCCCATAGTGGAGGCTCTCAATTAAGAAAAATTAGTTTTGGTTGGGTTGTTTAATTTCAACGTATGTACTTGCGCGAAGTTCTCTTAACCAGCCATCTAACTCTGCATCAAATTGACGGTCACCAAGAATTTGGCGCGCTATGCGTTTTTGCTGTTCCTGAGTCATATCTTGCTGACGTGCATCAGTAACTTGTAAAATGTGCCAACCAAACTGAGTTTCAAAAGGTTCGCTGACTTCGCCAATTTTCGCAGTCTGCATTTTTTTATCAAACTCTGGCACCATCATACCTGGTGAAACCCAACCTAAGCTACCACCATCACGTGCAGAACCTGGATCATTTGAATAAGTTGCAGCAAGGACTGCAAAATCATCACCTGCCTTTACACGGCTATAAATACTGTCAATTGTGTGTTTGGCATTTTCAGGGCTCACCACTTCAGAAGTCTTAATCAGAATGTGGCGAGTTTGGTATTGTGGCACAATTGTCTTTTTCTCGTTTGACTTGCGCTCTAAGAGTTTCAACAAGTGGATGCCATCGCGAGCCTGAATTAAATCAGTGGTGTTGCCCGGTGAAACTAAAGCGATACTCGATGCAAGTTCTTCTGGAATATCTGCGATTGAGCGCGAGCCCATATCTGCGCCTTCAACTTTAAGTGTAGATGTAGAAAATTGTTTCTGTATTGCGTCTACATTATTGGAAGTCTGAAGTGCATCTTGAACTTGTTGCGCGACTTGAGTCAGTTCTTGTTGAGAGGCTTCACCTGAAACTCTGAAGTGAATGACGTGAGCTTGAGTACCCACAGCAGCTTGACCTTCCGGCGATTTGAGGAAGTTTTCAACATCTTGGTCGCTGATTTTGATGCGTGACATCACTTGTTGTTGACGTAAGCGCTGAATAGCAAGATCATCAGCGACTTTAGCACGTAGGTTTTCATAAGTGCCCGGAGCCATACGGTCAAGCTTTTGCTGGAAGTCTTCAAGGCTATTACTGTTCGACTGGCGAGCAACATTAAGTACAGCATCATTTAAAGTTTTTTCATCAACTTGAATGCCATAGCGTTTTACTTGTTCAAGTTGCGCATTTTGGATGATAAGTTTATTCAGAGCTTGATTTTCAAGTACCTGAAGTGGTGGTACATCCTGTTTTTGAGCTTTAAGTTGATGTTGTAGCTCAGCGACACCTTGTGCAATGTCACTTTTTAAAATGGCACTTTTGCCAACAATAGCAACGATTTGATCTGATGGGTTTGCATAACTTGACACTGATGCAGAAATAACAAGTGCTAATGCTGAAGCTTTAAAGAGTTGTTTTAAATTTTGCATCTTCATTAATTCGTCCAATTTTGTTTAACTTTATCGAAACCCAAGATTCGATTTTCCAGTAAAGAGCTTAACTTACTGTTTAAGCCACCAAGTCCTTTAAGTGTAAACTCTGCCATTACAGCACGTTTTTGTTTGGTGTCTGGTGCATTAACATCATCTAAGTCATTGTAATAAGAGCGACCATAGACCGAAACACCCCAGCAGCATGACTCATAATTAATCCCTAAAAGGTACTCGCGTGCAACACTGTTGTCTAGATCATATTGCATGTGACCCATCAAATTCCAATTACCTTTCACAGGTTGTATAAAGGATGCTGTAACTTGGTCATAGTGGTCTTGACGATCTTCAAGTCGCTTACGATTAAAATAACCAAAGTTGTATAGGTTACCTTGATCACCTGTGTAATACACTTGTAGATCACGTTGAGCATTATCTCCGTTAGACATCCACATTGAGTTTGCATTCACAGTAAAGTTCTGAGAAAGCTGGCTGGCAATGCTGATCACAGGACCAGTTTGACGCTCAGTATTAAATGGGTCATTTTGACTATTATTCAAAGTCACCTTACGGTCTTCAAAATAGTAACTTTGTCCGATACTGGCACGTAAACGTTCTAATCCGATTGTATCAAAGAGGCTGTAACTTACCCCGAGTGATAAGAAGTTATTATCTTCTAGGCGGTCATGACCGTAAAAGCGACGTGGATTAAAGAGTTGATCGTAATTCAGGGACGCTGCGGTTGAGTCAAAGTTCGGTGAACTGTTTTGATTTCTGTGTGGTGCATAAGCATAGAATGCACGTGGTGTGATGGTTTGTAAGAATTTTCCATCTTTTTCAAAGATAAGACCAGCATCTAAAGTAAACTCTGGAACTATAACTGCATTGTCTTTGGTATTTTTTCTTTGTTCTTCGGTGATACGATCAATCGTATTTTGATCAAAGAAGGTATTTATAGAGCGAACTGATGCTTGAGGTATAAAGAATGACCACTGATTGCGGAAGTTATATCGAGCAGAAAACTCATTATAAAGACGTGTACCACTTGGTTGATAAATGGTGTCCATATTTGAGTTGTCTGAAGCATTTAAGTCATTAATATCTTTTTGGAAATATGCTGTATCGTTATTAAATTCATATTCCAGTCCTTGCGGATTACCAGTGATATAATTGACAAGCAATTGCGGTAGTCGTGCATAGGGGCGATCAACATCATCAACATCAGGGTCTAGCGTCTGGAAGTCTTCAACTTTGAGTTGCGCGCGTAACCCTGGAATTCCATTCGCGTAATTAAGATCCCAAGCGCGGCGTTGGTTTAACTCTGTTCTTGTATTCGGATTGCTGTCTAGATCGGCAAAGAAGTCTTTATCAGAAACATAGTTATATTCTAAATTGGTCGTCCATTGGTCATTGATTTTCCAATTGTGCAAGAGGTGTAAATCTTTGCGATCTTCATCATCATATTTACGATCTTGTGCTAAATAACCACCCCAAATACGACCGCCACCATATTGTTCAGTCAGATATCTGAACTCACCCTCAGCCATCAATCCACGACCGCCAATGAAACGTGGAGTGATAGTCGCATCATAATTGGGTGCTAAATTGAGATAAATTGGCGCTTCAAGTTCTAAACCACCATCGTTTGTATAACCAAAACCTGGGTTTAATAAGCCAGTGGTACGACGATCATCAATAGGGAAATTGAAATATGGCACAGCCAGCACTGGTGTGTTTTTAATATATAGTTTAGTGCCTTTGGTCACGCCACGCCCAGTGTCTTGATTTAACTCAATCGAATTGGCTTGAATCTTCCATGTTGGGCTTTGCTCAGGTGGACACGTGCTATAAGTTGCATTCTGAAGGAGTAAAATATTGGGTGAGGTGCGCTCAATATTTTCTGCACGACCATGCCCATGTGTCGCTTCTGAAATATAAAAGCTGTTATTGAGGCGTCCCGTTTGGGTTTTTAAATTGTAGTCAATTTGATCACTTTGAGCCAATAAACCGGCTTGTGCTAACTGTACATTGCCAGAAGCTTTGGCATGGGTTTGAGTGTTGTCAATTTTAATCTTATCTGCACGAACCATACGACCTTGTTGATCGATGATGACATTGCCTTCTAATTCTGAGTCACCATTTGGATTGTAATATGCACGATCAGCGGTGATGATCGATGTTGCTTGCTCAGGATCAACTGCTTTAGTATCAGGGCTGATTGGTGTCAACCAAGTTTGAGCACAAAATTTCGAGCTTGGGGAGAACGTGCTACGTTGTTGCGCTTCGGCTGAATTTTTATTGACATAATATTGATCAAAGAAGCGCTGACCAGGGTAGCTTTCTTTAATTGCAGTTTGAAGTGCTTGATTGTCCACCTCAGTTGTACTGTCTTTTGAGTCGGCATAACTTGAGACTGTGCTACCACACAATAAGGTTAAAATAGCAGTCGCCAAAGGGCTGAAAGTAAACTGATGCTTCATTTATATCATTAACCAAGTATGCAAATTGCAATTAATTATTGTCGCATCATAGAGAAAAAACGGATTAGTGGCTACACTTAGCACTTTAAATATTCAGCCTGTACTAGAATTTATAGCAAATGAATACACAACGTGAACAATTGATACATACGTGGGTGCAATCTGTACTTCAATCAGAGCAGTTCGAAATAAAATATTTAGCAGGCGATGCCAGTTTCCGTCGCTATGCGCGAATCACCTTGAATAATAAATCATTTATGTTAATGGATGCACCTCCAGAAAAAGAAGATTGTGTACCTTTTGTGACGATTGATGAATTCTTCGATCGTCATGGTGTTCGTGTTCCACATATTGTTGCAAAGGATTTAGAGCAAGGGTTGTTGCTTCTTGAAGATTTTGGAGATGAGCTTTTAGCGAACCATTTAAACGATGACACGGTAGATCAGCATTATTTACAGAGTTTTAAACAACTCATTCAATTACAGTCTATTCATGGTGTGGATCAGTTTCCAGAATATAGTTACGAAAAATTAATCAGTGAAATGGAGTTATTCACAGATTGGTTGCTTCCATCATTAAATATTCGATTAAATGCTGATGAACAAGGTTTGATTAAGCGTACTTTTGCGATATTGGCAAATGCGGCTTTAGCTCAACCACAAGTGATTGTTCATCGAGACTTTCACAGTCGTAATCTCATGTTGTTGAATGATGAACAAGAACAAGGCGTAATTGATTTTCAAGATGCGGTAATCGGTGCGGATACCTACGACTTGATTTCAATTACACGTGATGCATACGTGCAATGGCCTCCAGCACGCGTAAAACAATGGTTTAAAATTTTCTATGAATTATTACCAGATGATTCAAAAATTGATCGTGATTTAGAGCGCTTTATTAAAGATGCTGACTTCATGGCGATTCAACGTCATTTGAAGATTTTAGGTATTTTTGTGCGATTATTTGAACGTGATGGAAAATCGGGCTATCTAAAAGACCTGCCTCGTGTCATGTGGTATTTACTCGAAGAGTCGAAGCCTTACGCTGAACTCACTCCATTTATTCAATGGATTGAAGATAAAGTACTACATGCATTTGAAGCCAAGTATGGTCACTATGAGGTGGTAGCTGCATGAAAGCTATGATTTTAGCAGCGGGTCTGGGTAACCGTATGCGCCCCTTAACGCTTTATAAACCAAAGCCATTGTTGGAAGTGGGTGGAAAGCCTTTAATTGTATGGCATATTGAAAAATTAAAGTCGATTGGTGTTAGTGAAATTATTATTAATTCGGCATGGCTGGCAGACAAATTGATCGGTGCTTTAGGTGATGGTTCTCAGTTTGGTGTGAACATTCGCTGGACGCGTGAAGATGAGGGTTTGGAAACAGCTGGTGGAATCATCAATGCTTTGCCCTTATTGGGTGAAGAACCATTTATCCTCGTCAATGGGGATGTGTGGACTCAGTTTGATTTTGCTCAGTTGCTTGAGCTTGATTTACAAGAAGATCTAGCACACTTGGTACTTGTGCCAAATCCGCTACAACACCCTCAAGGTGATTTCACACTATTAGATGGTCGTGCTTATACTTTTGAGCAAGAAAAAGAGGGCGAAAATCTGACTTATAGTGGTATTGCGGTGATTCATCCTCGTTTATTCGAAGGTCTAGAGTGGGGTAAGCGTCCTTTAGCACCTTTGCTTAAAGATGCTATGCACAACCACAGAATTTCTGCTGCAAAAATGGCAGAAACATGGGTGGATGTGGGTACTCCAGAAAGGTTGATGCAGTTGGATCAGCAAATTCGAGAAGGACAATTTAACTAACTGAGTATTCACTAAGCGTTAAATAGTGTTCCACGATGCATAAAACGGTATACTTTGATTAATTTTATTGAGATGTTTACTGTTTATGCATCCTTTTTTTCATGAGTTACAACAAGGTAGTCAAAAACTAGGTTTATCACTCAGTGATGAGGCGTTGAATTTATTATTAAAATATCAAGATGCGCTTGTATTGTGGAATAAGGCGTACAACTTGACCGCGATTCGTGATCCTAAAGAAATGTTAGTTAAACATTTGTTGGATAGCCTCAGTATCTTGAAAGACTTGCCTGAAGGACGATTGCTTGATATTGGTACTGGTGGTGGTATGCCGGGGATGATTATCGCCCTATGTCAACCTGATCGAAACTGTGTGCTTCTGGATTCGAATGGGAAAAAAATTCGTTTTCTCAAACAGTTTATTGCTGATTTAAAACTAAAAAATGTTGTGGCAGTTCAAACTCGAGTAGAGAATGAAGAGAGTATTAATGAACTGGGTAAATTTGATGTAATTACCAGTCGTGCTTTCGCCTCACTGACAGATTTTATTACAGCTTCTCGTCCTTTTATGCATGAAAACAGTATTATTGCTTCAATGAAAGGTTTAGTTCCTGCTGAGGAAATTGAAAACCATAAAGATGAGTTGAGTTGCGAAATTATTGAGCTTCACGTTCCACGTTTAGATGAACAACGTCATTTATTGCTACTTAAACAAATTTAAAAATTCTAGGGATTGGGGTTACCATGGCTCAAATTATTGCTATTGCGAACCAAAAAGGTGGCGTAGGTAAAACCACGACTGCTGTAAATTTGGCTGCATCATTAGCAGTGCTTAAAAAGCGAGTATTGTTGATTGATATGGACTCTCAAGGCAATGCCACTATGGGTTCGGGTATTCAAAAGAATGATCTCTTATACTCAGTAACTGATGTTTTACTGGGCGAAGTGCCAATTGAAACGGCCATCACTAAAGCTGAAGTTGGATATCGCGTACTTGGCTCCAATCGTGATTTAGCAGGTGTTGAATTAGCCATTGCTGAGCAAGACGGTCGTGAATTTATTCTGCGTGATGCGATCCAACAAATTGAAGATAAGTTTGATTACATCATTGTGGATTGTGCACCAAGCTTAAGTTTGATCACGGTAAATGCATTGGCTGCTGTTAAAAGCGTGATCATTCCAATGCAGTGTGAATATTATGCCTTGGAAGGCTTGGCAGATTTAACACAAACGATTGATCGTATTCAACAAGCGTTAAATCCTGATTTAGAAATCATTGGTGTATTGCGTACCATGTACGATGCTCGAAATGCGCTGACACGTGATGTGTCGGATGAGTTGGAGCAGTATTTTGGTAAAAAATTATACGAAACGGTTATTCCTCGAAATGTGCGTTTAGCGGAAGCGCCAGCACATGGGTTGCCGATTATTTATTTTGAAAAAAGTTCTAAGGGTGCAGTGGCTTATTTGAATCTTGCTGCTGAAATGTTAAAAAAAACCAAAGTGAAAAAAGGAAGTAAAGCATGACCGTGAAGAAAAGAGGCTTAGCAAAGGGTCGTGGCTTAGATGCGTTATTGGGCTCTATTCAAAAAGAAAAATTACAATTAGAAGCACAGTCATTAGATCATGGTCAGCTCAAACAAGTAGATGTCAAACTTCTTAAACGTGGTAATTATCAGCCGCGACGCTTTATTCATGAAGAAGACCTTCAGGAATTAGCATCTTCTATTAAAAAGCATGGCATCATGCAGCCGATTGTCATTCGTCCAATTGAGGATGATGTACATCAATATGAAATTATTGCAGGGGAGCGCCGTTGGCGAGCAGCTCAAATCGCTGGACTAAATGAAGTTCCTGCAATTGTTCGTGATTTGTCAGATCAAGTTGCAATTGCGTTGGCATTAATTGAAAACATTCAACGCCAAGATTTAAATCCAATTGATCAAGCTATGGCATTGCAGCGTTTTCATGAAGAGTTTGGATTAAGTCACCAAGAAATTGCTGAAACGGTGGGCAAGGCACGTACTACAGTAAGTAATTTATTGCGCTTATTAAGCTTAGCGGATCCGATTAAAGACCATATCCAACAAGGTCAATTAGATATGGGGCATGCGCGTGCAATATTGACTTTGCGTGCAAAAGACCAAATTGAAATTGCAAAAATTGTCATTGAAAAAAACCTTTCTGTTCGTCAAACAGAACAGTTAGTGCGTGATTTTAATGCACCAAAACAGGATAAGCCAAAACCATCAATTTCAGCTGATTTAGAGCAACTGACTCAGCGTCTTTCTGAACGTTTCAGTGCAGATGTTAAAATTGATCACAATAAGCAAGGTAAAGGTAAGCTTGTGATTCATTACCATTCACTTGATGAATTAGATGGTATTCTAAATATCTGTTTAGATGAAAAATAATTAATTTAAAAACTGTAAATGTGATGTATTTAGATGAGTTTGAGATTTAAGTCATTTAGGTCTCAATACTCCACTTGAGCTAAGGTTTACTTTGATCATTCCATACAATCAGGCCATTGATTTTAGAGTGGGGCAGACTTTAGCATTCGATGTTCGAATTATGTATGATTAAATTGCAAACGTGCTGAATCTGTTTAGGTGTTTAAGGATACCGTACCAATTAGAGGTTGTGAGTGAAGCAAGATTTTAAAGTTTATATGCGTTTGTTGAGTTACTTAAAACAGTACTGGACGATTGCATTGATTGTTGTATTTGGTTTTGTGCTGAATGCCGCGACTGAAGTTTCTGTTGCGAAATTATTAGAGCATATTATCAATGCCATTCAAGAACAGGATCGAAGTTTCACGAACTTATTCCCATTTTTGGTTGTTGTTTTGATGTTTGTACGAGGAGTGGGGCTATTTCTAGGTGGATACTACACTTCGGTGATTTCTCGAAATCTAATTTTTAATATTCGCCAAGAAGTTTTTGCTAAATTAATGCGATTACCGTCGCAATATTATTTAGATAACACTAGTGGTCATATTACTGCCAAAATTATGTACAACGTTGAACAGCTGACTGCTGCCTCAACGGAGTCATTAAGAACCTTATTACAACAAGGTTTGATCACCATTGCGCTGTTAGGATATTTGTTCTATTCCAACTGGCGCTTGACTTTATGTATTTTGATTTTTGCGCCTTTAATCGGTTTTTTGATTAGAAAAGCTGCTAAACGTATGCGTAAGCTGTCTACTCAAGTGCAAGATACGATGGGTGATGTAAACCATGTAGTGCAAGAAACCGTGAATGGTAATTTAGTTGTTAAAGGGTTTGGTGGACAGGCATACGAGCAAACTCGTTTTAAAGAAACCTCACTCGAAAACTTGCGTCGTGGTTTAAAAATGGTTGCAGTACAACAATTAAATAGTCCTGTTGTACAACTTATTATGGCGATCGCTTTAAGTATTGTGATTTGGATTGCTTTAAGACCTGAGATATTACAGGATACTTCAGCGGGTCAGTTTGTTGCGTATATTACTGCAGCCGGTATGTTGAGTAAGCCGATTAAAGCTTTAACCGATATCAATGAAAAATTACAGCGAGGAATGGCTGCAGCACATTCAGTATTTGAATTATTGGATATGCCTGAAGAAAAAAACGAAGGGCAGTTAAAACCACAACTCAAAGGCAATATTGAATTTAATCAGGCAAATTTAACATACAGCGATGGTTTTCACGCGATCCATGATTTCAATTTAAATGTTAAGGCTGGACAGACTGTAGCGTTGGTGGGGCGTTCGGGGGCTGGTAAGTCTTCTTTAGTCAACTTATTGGTTCGTTTTCAAGAATTAAGTTCAGGGTCAATCAAATTTGACGGCCATGATATTCAAGATATTGAAGTTACAGCGTTACGCTCACAAGTGGCCATGGTCAATCAGCAAGTCGTGCTGTTTAACCGAACTGTTCGTGAAAATATTGCTTATGGACAGTTACAAGATGCTTCGGAAGAGCAGATTATTGCTGCTGCGAAAGCTGCTTATGCCCATGACTTTATTATGGCACTGCCTCAAGGCTATGACACACCATTAGGTGCTCAAGGTTTAAATTTATCTGGTGGACAAAGACAGCGTATTGCAATTGCTCGCGCAATCTTAAAAAATGCTCCGATTTTAATTCTTGATGAAGCGACAAGCGCATTAGACAATGAGTCTGAATACTTCATTCAACGTGCTTTTGATGCAGCTATGCAGGATCGGACAACGATTGTCATTGCACATCGATTATCAACGATTGAGAATGCAGATCTTATTGTGGTAATGGATAAAGGTCGAATATTAGAGCAGGGAACACATCAGGAATTACTCGATTTGCGTGGTGCATATTTCCAACTGCATCAACGTAATTTTGAGGAATAAGTTATGTCTATTGCGCAGGTCATTCAAAACGCTTGGAATAAGCAATCCAAGTGGTTGATTGTATTGCGACCCCTGTCATTGCTTTATCGATTAGGATTTTCCCTGAACAAAGCCTTGTATCAACGTGGTATAAAACCTATTTATACTGCACCAGTTCCTGTCATGGTCATTGGCAATATAACAGTAGGTGGTAGTGGTAAAACACCGTTATTAATTCAATTGGTTAAATATCTTCAACAAAAAAATATTCGAGTTGGAGTAATTAGTCGAGGCTATGGTGGTAAAGGTCCTTTTCCTGCAAGCGTGAATCTCGACTCTGAGCCAAATGAAGTGGGTGATGAACCCTGTTTAATTGTGCAATCTACTGGCGTGCCGATGGTCGTAGGTGGGCAACGACATAAAAGTATAGAGTTACTTCTCTCTCAGCATCAACTTGATTTGATCATTAGTGATGATGGTTTGCAACATTGGGCACTTGATCGTCAATTAGAATGGATTGTGCTGGATAACAATCGTGGTTTGGGTAATCAGAAACTGTTGCCAGAAGGCTTTTTGCGTGAGCCAGTAGCACGGTTATGCAGTGGTACAGTAATTGAGCATGCTGAACAACCAAGCTCAAATCTGTATATGCAATTACAAGTCGCAGCGCCGTACTTGTTAAATCCAGTCGAAGATCAAGTTGAATATTTTGCCACTGATTTGAATTATTATGCGGTTGTTGGTATTGGGTTCCCGCAACGGTTTTATAAAACCCTTGAAAGTATGGGCTTAAAGCATTTTCAGTGCCATGAATTTCCTGATCATTATGATTATCAGATTGATGATTTACAATTTGAAGATTCAAATCCAATCATCACCACTGAAAAAGATGCTGTGAAACTCCTCCCTTTGTTAAAACAACATCCAGAATTTCGTCGTGAAATTTGGGTGGTTCCTGTTGAAGCAGTTTTATCATCAGCTTGTTATGATTTGCTGGATCAACAGCTTGCAAAACTCGGTATCGTAAACACATAAGGAATATCCATGAAACATATTGTAATACCTGCTCGCTTTGCAAGTTCGCGTTTACCTGGAAAACCACTCCTTAAAATACACGGGCGTGAAATGATTTTACGTGTGGTAGATCAGGCGCGAAAAGTGACTGGGTTTGATGATTTATGTGTTGCTACTGATGATCAAAGAATTGTTGATCTTTGTAAGGCAGAACAAATTGATGTTGTGTTGACCAGTGCAGAACACCCTTCTGGAACCGACCGATTGAGTGAAGTTGCACGAATCAAAGGTTGGGCGAGTGAAGATATTATTGTAAATGTGCAAGGTGATGAACCATTATTGCCTGCATCTTTAGTCCAACAGGTTGCTTCTTTGTTAGAGCAAAAGCCTGAATGTTCAATGTCCACTTTGTGTGAAGTGATCAAAGAATTAGAAGAATTTAAGCGCGATAGTATTGTGAAAGTCGTCATGAGTAAGTTCAATGAAGCGCTTTATTTCAGTCGTGCAACCATTCCATATGATCGTGATGGATCAAAGCAACAAACTCAGATACTACATCGAAATGCTTACCGACATCTTGGTTTATATGCCTATCGAGTGAAGTTGCTGCAAGAGTACGTGACATGGGATCAGGGAGATCTCGAGGTTTTAGAAAGCCTTGAGCAACTGCGTGTTTTAGAAAATGGTCATCGAATCGCAATTGATGTGGCAGAGGTGAGCTTACCACCAGGTGTGGATACGCAACAAGATTTAGACCGTCTTAATGCAATGCCTATTTCTCATTTCCAATAATATAGATTAGTCAATGACTCAGACTCAGCATGTTTATCCTTGGCAACTTAATGTATGGAACACACTGACTCAGCGGTTTCCTCAAGTTGGTCATGGATTACTTTTTTATGGCAAAAAAGGCTGTGGTAAAGAAGCTTTTACCCAACAATTTGTTGCTTGGCTGCTATGTTTAGATAAGCAGCCAAATCAACCTTGTGGTCAGTGTTCGAGTTGTTTGTGGTTAAAATCAGATACTCATCCAAATTATGTTTACGTCACGACGGATGAGGATAATAAGAAACAAAACGCTAAAATTAAAATTGAAAAAATTCGTGAATTACAGCCATTCGTGCAACAAACTGTCGATGGTTGGCGGGTTATTTTGATTGAGCCGGCGGAAGCGCTCAATATAGCATCGTCAAATGCTTTATTGAAAACACTTGAAGAACCAGGTGAGCGTGTTGTGATTATTCTTTTGGCGGATCATTATTTAAAATTACCAGCCACTATACGAAGTCGCCTACAACATTACGCCTTAGATCGGTTGACTGATGATCAAGCCAATGCGTATTTGAATGAGCACTTGAATGCGGAGCAGCAGACTTTGGGAAAACTGTTGCTTAACCTGTCGAATGGTATGCCTTTAGCTGCTATTGAGTTGGCTTCAAGTGAATGGTTAACTCTGCGAAGTGCGTTTATAAATGATTGGTATCATTTAGTCAGTCAAAAAAATATGCCAATGCAGTACGCTTCTAATTGGAATAAGCAACTCAACTTTTCCGAGTTGATTGTTATGTTTGAGTACTTATTAGCTGATCTTGTTGCCTATAAAATGGAACAAAATGTAAAAAATAGCGATTTAGACTTTAGTTTGTTGGCTGAGCAATATCAATTAGAGCAATTATTTGATATTTATAACGATGTGCATCAAGCAAAACAAATGGTTGAGCAGAATGTTCAATCAAATTTAATTGTTGATCAGCTTTTTATAAAATTAATGAATGTTCAATAATCATGTTTGAATACAGGGGATAGAGATGCAGCCACGTCCGGGCGGTTTATTACAAGTCAATATTAATGATCGCGAAACTTTGCAATCCAGTTATATGCCTTTTGTTGAGGGTGGTGGATTATTTATTCCAACCAAACATCCAGTCAAAATGGGTGAAGAGATTTTTATCTTGGCAACACTTCCTAATCAAACCCAAAAAATACCAATTACGGGTAAGGTGATTTGGATTTCCTATAAGCAATCGGGTATTAAACCACAAGGTTTTGGATTGCAGTTAACTGGAGATAAAGGAGCCTATTACAAAATGGAAGCAGAAAAAATACTCGCTGGAAGTATGTCAACAGCACGCGCAAGCTTTACAATGTAGGCTCTGACTTAAAAAATTAAAAGGTGTCCTTGTGTTTGTAGATACACACTGTCATTTAAACATGCTCAATCTTGAACCTTACGAGGGAAATATCGATTTAGCAATTCAGCAAGCGATTGATGCTGGTGTCACAAAAATGATGGGGATATCCGTTGATTTGGATGATCATATTATTCTGTCAGAAATTGCAGCTCGACACGAAGGAGTAGGCTACAGTGTTGGGGTACACCCATGTGAAGATCCAGCAGTCATGCAGCGTGCTACTGTTGAAACTTTGGTTGAATTGGCGAGTAAAGATAAGGTCTGGGCAATTGGTGAAACGGGTCTAGATTATTATCACAGTACTGAATTTGTTAAAGAACAAAAAGAATGTTTTGCACGGCATATTCAAGCTTCACAGATGGTGAAAAAGCCAGTGGTTGTACACACACGCTCATCTAAAAACGATACGATTGATATTATAAGAGCTGAAAAGTCGACACACGGAATTTTGCATTGTTTTACTGAGGATTGGGATACGGCAAAAGCAGTTCTAGATTGTGGTTATTACATTTCATTTTCAGGAATAGTATCGTTTAAAAATGCTCAGGATCTACGTGATGTGGCTAGGCAAGTTCCATTAGATCGACTATTAATTGAGACTGATAGCCCTTATTTAGCGCCAATGCCATATAGAGGAAAGTCTAATGAACCAAAGTATGTCCCATATGTAGCCAAAGCATTAAGTGATGTATATGATAAGTCAGTCGAGGAGATTGCCTTTATTACAACGCAAAATTTCGAGAATCTTCTACGAATGCAGTAAAAATTTAATACGGAAAATAGAAAGAAGAGAGTTTATAGAGTGAAGATGGATCGTCAGGCTCAGTTTAGAGCGAGAGAAGCATTAATATTTCAGGTCGCAGAACAACTTCTTTTGGAAAACGGCGAAGCGGGCATGACATTAGATGCATTGGCCGCTGAGTTGGATTTGGCAAAAGGAACACTCTATAAGCACTTCCAAAGTAAAGATGAATTGTACATGTTGCTTATTATTCGTAATGAGCGCATGTTATTAGAAATGGTTCGAGATACTGAAAAAGGCTTTCCTGAACATTTAGCTTTTTTTATGTTGCATCATTTGCATCATCCAGAACGTACTGTACTCTTTCATCAAATTGAAGAACGATTGTCTACAACTGGCCAGGGTATTAATCATTTATTTAATGAAATGTATCAGATCCGCAAAAGTAGACTCAGAATTATCATTCGTATGACAGAAAATCATCTAGCATCCATTCAAAGTAAGATGAGTTCTCGGGATTATTTAGCATCCATTTGGTCGATTACTCATGGTGGTGCTGCGATATTAAACTCGAGTTTCTATCAACGCTATTTAGGTTGTCGAGATACGCTAAGGGTTGCTTTAATTGATCAAGCGTTGATGATGCCTAAACAGATTAATTTGACAGAATCAGTGGCCTAATATGCAATCTCTAGATCACCGTCAAGGCGGATTTACTTTAATCGAATTGATGGTGGTCATTGTGATCATCAGCATCATGGCGGCATTGGTGGTGATGAATATTGGTGGGATTGATCAACGTAAGGCAATGCAAGCTAGAGAAGCTTTAATATTAGATTTAAAACGTATTCAACGAGAGGCTGTTGATCAATCGTTAGTGGTTGCATTGGTGCCACAATGGAATGGTGATCAGTTTCGCTATACATTTCAAAAATATAATGATTTAACTCGTCCTGAGCAGACGCTTGTATCGAACAATAATCGTCAACCTTCTACTTGGGTTGAAATGCCAGAGTTTTCTGCGAGAGAGCTACCTGCTAAGGTTTCATTTCAAATTGAAAGTAGCGAGTATAGTTTTGAAAATGCAACGAATGCAGACTTGATGAATAATAATGCACCGAAATTAATTTGGTTGGGCAATGGCGAGGTTAAACCTGTCACAATTCAAATGTATTATGAACACAAAGCAATTGGTGATCTTATTCAAATAGATTACTTGGGTAAAATCGATGCGGGCGCTTAAAGGATTTACCTTGATTGAGGTTGTGGTGGCTTTGGCTATTTTCGCTGTAGCAGCAATGTCATTGACGAAGGTAGCTATGCAGTACACACAGGCGACTGCGAATGCAATTTTGCGAACAAAAGCACAATTCGTTGCACAAAATGAAGTCGCTGCAATGCAAATTAGTGGTGAATGGTTAGAGGGAACTCAATCGAAGCAAATTACCTCTCAAGGGTTAAGTTGGCAAATTGATAAAAAATCAGAAGCGACCATTAGCCCAGATGTTCAGAAAATAGAAGTGCAAGTGAGTCTATATAACAATGATTTAGGTAAAGTTGAATCAGGTGTCACCACCATGATGTTTTATAACTATCCTCTCAGAGAGCAATCCAACTCATGATCAAGAGTAAACAACAAGGTTTTACCTTGGTAGAGCTTTTGGTTGCAATAGCCATCTTTGCAGTATTGTCTGCTTTGGGATGGAAAATTTTTGATTATTTGAATAAAGTCAAAGATCGAAATGCGGTGCATGAACAGCAACTTCTCAGTTTGCAAGATAGTTATTTACAAATGCAAAGAGATGCTTTGCAAATTGTACCGCTGACTGCAAATATCGCAGGACAAATTCAACCTGCACTTTTACTGGATGATCAGTCTTTACAATTTAGTAAGGCAGGGGTCACAGACCCGCTGAAACAGGGTTTGTCTCCATTTGAGAGAATAGAATATCGTTATAATGCACAAGATCGAAAAGTTTATCGTTTAAAGTATCCCAATCTGAATGTTCTTCAAACAACCCAACCTTTATCCAGTACGATCCTAGAGAATGTGGATGAGTTTCAAATCACAATTTTGAACCCGAATGAATTGAATTCGTGGCCGGATACATCAACAATAAGTTCTAATAGTAATGATGTTCAAGATGGTGTTGCTCGGCTATTGCCTAAAGGTATGCGAATTAGATTTAAACAACAAGATGTTGAATACGAGTGGATTTTTAGTTTGCTTAATACTGACTATTTAAAACCGGCATCTAGTCAATAATCATTAGGAAAATGCATGAAGCAGCAAAAAGGAATCGCCCTGATTACGATTTTGATGTTAGTCGCTTTGGCAACTATCATTGCTGCGACGATTGCCCATCGTCAATACAATACCAGTGAAAATACGGCCTATGTGATTCGTCAAAACCAAGCACTGTATTATGCAAAAAGTGCTGAAGCTTTTTTCTCGGAATTATTGGTTCAAGATGCCAAGTCCAATTCAAAATCAGATAATCTTCAAGAAACTTGGGCTCAACCGATGCCACCATTTCCAATTGATGGTGGTTATGTCGCAGGGCGAATTATTGATGAAACGGGTAAGTTTAATTTAAACAGTTTGGTCAAAGATGATGGTGTGTCGAATGATAATGCGGTGAATTACTTTAAGGGATTATTAACAAAGCTTGGTTTACCAGAAGAATTGAGTGAAGCGGTAATTGATTGGCAAGATCAAGATGATTTGACGATTGGCGCGATGGGGGGAGAGAGTAATTATTATTTAAGTTTAACGCGTCCTTATTTGCCAGCGAATGGTCCTTTTCATAGCGTTGAAGAGTTGAAGCAAGTGCGAGGATTTGAAGGTGATAAGTTTTTATTGATAAAACCTTATGTTACAGCGATTCCTTTAAAAGAAATTAAAATTAATATTAATACAGCACCAGCGATGATTATTGCTGCTATAGACCCTAGTTTGGATGTGCAAAATGTACAGCGTGATTTGGATCAAAAAAAAGCCAATGGTGAATTTTTTGAGTCCGTAGATCAGCTCTGGGAACTTAACACTCTAAGTCAGTTAAGTGAAGAAGCTAAAAGCACAGCAAAAAATAATTTTGATGTTAAATCTGCATTCTATCGAGCAGATATTGAAATCATGCTATCTGATCGAAAGCGATATTTTTCGAGTTATCTGATGCGTGATGAAGAAAAGGTTTATGTCTTCTCAAGAAGTTTGGCACCTCTTCAAACCAATTGATTAAATTGCTAAACTATTAATTTAAACAAATTGAATGATGGCTTTTTATTTTTTTGTTTTTAATACGTTTTGCCAATTGCTTAAAACGTTAAAATTAATGATGAGTTGTGTGAATATGCACTATAATCATTTTAATCCATGATTTTTTATTGCTCTGACATATGTTAATTCGAAAATTATTTAAGTTTGAAAACGCGCATATTGTGCGAAATTGCACATCAGACCGCTGTAAGCGTTCAATTCATGGTCATAGCTATAAAGTCGAATTATTATTGAAAGCCTCAAAGCTAGATCATGGTCAAATGGTCTATGATTTTGGTTTGCTGAAAGGTGTGATCAAAGAACTTTATGATAGTTTTGATCATGCGATTTGTTTTTGGCAAGAGGATTCAGCTGAATATATTCAAGCATGTAAAACTTTTAGTGCGCGTTGGGTTTCATTACCCGTTTCACCTTCTGCTGAACAATTTTCTCGAATTTTCTTTTATTTGGCAGAACAAGTACTGAAATCAACAATCACGCAAAATGGTGAAGGTGATGTTGAAGTCTATTCAGTGATCGTGCATGAAACTGACACAGGCTATGCGCAAAGTTTTGCTGAAGATATCGTAAATGAACAGATGGGCTTATTGGAGCTGGATCAAATCGTATTCTCAGAACAAATTCAAAATGAATGGTCTGATCCTAAAATGTACGAACAATTGAAACAAGGCTTCACTTTTAAGAACCCAAGTGTAGATTTACAAGTAAAACTTTAAAGCTGTGATTGATTTAGGGATGAACACAATGCAACTCACCGAACAAGAATTAAGTCAACTGAATCAAGTTCGGTTAGAGGATGGTTGGAAGTATGCTTTAGCAGATTTTTTGCTCAGCGATAAAATGGATCAGCTGAAGGCTTTTCTCAAATCTGAATTACAGGCGAATAAGGTGATATACCCACCTAATTCCCTTATTTTTAATGCGTTCAACACCACACCCTTAGATCGTGTAAAGGTCGTGATTCTCGGTCAAGATCCTTATCATGGTCCAAATCAAGCACATGGATTGAGTTTTTCAGTGCAAAAGGGTGTTGCATTACCGCCGTCTTTGCGTAATATCTATCACGAACTCAGCACTGACCTTGGAATAGCGCCTGCCAAGCATGGTGATTTAACCCAATGGGCTGAAGAGGGTGTCTTGTTGCTGAACAGTGTATTGACTGTTGAAGCGGGCCAGCCAACTTCACACCAAAAGAAAGGTTGGGAAGATTTCACCGATGCTGCGATAGATGTTCTAAATGAGCAACGTGAAAAGATCGTTTTCATTCTTTGGGGTGCTTACGCGCATAAGAAAGGTCAACGAATTGACCAAAGTAAGCATTTGGTCTTAAAAGCAGCACATCCATCACCATTGGCAGCAAACCGAGGTGGTTTTTTTGGGTGTAAAGTTTTTTCAAAAACAAATAATTATCTTAAACAAAATGGCATTGAGCCAATTAAATGGCAGCTGGAAGCATGACAATATCTCCTGAGACGAATCAATATCATCCTGACTTAATTGTTGAAGAAGCACAGAATGGATGGAGAGTGGTTCGATTAAATCGTCCAAAATCTTTACATGCACTTGATGAATCTATTGTGACGGCTTTATTGGCTGTTTTTGAAAAGTTTCATCATGATGATGCCGTTAAAGCGATCTGGTTTGATTCAACAACACCTAAAGCTTTTTGTGCCGGCGGGGATGTGCGCAAACTCCGTCAGTTGGTCATCAATAATGAAGTTGATGCGGCAAATAAATTTTTTGAACAAGAATACGCGCTAGATCTTTTGTTGCATGACTACGCTAAGCCGATAGTCGTTTGGGGTGAAGGTTATGTGATGGGCGGTGGGCTTGGTCTATTTATGGCTGCGCCATTTAGACTGGTTACACCTTATTCGCGCCTTGCAATGCCAGAAGTAAATATTGGTTTATATCCAGATGTTGGTGCTAGTCGTTTCTTGGCAGATCGTGGTCCAATAGGTCTATTTACAGGTTTAACTGGATCGATCATGACTGCGGCAGGAGCTTATGGTATTGGTTGGGCGACTCATATTTGTGATGCTCAGCGCGATGTTGTTTTACAAAAGTTGATCAATATCGATTGGGATCATTATCCTGCTGGCGATTTTAGGGCATTAGATGACACTTTAAATAGTTTGCATCGACCAGTTTCTCCAGGGCCACTGCAAATCTCGTTAGATGTGATTCACAGTGTCTGTCGTGGTGCAAACTTTGAAAATGACTACGAGGCAATCATCGGTTTGAGTGATGCACGTAGTGATTGGCTAAGACAAGCGAGTGAAAATCTTGCAAAAGGCTCACCGAGTACGGCTGCGATTACCTGGTTGTTATGGCAATGGGGGCGTCAAGTTCATCCTTGGCAAGAAGTATTTGAGCTTGAAACTCAAATTTCTGATTGGAAAATTAGACATCCTGATTTTGTTGAAGGCGTGCGTGCACGTTTAGTGGATAAAGATTTATCTCCTGAATGGACACCTGCAGAATCTATGTCCTTAAAAGGAATTTTAGGTGCGCACCCACCGGTCACAAATATCGAGAGCTGGAATAACTTGTTAAAACAGTACGGTATTATCTAATTTTGTCTGAAATTCAATTTGATGCCGAAGATCTAAAATGGATGCAGCGTGCCTATGAGCAGGCTGCATTGGCAGCTCAATTGGGAGAAATCCCTGTTGGAGCTGTCATTGTGAGTCAGGGAAAAGTGATTGGTGAAGGATATAATCAACCCATCCTGAGTCATGATCCAACTGCTCATGCAGAAGTGGTCGCACTTCGCCAAGCATGTAATCAAATTCAGAACTATCGTCTACCAGAAGATGCAACCCTTTATGTAACCCTTGAGCCATGCACGATGTGTGTGGGGGCTTTAATTCATGCTCGAGTTCGTCGTGTTGTATTTGGTACTTTAGAGCCTAAAGCGGGTTCTCTAGTCAGTGCGCGACAGTTATTAAATAATCAAGGTTATTACAACCATATATTTGAATTTGAAGGGGGCTGCATGCAATCAGCGTGTGCTCATCAGCTTTCAGAATTTTTTAAATTCAGACGTGAACAAAAAAAACAACAGCGTGTACGACAAAAAATAGAAAATAATCAGGAATGATTGCTATTGTTGATTGTGGAAAAATTGACATAATGTATTGTCAGTATGAAGCGGACTCAATGAAAAGGAATAAAAAAATGAATTCAATCCAAGTTAAACAAGAATTTAACCAGCCTATAGATCGTGTATTTGAAGTTTTGTCAAAACATGCGACTTATAATGATGTATTTGCACCGATTCAGGTTGTACGCATTAAAGATGCAGCTGATCCAAGTCGTCCTGATGGGATTGGATCAGTACGAAAAATGGGATTAGGCCCAATAAAGCCAATTCAAGAACAAATTACTGTACTAGAACTAAATAAGCGTATTGAATACAAACTTATCAAGAATCCATTAATCAAACATCATCTCGGAATTATTGAATTCAAAGAGCTTTCATCAGCTAAAACTTTAGTCACATACACGATCGAATTACAGGCAAGAGCACCATTTGTGAGCAAATTAATTCTTGCACAACTCAAACTTGCTATTACACTTGGCTTTAAGAAATTAGCAAAACGCCTCTAAGGCGAAGTTGGTAAAGTAATGACAATTCAAATTATCACGATCGATGGACCAAGCGGTTCAGGCAAAGGAACTTTGGCAGCTAAATTGGCACAGCATTACCAGTTTCATTTACTGGATTCTGGAGCCTTGTATCGTTTGTTGGGATTGTCATTACATCAACTGAATTTAATTGATTCAATTCACAATCCAGATGTGTTGGTTAAATGCGTAGAAATAGCGACTCATCTCGATATTCGATTTGTTAGTGATCATTTAAAAACAAAAATTTTACTTAACGGGCATGATGTAACGGATGAAATTCGCACTGAAAAAGTCGGTGAGTTTGCATCCAAGGTTGCAGTTGTACCTGAATTAAGACAGGCATTAATCGAAAGACAACGTGCATTTGCTCAAGCACCAGGTCTTGTTGCCGATGGCCGTGATATGGCGACTTCAATCTTCCCAGAAGCCCAAGCAAAAATATATTTGACGGCTTCTGCTGAGTCTCGTGCTGAGCGACGTGTAAAGCAGTTGCAGGCCATGGGGCAAAATGTTAAAATAAGCGACATTTTATCTAATATCCAAGCACGTGATAAGCGTGATATGGAAAGAACCGTTGCGCCGCTTAAGCCGGCTGAAGGGGCTTACATTATCGATAGTTCAGATCTGGACATTGACGCTGTATTTAACCTGATGACCGCATATATTGATGCGCAATAAGATAAATTAATGAATATTAGTGGAAGCATAGCTTGATCAGTTCTATATGGACTATGTCGATACTTAACTAAACCGGCCTTGTCTGATCCAAGACCGCTGACTTTTCTAGGTATATCATGACCGAATCTTTTGCAGCCCTCTTTGAAGCAAGCGAATTAAACCTCAACGTTGAAAAGGGTGCAGTCATCCAAGGTATCGTTGTTAGCATCGATTCTGACTGGGTAACTGTAGATACTGGCCTTAAATCTGAAGGCGTAGTAGCTCGCTCTGAATTCTTAAACGAACAACGTGAACTTGAAGTTAACGTTGGTGACACAGTTGACGTAGTTGTTGAAGCGCTTGACAACGGTATGGGTCAAACAGTTTTATCACGTGAAAAAGCTAAACGTGCTGAAACTTGGACTAAACTTGAAAAAATCTTTGAAGACGGCGAGATCGTTACTGGTGTTATCTCTGGTAAGGTTAAAGGCGGTTTCACTGTTGACATCGGTCCAGTACGTGCGTTCTTACCAGGTTCTTTGGTAGACACTCGTCCTATCCGTGACACTACTCACCTTGAAGGTAAAGAGTTAGAGTTCAAAGTTATCAAACTTGACGCTAAACGTAACAACGTTGTTGTATCACGTCGTGCTGTTATGGAAGCTGAATCTTCAGCTGACCGTGAAGCTCTTCTTTCTCAACTTGAAGAAGGTCAAACAGTTACTGGTACAATCAAAAACCTTACTGACTACGGTGCTTTCGTTGACCTTGGCGGTATTGATGGTCTTCTTCACATCACTGACATGGCTTGGAAACGTATCAAGCATCCATCAGAAGTTGTTGAAGTTGGTCAAGAAGTTACTGTTAAAGTACTTAAATTTGACAAAGAGCGTAACCGTGTATCATTAGGTCTTAAACAACTTGGTGAAGATCCATGGTTAGCGATCATGAACCGTTACCCTAAAGGTTCTATCGTTAAAGCGCGTGTAACTAACTTAACTGATTACGGTTGCTTCGCTGAAATCGCTGAAGGCGTTGAAGGCTTAGTACACGTTTCAGAAATGGACCACACAAACAAGAACATCCACCCATCTAAAGTTGTTCAGATTGGTGATGAAGTTGATGTTATGGTTCTTGAAGTTGATGAAGAGCGTCGTCGTATTTCTCTTGGTATCAAACAAACTCGTGCTAACCCATGGGAAGAGTTTGCTAAGGCTCACGACAAAGGTGAAAAAGTTTCAGGTACAATCAAGTCTATCACTGACTTCGGTATCTTCATTGGTTTACCAGGCGGTATCGATGGTCTAGTTCACTTATCTGACATTTCTTGGAATGAACAAGGCGAAGAAGCGATTCGTCGTTACAAGAAAGGTGACACTGTTGAAGCGGTTATCCTTTCTGTAGACGCTGAAGGCAACCGTATTAGCCTTGGTATCAAGCAAATGAACAGCGATCCGTTCAACGATTTCTTAGCTGCTAACGAACGTGGTGCTCTTGTTAAAGGTACTGTAGTTGCAGTTGATGCTCGTGGCGCAACAATTAAATTGGCTGACGAAGTTGAAGCTTCTCTTAAAGCTTCAGAAATCAACCGTGACCGCGTTGAAGATGCAACTAAATTCTTAGAAGTTGGTCAAGAAGTTGAAGCTAAGATCATCAATGTTGATCGCAAATCACGCGCAATCAACTTGTCTATCAAAGCGAAAGACGAAGCTGAAGAGAAAGAAGCTGTTGCTAACTTGAAAACTGCTTCTGCAGGTCAAGACAACGGTCCTAAGACAATTGGTGATTTGATCAAAGCTCAAATGAACCACTAAGTCTTTCGTGTTGAATGTATTGTTAATGTAATTTAACTAATACTTTTTACACAAATACTGTAAACGGTAGCGTAGTATTGACTTACTGCGCTACCGTTTTGTATTTAAACAGGTTATTATCTCGCTATGCACAGAGTAGCTTGATAATTAAAGAGGTCGCAGATGACTACTGAAGCACTTAATAAGTCTGACTTAATAGAACGTATTTCTATCAAAAACCCTCATTTGGCTGAGCCATTGGTCGAAGAAGCTGTTAAAATTATGATCGATCAAATGATTGAGTCATTATCAGCTGATAATCGTATTGAAATTCGTGGGTTTGGAAGTTTTGCTTTACATCATCGCGAACCGCGAGTTGGGCGTAATCCTAAAACAGGTAAGTCAGTTGAAGTGGCTGCTAAAGCTGTACCTCATTTCAAACCAGGTAAAGCACTAAGAGATGCTGTAAACGAATCAGCAGGAAAATAATAAATTACTCAGGGGTGGTTATGCGTTACGTATTAGTTGCACTGTTAGTTGTAATCTTTGGATATGCATTGGCATTGGTTCTGCAAAATGGTACAGAACTGACTGTTGATCTTCTATTCACTCAAGTACCGGCAATGAGATTAGGTTTATTGCTTTTGTTGACTCTGGCACTTGGGATCATCGTTGGATTATTGCTCGGAGTTCAAGTTTTCCGTGTATTCCAAAATAGTTGGGAAATTAAGCGTCTTCGCAAAGATATTGAATATCTTCGTAAAGAACAAATCCAAAATGCTCAGTTAGCTGCTGCAGAAGCTGCTGCAAATGTACGTCATGAAAAGACAGTATTAGATGTGCATTCAGATCCGCGTAACTCAAATCCGCTGTAATTTATAAATATTTAAAAAACCTCTAAAATTTATTTTAGAGGTTTTTTTTATTGAAAATAAACTGTTGAATTTTATGCTGAGTTTTTGAAAGTTAATTTTGCAGCTTAAGTTGAACATCTTTATAATGACGCAACTTTAGATGGACGGAAGAACAACCTTGAGTATCATTGTTGCTTTAGATGCAAAAAGCCAATACGACGCATTGAAAATGGCTGAAAATTTGGATCCTAAACTTTGTCGCGTAAAGGTGGGTAAAGAACTTTTTACACATGAAGGTCCGACTGTTGTAAAAGCATTGCATGATCAGGGTTTTGAAGTATTTTTAGATTTAAAATTTCATGATATTCCAAATACTACAGCACAAGCCGTTTGCGCTGCTGCAGATCAAGGGGTATGGATGGTTAATGTTCACGCATCTGGTGGACGAAAAATGATGGAAACTTGTGTAGAAAGATTAAAATCAGGTAACTATCAAACACAGTTGATTGCAGTCACCGTATTAACTTCAATGGGGCGAGAAGATCTACGTGATCTTGGTTTGGATATTGAGCCTTTTGAACATGTAAAACGTCTAGCGACCTTGACTCAAGAAAGTGGCTTGGATGGTGTTGTATGTTCTGCGCAAGAAGCAAAAATGTTACGCGAAACTTTAGGTCAGAACTTTGCTCTCGTCACTCCGGGAATTCGTCCGGAAGGTTCTGCAGCGGATGATCAAAAACGTATTGTTACACCTAAGCAAGCAATGTTAGATGGTTCTACACACTTGGTGATTGGTCGTCCGATTACTAAATCAGAAAATCCAAATCAGACTTTAAGAGACATTCTGGCTACTTTGTAATTTTCCAATTAAAGTCATTAAGTATTTTAAAACGCCATGAAAATTCATGGCGTTTTTTTGACTAATTTTTAAAATGAATGATGTTTTCAAAGTTAACCTCACATTTTCTTTAGGGGAGCTATAGTCCAATATTTGGACTAGCATTTACTCATCAATAAAATAAATAAGCCCTCTAAAAAGAGGGCTTAAAGTTAAAGATTATGCACGATTAGAGAATTGCTTTTAAGCGTTTAACAACTTCTTTACATTGGTCTAAATCTGCGACCAGTGCCAAACGAACATGGTTTTCACCTGGGTTGCCTTGTTCAGTATCACGAGATAAATAACGACCCGGTAAGACTTTGATATGTGCTTTTTCCATCAGCATTTTGGCAAAAGTTTCATCATTATCGACCTTTAACCAATAATAGAAACCCGCATCAGGCTTTTTCAGTGGTAGCAAATGACCTAATTCTTGTTGGAATAAATCAAATTTAGCACGGTATTGTTTACGGTTTTCTTCAACATGTGCTTCATCATTCCATGCAGCAATCGATGCCAATTGATGTTGTACTGGCATTGCAGCACCGTGGTAAGTGCGGAATTTTAAATAAGGTTTTAATAGACTAGCATCACCTGCAACGAAGCCAGATCGCATACCTGGTAAATTAGAACGTTTAGACAGAGAGTGGAATACGATACAGTTTTTATAGTCATCACGACCTAGTTCAGCACAAACTTCGAGTAATCCTACAGGGGCTTCATCAAACCATAGTTCTGAATAGCATTCATCAGATGCGATGACAAAATTGTATTGATCAGAGAGCGCAATTAATTTTTTGAACTGTTCTTTTGAAAGCACAGCACCTGTCGGATTTCCGGGGGTGCAGATAAAGAGCAAAGCTGTCTTCTCCCATACTTCTGCAGGGACAGCATCGAAGTCGCCAAGGTAACCATTTTCTTCAGTACAGTTGATGAAATAGGGTTGAGCGCCAGCGAGTAAAGCTGCACCTTCGTAAATTTGATAAAAGGGATTCGGCATAACTACATAAGGCGCTTCATCACGATTGATCAGCGCTTGTACGAATGAGAAAATTCCTTCACGTGTGCCAGTCACAGGTAAAATATGATCTTCTGCGCTAATAGCATTTAATTTGAAACGGCGTGTGAGCCATTGCGAAATACTTTCACGTAATTCTGGTAAGCCTTTACTGTTTGGGTATGTCGAAAGATGATTGAAGTTATCGACAATAGCTTGTTTTACGAATTCAGGTGCAGGATGTTTTGGCTCACCAATTGACAATGGAATTAACGGAAGATTTGCAGGTTTTACATCCTGAAAAAGTTTATTCAACTTTTCAAATGGATAAGGATGTAATAGGTTTAAACTAGAGTTCATGAAACAGTTACCGTCGGGTTAAATCTAAATTTTAATGATGATTACAGACCTGATTTGAAGCCTCATCTAATGCTGCTTTTAATTGTTCAGCAAAAGCCTGAGCTTCAGTTAAATTCATAGGTTCGCCATTCTTTTTGGTTACAAAGAAAATATCTTCTGCGCGCTCACCCAAGGTGGCGATTTTCGCGGAATGGATATCGAGACCTTGCATCATAAATAAGCCACCGATACGGGCAAGTAATCCAGGCTGATCGAGGGTAGAGATCTCGACCATATTTTGCTGTAGCGCCTCGTTCAACGTAATATCAATTGTGTTTTCGATATCAAAATGACGAAGTTGGCGTGGTATACGGCGTTGCATTAAACCTGGATAATTTTGTGAATCTGTTAATGCGTGCACCAATGATTCTTTTACCGTATTTTCACGTTCTGGATCTGTCACTAATGTGCCAAAACGATCAAGCACCACGTAGGTGTCTAAGCTAAAGGATTTAGTTGCTGTAATAATGCGTGCATCTTGTACATCTAGATTCATACGATCTAGAACTGCAACAGTGGTGGCAAAAAGATTAGGTTGATCTTGAGTGTAAATAAAAATCTGCACAGCATCTTGCGCTGATTTACGGTGCGCGCGCATCATCACCAATGGTGCTGAATTATCACCATGATCTAGGATTGCACGTGTATGCCATGCGACTTCATCTGCAGTTTCTTTGAGGAAGTATTCGTCACCAAGTTCTTGCCAAACTTTTTCAACAGCTTCTAAAGCATAATCATTGACAAGTAATTCACTTGCTGCAAATTTGGTATCTTCGATCAGCATTTGGTAATCGACAGGACGTCCCAAACCACTACGAATAACGTCACGAGCATTGGTATATAACTGACGCATGAGCGATGCTCGCCATGTGTTCCAAAGCTTAGGATTGGTTGCGTTAATGTCAGCCACTGTAAGCGTATACAGATAGTCTAAGTGTTCCATATCACCTAGCTTCTCGGCAAAATCTTTTACAACATCTGGATCAGAAATATCTTTTTTCTGCGCAGTCATCGACATCAATAGATGATTTTGGATTAACCACGCAACAAGATTACACTCACGCTCAGTAAAACCGTGCTTGCTACAGAACTCAATGGCATCAACCGCGCCCAATTCACTATGGTCTCCACCACGACCTTTGGCGATATCATGGAACAAAGCAGCGAGGAATACGATGTCTCGGCGCACCAGACGCTGGAATACCGAACTTACGACAGGAAAATCTTTAGCAAATTCTGGCGCTTTAAAACGATTTAAATTACGTAAGAGTAGGAGCGTATGTGCATCTACAGTATAGATATGGAATAAATCGTATTGCATAAGGCCCATGATTTGCCCAAATGCAGGAATATAGTTGCCGAGTACACCATAACGTTTCATTGCAAGCAATGTTTCATATAAGTTATTTGGTGATCGGATGATCGCCATAAACAAGGCTTGATTAATTGGATTGTCTCTATACGCTTGATCAATGCGTTTTGCAGCTAAAGTGAGTAATCGTAGTGTACGCGCTCGAATCCCATCAATATCAGGTCGATTTGCTAGGATATAGAAAATCTCAAGGATGGCTGTAGGCTTCTCTGCAAAAATTTTATGGTGTTGAACTGCGAGTTTACCATCCACCAATTTGAAGTTTTCATTCACTTCCTCAATTTTACGCTCATAGTTGGGTAAACGAGGCGTGATGACAGACTCATTAAAATAGGCGAGTAGCATTTCATTCAGGGTTGAAACCTGCTGAGCTGCTCGATAGTAGCGTTTCATGAACTGTTCAATTGGATAATTGATATGTTCACCTTCGACTTTGTGGTAACCAAATTTTGCTGCGATATCGCGTTGGTAATCAAACAATAGTCGGTTTTCATCACGCTTAGTTAAGCGGTGTAAATGATGACGAATTTCCCAGAGAAAATTCTCAGCATCTTCGAGAACCCCAAGTTCAAACTCAGAAATGAAACCTAAATGTACAAGATCGTATATACGATTTACTCGGAAATGCCGTTTTGCAATCCAACCAATTTGGTTAATGTCTCGAATGCCGCCCGGTGCATTTTTGATATCAGGTTCTAAATTACTTTCAGTGTTGTTGTGCTGAGCGTAGCGTTTGGCTTGTTCTTCCATCTTGGCATCAAAGAAGGTTTTATCCGTCCAAGTTTGTGAAACAACACGACGAGGCCATTTCGCTAAGTGTTCATTGCCAATAATTAAACGAGACTCAATGAGAGATGTAGCTACCGTTAAGTCATTCATGGCCTGTTCAAAGCACTGTTGAATGGTTCTTACACTTACGCCAGGTTTAAAATTGCCAACATCCCATAGAGAGGAAATAAAAATGGTAATGGCATTTTCTTGTTCTTGTGTAAGATCATCTTCTGAAAGGATCAGAATGTCGACATCAGAGTAGGGCATCATTTCACGACGACCATAACCTCCTACAGCGAACAAGCCTAGATCTGTTTGATCTAACTCAGCATGCTGCCAAAGGAATTTAAGCGCCTCATCAATCAGATTTGATCGAGTGAGGATGATCTCACGTATCGCCTTACCATGTTCAAACTCATGTTGTAATTGATTTTCAACATCTGAGCGCCATTGATTAATTGCCTTGATGTCGTGATTACTCGAAACATAGTTTGCTAATGGAGACGTATTGATCATGAAATGATGGCCTACCTAATGAATTATTTATTTTGATTTACAATTACTTTTGAAGCTGCTTCAGTCGCTAATTCGCGTGCAATGTCAGTTGTTTCAGCACGTGCAGTTGAGACCCCCATACGGCGACGTTTAAAACCTTCAGGTTTGCCAAAAAGACGTAAATCGACATTAGGGTTTTGCATAGCAAGATTTAAGCCAGAAAATGACAAATTCGTATCATCAACACCTGCATAGATCACAGCGCTTGCAGCCACACTGTGACGTTGCGTATTCACTGGAAGACCTAAAATCGCACGAGCATGAAGTTCAAATTCACTTTGATATTGAGATGCAAGTGTCACTAATCCAGTGTCATGTGGACGTGGAGAAACTTCACTGAACCAAACTTGATCACCTTTAACGAATAATTCCACTCCAAAAATACCGCAACCGCCTAGCGCTACTGTGACTTTATTGGCAATACGTTTTGCTTCATCAAGGGCAGCTGTGCTCATAGGTTGAGGTTGCCAGCTTTCTACATAGTCACCTGCATCTTGACGGTGTCCAATAGGGTCGCAGAAGTGCGTTTCGATGTCTCCTGTTTCAGGATTTTTTGCGCGTACTGTGAGTAATGTAATTTCGAAATCAAAATCAATTTGCGATTCTACGATGACAGTGCCTTGATTGACACGACCACCTGTTTGAGCATATTCCCAAGCCGCGTCGACTTCATCAAAAGATTTTACGCGTGACTGTCCTTTACCTGATGATGACATCACAGGTTTTACAAAATTTGGATAGCCAATATCATCACATGCTGCACGGAATGATTCCAAACTATTGGCAAAACGATAAGCCGAGGTTGGTAGCCCTAGTTCCTCAGCTGCGAGGCGACGAATTCCTTCACGATTCATGGTGAGATTCACGGCTTTCGCAGAGGGAATAACTACGGCAGTTTTAGCATCTTCGATTTCCACTAAGACTTCAGTGGCAATGGCTTCAATCTCAGGAACAATTAAATGAGGTTGAACTTGTTCAATCAGTTTTTTTAATTCTTTTGGGTCCGCCATATTCAAAGTATAGGAATGATGAGCAACTTGCATGGCAGGTGCATTGTCATAGCGATCTGCTGCATGTACTTCTACACCTAATCGTTGTAATGATATTACCACCTCTTTACCCAACTCACCTGAACCCAATAATAGAACTTTAAACGCCGAAGATTGAAGTGGAGTACCGAGTGTAATAAGCATTTGATTCATCCGTGCTTGATATTATGGACTTTTAGCATATCAGAACTAAAACCTCTTGAGCGCGATGAATACAAGAAAAAGCAAGAAATTATTTTGATATCGTTTAATTTTTTTATTGATAAAAATGCATAAGCCTTATCCGAGGATCAGGCTTATAAATTTAGAATCTGAATGAATATTACGCAAGAAATGTTTAAAGTGGGAAATAGGTATACACCAAACCGTATGTGAGTGCGGCCGTGAGTGTTGCAGGTACAATCTGTTTAAATTTGAAATACAAACCCGAGAGCACAATAAAACCAATTAACATGGCAACGCTCTTATTGGGTGTTTCTAAGAGCGGTGGTAAAGTCGCGACCACGAGCATTGAACTGATCGCAGCAATACCGATTGATCCAAGGGCGATTTTGAGCCAAAGTGCACCGCGTTTCTGGCGACCTTGTTGCAGTTTTTGAATCACAAAAAAAGGACCAAAGCGTGAGGCGAAATTCGCGATACCGACTAGAATACCGACACAAATAATTTCTAGATTCATGATTGTTCACCTGTGTGCAAAGGATCATGTTGCTTCAGTACATAATGTTTAAACAAACCAGCCAAAATACCAGAGCTTATGCCAATGAATATCGCTGCAGATAAATCGATAAAGTAACACGCAATAGCAGAAACAATAATGGTGATGGTCACGACAAAGGTATGTTTTTTCTCAAATGCAGCCAATAAAAAGCTCAAGAAAAGTGCAGGTAATAGAAAGTCGAGCGCTGCTTGCAAAAATTGGGGGAGATGACTGACTTGATCTGCAAATAAGCCCCCGAGAAAAGATCCAAGTGCCCAAGACAACCAGCTAAACAGACTCAGACCTAACATCCAAGATTCAGACCATTCTTGACGGCGTTGCGAAAGTTTAATCATGCCTGATGCAAAGACTTCGTCGGTCAAGCCCCATGACCAAATTGCAGTTTTTTTCAGATTGAGTTTATCTTGAATTAAGTTTTGTAAAGCAGGGCCATATAACAAATGTCGAATATCAAGCGCTATTACTGTTAAGGCTGTCATCCAGATAGAAGTGCCACTGCCGAGTAAGGCAACCACCAAAAATTGACTGGCACCGGCATACATCGAACAGGATAAAAATAATGCTTCCCACGCTGTAAAACCAAATTGAGTTGCAGATACACCAAACGCGAATGAAACAGGCAAATAGGTGAAAATGATGGCTTGACTATCTTTGGCACCTTGCCAAAAACTTGCCGGTGTCATGTGTGGGGAGCTTGATTGGGTCACGATAAACCTAATTGGAGATTGGAACAAAAGGTATAAAACGAGATTGAGTATTCTACCCGAATTTACTAGCATAGTGCCGAATAGTTTATTAGAGCGATGTCATGTTTGCGATTCAATCTCCCTTTAAATTAGCTGCATTGACTACATTCCTCATCTTCACTTTGTCCGGTTGTGGTGGTCAGGCAGAAACTGCCGATGAAAAGGTTGAAATTAAAGAAGCACCGAAGTTGACCAATGATGCAACTGAATATGCAAATCATGCTTGGCAATTGATTAATCAGGTTGATCCTATTCTGTATCAAGCCAATAAAGCGCTTATACCATCACAAGTACGCGAGCCTGTGCGTCAATTGGTGTTGGATTGGCGTATTAATGTCAAAATGACCGACTCAGTGACTGAAGGGAAATATGCGCTTTGTCGTAAAGCGCTAACAACCATAGATGCTTGGGCACGTGCAATCGTGGAAAATGAGGGTCAGCTCGCACAGCGTCAAGCCAATTATGAACGCGATAAAGCGCAGTGCAAAACTGCAATTGAGCAACCAGAATTAGGAAACACCAAGGCGTATACAAAATTATTTTAAGTGACCCTAGCCACCCCAATACAATGATTAATCCAGATTTTACTGAAGCATATCATCTTTAGTCGGTTAAGTTTGATCGGCTAAAGCTTTAAGTTGATTGAGATTAATCACCTCAATTTTTTTAAATGCAATTTTAATTGCGCCAATTTTTTCTAAATGCTGTAGTTCTTGATTAATGGTCTGTCTTGAGCAGACTAACATTTGTGCCAATTGTTCTTGAGATAGGTTGATGGTGTTTTTTTCAATCTCTTTGAGATTACCGTATCCATTTAAGATAAAGATTAATCTTTGGGCTAAACGTTGAATAAGGGGTTGTGTTTGAATAGACACCAACTCCATGAAAGCATAACGGAGTTTATGACTGACCAATTTGGCCATATAAAACCAAAATTTTGGATATTGTTCTAAAATTAGATCAAGTCCTACACGACTTATTTTGAGGATTTTGGATTTTTTACTGGTAATCGCATGATGAGAGCGGGGTTGTTGATCAATCAACGAAATTTCACCAAACCACATAATGGGATCTGCGATAACTGTCACCGCCTCACGACCTTCTACGTCAATATGTGCTAAACGAACAGCACCATCAATCACGGCATAAATGCCATCAAATTGATCAGCTTTAGAAAATATCAGTTGCTCTTTGCCATATTCAATGAGCTGTGCATGTTCGAGCATCAGCTGTTGTAGTTCATGATCAAACTGGCTAAACCACCAATTATTTTTTAAAAGATAAACGTATTGATTTGAAAGCAAAATTATCCCTTTTATGCTGTTTATTTGTCGTCTAGTCGACAACTTATTGGTTTACATTTATATATAGTGAAGGAAATAGTCAGAAAAAGGAATGATAACATGACTCGTTTAGAGAGCTTGCTTGGACAATATGCAGCTTATCACCTAGATCGTAAAAACGTATTTTCACATTTTATTGGAATTCCCTTGATTGTATTTTCGATCTTGTGTTTTGCAGCCAAAGCGCAATTTACAGTTGCAGGATATCCCATTGATCTTGCAATGTTATTGATCGTCGCATCGGTGATTTATTACTTGAGTTTGGATCTCATTTTTGGGGTAGTGATGGCAGTGCTATTTGCTTTAATTTATCAGCCAGCCACACAAGTAGCAGCTTTAGCGACATCCTCTTGGGTATTGGTAAGTGCTGGATTTTTTATTGTGGGATGGATTATTCAATTTATTGGGCACTATTATGAAAAGAAAAAACCAGCTTTTGTAGATGATCTTGTTGGACTCGCTATAGGTCCTTTATTTGTCGTAGCAGAATTTATATTTCTTGTTGGTTTACGTAAGAAACTGGAAGAGAAAGTATTGGTTCGAGCTAAACAATTACGCTATGACATGGACCATAAACACGTAAATCACTCGAGTACTTCAACTCAAAATCCATGATCTCAATCTTTTAAATAATCTTTGCAAAAAAAACAGCCTTTCGGCTGTTTTTTTAATGACTTAAACGTTAAAACGGAAATGTAAAACATCACCATCTTGAACGACATAAGTTTTACCTTCAAGACGCCATTTTCCAGCTTCTTTAGCGCCAGCTTCGCCGTTGTATTGAACAAAATCGTCATAGGCAATGCATTCTGCACGAATAAAGCCTTTCTCAAAATCAGTGTGAATCACACCAGCAGCTTGAGGAGCGGTCGCACCGATTTTTACAGTCCAAGCACGAACTTCTTGAACGCCTGCAGTGAAATAAGTTTGTAGGCCAAGTAAGCCATAACCTGCACGAATAACCACGTTAAGACCTGGTTCTTCCATGCCCATCGCTTCTAAAAATTCAGCACGCTCATCATCTTCAAGCAAAGAGATTTCAGCTTCGATTTGGTTGCAAAGCGGAACTACAATAGCATTCTCTTCTGCCGCTAATTTTTTAACAGCATCAAGGTGCGGATTGTTTTCAAAACCATCTTCAGCAACGTTAGCAATATACATTGTTGGTTTAAGGGTTAATAAACCAAAGCCACGAACTAATTTGCGCTCGTCGTCATCAAGATCAGCTGCGCGAGCAGGGCGACCTTCATCAAGTAATGGCTGAATTTTTTCTAGTACAGCTTTTGTTGCAACAGCTTCTTTATCACCACCTTTCGCAGACTTTGCTAAACGTGTAACCGCTTTTGATACTGTTTCTAAATCTGCTAAAGCAAGCTCAGTGTTAATAGTTGCAATGTCATCAAGTGGGTCAATTTTGCCGTTCACGTGAATAACATTTTCGTCTTCAAAACAACGTACTACGTGTGCAATTGCATCAGTTTCACGAATGTTGGCTAAGAATTGGTTCCCTAAACCTTCACCTTTAGAAGCACCAGCAACTAAACCTGCGATGTCTACAAATTCCATTGTGGTTGGAATAACACGTTGAGGTTTAACAATAGCAGTTAATTTATCTAAACGTGGATCTGGAACAGGAACGATGCCGGTGTTTGGTTCAATGGTACAGAATGGGAAGTTTTCTGCAGCAATAGCAGCTTTCGTCAATGCATTGAAAAGTGTAGATTTACCAACGTTCGGCAAGCCGACAATACCGCAATTAAAACCCATGAAAAGACTCACACAGTGTTATTTAAAAATTGTCGGTGATTTTACATCAAAGCCATGACAAAGTCAGGTCATGGCTTGGATGTTTCTCGAAAACACAGATGAGACTCAATTGAATAGTGTGAATTAGATTTTACGTTTGTCCAAACTATGTGCCAATTGATCACCCAAAGCTTGAATCAGCATGACCAATACGACTAATACGATGATCACCGCCAACATAATTTGCATATCGAAGCGTTGGTAGCCATATCGGTAGGCGATGTCACCTAAACCACCCGCACCAATAGCACCCGCAATCGCAGAGGAATTGATCATGGTTACAAGCGTGACAGTAAAACCTGCCACAATACCAGGCAGTGCTTCTGGTAAAAGCACATGCCAAATAATTTGTTTGCGATTACAGCCCATGGCTTGTGCAGCTTCTATGAGCCCATGATCAACTTCTCGTAGACTGACTTCCGCAATACGTGCGAAAAAAGGTGTAGCCGCAATAGTTAAAGGTACAACCGCAGCCCATACCCCATAACTGGTCCCCACAATCAGTCGAGTGAAGGGAATGAGCGCCACCATTAAAATTAAGAAGGGAATAGAGCGCGTAATATTTACCACCCAACCTAAGGCATGATTGATTTTTTTTGATGGATAAATCCCATTTTCTGAGGTGTTGACGAGGATTACAGCCATAGGCAATCCAATAAGAAGCGCTAAAAATGCAGAAATACCGACCATTAACAAAGTATCAATGGTACCCGTAATTAAAAGATCAATGAGCTGGTTGTGCATAGCCAAGCACCTCGATTTGTGATGTTTTATGGTGGAATTGCTGATGAAGCGTATGCACATCAACATCTAATTGAGGAATACCTACGATGAGTGAGCCAACCAGATGATGTTGAATAGTGTCTACATGGCTTTGATATAAATGCACAGGCAGTGCAATTTTAGAAAGTACATCATTTAAGTTGGGAGGATTTTTCAAATCAGTTGCATAGCTGATTTTCAAAATGGTATGCGTTAAATGTGTAGCTCGCTCTTGATGTAACTGGAATGGCAAATCTAGCTGTTCCAAATTGAGAAGTTCTTGCGTGATTTTCTGCTGGGGACGAGAGAAGACTGACCAAACTTGCCCTGATTCAACGATTTCACCTTGATCAATGACCACCACTTGATCGCAAATTTCACGAATCACTTGCATTTCATGTGTAATGAGAACGATGGTGAGTCCTAATTTTTGATTAATTTCTTTCAGTAAAGATAAAACAACAGATGTGCTTTCTGGATCAAGTGCCGATGTTGCCTCATCACACAATAGTATTTCCGGTTTACTGACCAATGCGCGGGCAATCCCAACTCGTTGTTTTTGTCCACCCGATAATTGTGATGGATAGTGATGATGCTTTTCAGCTAAACCGACTAGATTTAAAACCTCATCTACACGAGTTTGAATCTCAGCAGCAGGCACTTTTGCGATTTTCAATGGAAGCGCGACATTTTCCCAAACTGTTTTGGCAGATAGTAAATTAAAATGTTGAAAAATCATGCCAATACGCTGGCGTAGGACGATTAACTCATTGTGATTAAGTTGCCCTAGATCATGTTGATGTATATGAATACTACCATCAGAAATAGTTTCTAACCCATTTAAGGTGCGAATCAATGAGGATTTGCCCGCACCACTTTTGCCGATAATGCCGAAAATTTTTCCTTCAGGAATATCCAAATTAATGTTTTTGAGTGCGTGAACTTGTTTTCCTTGTACATCGTAATACTTATTTAAATGACGAATCGTAATATGGGGTACTGCAAATTCAATGTGTGAACCAAAACTCACCATGATTATTCTCCTTATTTCCAGCCTTCAAACCACAAACCTTGCCCAAAGTCTTTGTCTAGAATCTGACGGACTTTTGCAGAGTTTTGGAAGGTGTCAACCACAGTTTTTAATTTGTCATCCTGATCTTGATAATCCCGACGCGTTACAAACAAAATCGCAAATTTTTTATTGATCGGATCTAATAACAGTGCAGACGTAGGATCAGCAACTTTTGCCATTTTCAAATAATGAGGAAAACCCATAATTAAGTCAGCTTCATTGTAAGCATGCGCGGTTTGCGGGCCTTCAACTTCAATAATCTTGAGTCTTTTAGGATTACTGATAATGTCTCGGGTGCTGGTGAGTTCATTATTAATATCTTTAACTTGAATTAAGCCTGCACGAGCCAGCAAATTTAAACCACGTGCCATGTTGACTGGATCATTCGGTACGACTACTTTCGCTTGATCAGGTATTTCCTGTAGGGATTGATATTTTTTTGAATAAAGTCCGACATGACTGCCTGAACCTTTTGCAAAAGGCACAAGGTCATAGCCTGTTTCACGCACTGCATTCGCTAGAAAAACACTTTGTTGAAAGAAATTGGCGTCAATATCACCATTTTGCACAGCGACATTGGGCGCTTGCCAGTCTGAAAATTCAATCAACTCCAGATGGATACCTTGAGCTTTTACATCCTCAGCGACACTTTGCAGTAATTCAGCATAGGGTGGGCTAATGCCGATTTTAATAACTTTATCATTTGAGTTTTGACTGATATAACGATATCCCACTAAGGCCGCCAGTACTGCGACGATGACGACTGCAATTTGGATGAATTTAGATGATTGTGTTGAAGTAGACATGAACGCTCCTTATTTCCAGCCTTTGAACCATAGTTTTTCACCAATATCCTCATTCAATGCTTGTTTAACTTTGTCTGAGCTTTGATAAATTTGGATAAATTTTTTCAGTTGAGCTGCTTTTTCAGGCTGAGTTTGTTCAAAGTCATCGCGAACAACAAATAAGATGGCATAAAGCGTGTTGTTAATTTCATCCAAAATTAAGGCATCATTTGGATCAATCGTTTGCGCTAAGCGTAGGTACATTGGATAGCTAAATACGAGGTCTGCATCATCTACGGCACGCGCAGTTTGCGGGCCTTCGACTTCAATAAAGTTCAATTTTTTTGGATTGGATTTAATATCTTTTAAGTTGGATAAGTGGTTGTTGGAATCCTTAAGTTGTATTAATCCAGCGTGTTGTAAGAGGAGTAGGGCGCGACCCTGATTCACAGGATCATTTGGCAGTACAACTCGAGCGCCATTTTCAACTTCACTCATCGCTTTATATTTTTTTGAATATAAACCGACATGTGTTCCTGAGCCGATGCCCAAGGGTTTGAGCTTAAAGTTGGTTTCTTTTAACGCATTATTCAAGAAAGGTTGATGCTGAAAATAATTTGCATCAATATCCCCATGATTTAGGGTGATGTTGGGTGTATTCCAATCTGAAAATTCTACCAAACGTACATGAATGCCTTGCGCCTTTGCTTCTTCAATTGCGGCTTGAAGTGGTTTTGCAAATGGTGGGCTAATGCCAATCACAATTTCTTGTTGATCATTTTTTTTCAAAAAGGACCATGCAAACGCTGCAATCACAATAATGGCGATTGCAACGCCGATCCATTTAAGTCGAGAAGACTGAGCTTGTGCCATAGAAAGACCCCTAAATATTAAAAACTTAAGCTGAATGTTGGTGTATAGGATTTAAATTTGATTGTTGTATATCTTGTGTTGAGCTTGGACATCGGAAATGATGTGCAGGATGTGAAAGTGGTAAATGATCTCCCGCATTGAATAGCTTGTGCCTTAAGCTACCCTCAGCATAGGCGGTCTTATAGCGACCACGTTGTTGCAGTTCAGGAATGACATAACGAATAAAATCTTGATGTGACTCTGGAGCGACTGTACGGGCAAGGTTAAAACCATCTAATCCAGAAATATCAATGAATTCGATTAGCTGTTGAGCAACTGTTGCTCCACTGCCAACAAATAAGGGATAACGTCCACCGAGTACATGCTGAGCTTTTAAATCTGCCAAAGTGACTTTGTTTTCCTTAAAGCGCTCATTTACAGAAACGATGCTGTTGGTTTTTTTATATGGAATAGCATCCTCATCTTTTAGATGACCTAAGTCTGTTCCGATTGAGCTTGAAAAATGCGCAATCCCTGCTTCAGGACTTGCATATTGAATATAGTCCTGCAGTTTTTCTTGCGCTTGTTGATCTGTTTCAGCAGTGACGACAGTGATACCCGCAAATAATTTAATTGCTGTACCATCACGACCTTGTGAATGGGCTAATTGGCGAATCTTTTGTGTTTGCGATGCAATTTTTTCAGCGGTATCTCCACCAATAAACATGGCTTCTGCATGCCGAGTGGCAAACTGTAGTCCTTTAGGTGATGCTCCCGCTTGATATAGAACAGGTGTTCGTTGTACTGAAGGCGAGACTTGGAAGACGCCGTGACTGTTATAGAACTTTCCTTGATGGTGGATCGCATGTACTTTAGTCGGATCGGTAAAAATGCGATTGAGCTTATCTTGGATGACGGCATCATTTTCCCAAGAGCCTTCCCAAAATTTGTAGCAGAGTTCTAAAAATTCTTCAGCTTGTTCATAACGTAAATCGTGATCTTTCAGTCCTTGCTGACCGAATAATCGCGCTGCACTATCCAAATAGCCAGTGACGATATTCCATCCTAAACGTCCTTGGGTCAGGTGATCCAGACTCGCGAAGCGACGAGCAAATTGATAAGGAGATTCATAACTTAAGTTCACTGTAATACCGAAACCCAAATGCTGCGTGACGGCTGCCATTGCAGACACCAGCGTGCTTGGATCATGGCTTGGCAGTTGAATTGATTCTTTCAAGGTTAGATCAATGCCATTTTGATAGACATCGTAAACGCCAGTAATATCGGCAATGAACAATCCATCGAAAAGACCTTTCTCTAAAGTTTGAGCGAGTTCTGTCCAATAACTTAATTCATTAAATCGGTATGATTGATCACGTGGATGTGTCCAAAGTCCATGATTAATATGACCTACACAATTCATATCAAATGCATTGAACAGGATCTGTTTTTGAGGTTTCGATTGAATTTTTGTCATTACAGCGTACCTCGTCTTGGGGGGAATACGCCGTTTAAAACATAATTGGCTATGAAGAAATATTTCCAACGCGCTGGATCATGCAAGGTATGAACACGTGCGTTTCTCCAGTATCGGTCAAGATTATCTTGTCGTTGACTTGCACGACTACCAGCCAGTTCAATCAGTTTTGACGAGACTTTTAGTGCAGTCTCGGTACTGTGTGCACGTGCTTTAGCCACTTGAATAGAAGCATGTGCAACTGAATGTTCTGAAGGGGAGACTTTGGCATCTTGAACCGCTTGCGCTGCTTGTTTAAGTAGTAACTCAGTGGCCTTGACGTCTGTTGCAATTCGACCAATTTCGTACAGTGTCAAAGGGTCTTGAGTGGCATGTTCAACTTTTGCATCTATCCAAGGGCGTGCTTGACGAACGCGTATTAATGTTTCTTCAAAAGCAGCTCGAGCAATGCCTGTTTCAATTGAGGCATGAATAATTTGTGCAAATGGACCTGAAATGGTGGCGGTTGAATAAGCTGAATCAAAAGGGACTACATCCTCTGGGTCAATCTGTACATTTTCAAATTTAACAGTCCCACTGCCAGTGGTGCGTTGTCCAAATCCACTCCAGTCATCTATTAGGCTTAAGCCCTCGCTATGACGTGGAACAAAGACCAGAAACTGGCGCTCTTGTTCATCACTAGCAAGGGTTGGAATACGGTGAGCGAATAGACTGCCAGTGCAATAAAATTTTTCTCCATTGAGGACATAACCATTTTCGACTTGTCTTAAAGAGGTATGGCGTTGTGCTGCATTTTTAGTTTTAAACTCAGCCAAGGCATTTCCAAAGCGAGCACCTTGTAAAACTTCAGTAAATAAACGTCTTTTTTGAGCATCAGACCCAGTATTCCTCAAAATTTCAAGTGCATAGAAATGATTTTGTGGAATTTGTCCGATAGAGCCATCAACACCACTCATTAATGCGATGATTTTTGTCAGTGTATGAATAGAAACATCGGCACCGCCATATTGTTGAGGTACTGTAATGGCCCATAAGCCAGATTGACTGTACGCTTCGATTTCTTCATGAGGAAGCTCACGATTTAAATCTCGTTCAGATGCACGGTACTTAAACTTTTCTGCAAGTTCGTGTGCGACTTTTAATGCTTCTTCATCAGAGCGAATAATATGCGCTGGTCTATAACTGCCTGATTCTTGGATCTCTAAAGCTTGTAAAGATGACATGATGACTCCTTAAATCCAGGCATGACGTGCAGGAAAAGTATGGTTTAAGTAATACGAACCCAGCGCGTGAAGTTTCCAGCGAATAGGATCATGAAGGGTATGTACACGTGCATTTCGCCAGTGTTGATCAAAATTATGGACATTGAGGCTGGCGCGACTTCCCCCGAGCTCAATCAACTTTTCTGAGATATGCAGTGCAGCATCATTGGCATAGACTTTAGCTTCAGCAACTTTGATCGAAGCTTCAGCAATCTGTTCATCAGAGAGTTGTTCAACTACATTGAGTGAATCTAAATAATCAGCTGCTTCATCAAGCAAAAGAATGGCGGCATCTAACAAAACATTAGCTTTGCCAACTTCTTGTAAGGTGAAATACTCATCACTGGCACGCTCAACTTGTGCATCCACAATTGGGCGTGCTTTACGGATCGCAAACAACATGTCCTCAAATGCTGCTTCAGCAATACCAACATCGATAGCCACTTGCATCAGCTGTGAAAACGCGCCTCTAAAATTAGGGACGTCCAATAATTTTCTTTCATCAAAAATCAGTAATGGATCAACTTCAACATGGTCTAAAATCACTGTGCCACTTGAAGTGGTACGTTGACCAAATCCATCCCAGTCATTGATGACTTCGATACCAGTGGATTCACGGTTCACTAAAATTAAAACCACGTGACCTTCAGGGTGTATGGCTTTGATGGCTAACCAATGTGCAAATGAACTGCCTGTAGAATAGAATTTTTTTCCTGAAACTCGATATTTCCCATCCTCCAAAACAAGGTGTGTGTCTAAAGTCTTGGTATCTTTGGTATGTCGTTCTGGCCCCCCATTGGCAAGACGCTTACCTTTTAAAATTTCGTTGAAAATAAATTGCTTTTGTTCATCGCTTCCCATGATGTTGATCATATTGAGCAATGCAATTTGATTTTGTGGAATTTGCCCTAAACTTGAATCCGCTTTATTTAGAATACGAAATACTTGGGCAAGGGTACGATGAGAGACTTCAGCACCGCCATAGACGTGGGGGATGCGTAAGCCTCCTAAACCTTTTTGGCTGAATAATTCAATTTCTGCAAATGGTAAAGCTCGTTGTTGGTCACGCTGATTGCGACCTTCGAGCGCATAATCAGCAACATGATAGGCTGCATGAATGGCATCTTGATCATTTTCAATAACATGAACATTTTCAGTAATTAAACGAGACATAGATCAATTCCTCTTTGAGGAGATATACGCTACGCCCATAGAATATTTTTTTTAAATGCTGGTTTTCGTTGAACTATTAAAAAAAAATGCTTAAGACAAATATAGATATCGATTGAAAAATATTAGAAAACTTAAAATTTTGATTAATAATGAATTTTAATAAATTTCAGTGCTCTAAACACCTTGAATTCATTTAGACTTTGCAATAAAAAAGATAAAGATTTGCTAAACATTTATAATTTAACGGATTCATATTTCCAAAAATAACAATTTAAGTTGCAATTGATGCATTATCACATTGTGTTTTGGCATAGGGTTGCATAAAGTAAGCAAAACAATAAATCCTATGATTGATCAAGACTTCGGAGATTTTATGCGCATCCTTTACCAGTTTCCTTTATCTCACTTTTGTGAAAAAGCTCGCTGGTTACTTGATCATAAGGAATTGGATTATGTTGCTCAAAATATGATTCCGGGCGTACATCGTGCATTCGCAAAATTAAAAACAGGTCAAAACTCTCTGCCGATATTACGTGATAAAGAAAAGTGGATTGCAGATTCAACCCAAATTGCCCTGTATTTGGATGATGTCTATCCAGAGCATTCATTGCTCAGATCAGATTTAAAGTTAAGAAAAAAAGCAATTGAAATTAATGACCTGAGCAATCAATTGGGCGTATCAGTGAGGCGGTGGGGGCTTGCTCAAGCTTTATCTGAAAGTGATGAGCCGCTAGAAATCATGATTGGTGAAAAAGGATATCTGAGAAAATTTCAAAAGATCAGTAAGCCACTTATTAAAACTTTAGTTTCAACCAGCTATCAACTCGATGATGAACAAGTTTCACTTGCTAAAGAAAACATGCATGAAATTATTTTGCAGTTAAATGATCAATTGATTCACAATCAATCTCGATATTTGGTAGGAGATCGTTTAGGTTTGGCAGATATCGCCGTTTGTTCAATGCTTGCTCCACTACTCGAGATTTCTGGTACACCTTGGGAAAGAGAATATCATCAGCCAGTTTCATCTGAATTTGTGGAATATCAAAATCAATTGCTTGATTTGCCGATAGGACAATATGTTAAACGTATTTATGCCAATGAACGAAATGCGCGGGTAGATTGGCGCGGGATATAACAGAGCATATTTTCTGTTATGTTGTCTAATTAGTTAATTTATTTTCATTTGAATCGATATTTTTGAAAAAATAACGCATAATCATTTTGTGCCATGAAAATATTGAGAAGAAGATGGAATTAGATCGTTACGATAAACAAATTTTAGAAATTCTTACGCATGAAGATTTGAATCTGAACGAGCTTTCGGAGCGTATTAACCTGTCTGTAAGTTCAGTGCACCGTCGTATTAAACATCTCATCGAAACCAATATCATGACAAATTTAAAGCGTGATATTAACTATCAAAAATTGGGGTTTAATTTACATGTGTTGTTACAAGTATCATTGAGTAAGCATGACTCAGATACTTTTGCAAAATTTTTAGATGAACTTAAAAGTATTCCTGAAGTGATCAATGCTTTTTTAGTCACAGGGCAATCTGCTGATTTTATTATAGAAGTTGTTGCTCGTGATATGGAAAATTATAGCCAGATTTTGTTACAGCGAATTGGTAAAATTGATCATGTTGTGGCATTGCATTCAAGTTTTGTCATTAAAGAATATGATGTATTTAACTGTCATGGTTTATTGAGTAAAGCATAATTCAAGCTTGCAAAAAAAGACGCCTTTCAATTAAAAAAACGCACCAGAAGGTGCGTTTTTTTAATTCTGAATATGGATTAAGCATCCAATTGCGCTAAAACCTCTTCAGAGAACTCAACGTTGGTATATACGTTTTGTACATCATCTAAATCTTCAAGCATATCAATCATTTTCATGATTTTTTTCGCTTGATCGATATCTGTGATTTCTGCTTTAGTTGAAGGGTTCATCACCACTTCTGCATTGTCAGATTTTAAACCTGCAGCCGCTAAAGCATCTTGCACTGTACCAAAAGACTCTGGTGTGGTGATCACAAGAATTTCATCTTCTGTCACTTCAATGTCTTCTGCACCAGCTTCCAACGCAACGTCCATAATTTGGTCTTCTAAAGAAACATCTTCAAAAGTAATTTCACCACGTTTAGTGAAAAGGAAAGCAACAGAGCCGTTAGTACCTAAGTTACCATCTGTTTTAGAGAAGCAGTGACGAACATCTGGTACGGTACGGTTTAAGTTATCAGTCATTGTCTCAACAATAACGGCTACACCACCAACACCATAACCTTCGTATGTGACTTCTTTTAAATCATCATTGTCTTCACCACCAGCACCACGCTGAATGGCACGGTTGATGACATCACGAGTCATGTTAACGGACAATGCTTTTTCAACAACTGCACGAAGACGTGGGTTGCTTGCTGCATCTGGACCACCGAGTTTTGCAGCTGTAACAATTTCACGAATATATTTTGTGAAAACTTTACCACGACTAGCATCTTGTTTAGCTTTACGATGCTTAATATTGGCCCACTTGGAATGACCCGCCATGCGAAATATGCTCCTTGTAGATTGGCCTTATGCCTAATCAAATCTGCGAAATTCTACCATAAGGGCTTTTTTTTAATAAAGACCCTTATTTTAGCAATTGATCAAGATCAGGCTTTATTCTTCGGTTCAGGAATAATAATGTCTAAACCTGTATGTTCCTTATAAAGTTCCTGAATCAATTTCAAATCATGATCCAACTCTGATGGCATGATTTTGCCAAAAATTCCGCCTTGTTTGGTTTTTTGGTTTACAAACAAGAAAACGATAGGGACGTTTGCGGCTTTTGCGATATGCCAAAAACCGGTGCGGATCGGTTTACGTTGTTCACCATTTTTCGCACGAGTCGCTTCAGGCGCAATCACGAGATTAAATTTGTCATTGGAGTTGAAGAGTTCAACCATTTGCGCCACGATATCTTTATTTGAGTGACGGTCAACTGGAATACCACCAACCCCTTCTAGAATTGGCTTAAAAGGTCCTTTGAATAGTTCTTTTTTAATTAGTGTGTGAATCGGGATATCATGGATTTGAAACAGTGCGATTGAGAGTACAGCATCCATCATCGTGGTATGTTCAAAACCGATAATGACTTGTTTATCACCAAGCACATTCGGTTCAACATGATATTTGACACCAGCAAGTTTAAATGCCATTTCGGCAATGTGTTTTTTCATGATTCACAGAGATATTTGAATTTTATATGGCAGAGTTTCTTACTTCATTTTAAAAAATTCAATCCCTTTAGTAATAAATTATAGAAAAATTGACTACTAAATTTAGATTTTATCTGCAAACTTTACATCCTCGACGCTTACCAAAAATTCATAATTTTTCACATATTTGTGACTGAAATTCTATACATGATCAAGATCGTACGTGATTTGTAAACTGCGATGAATAAATTTTGGTCAAGCTGAAGATAAAAAAATGAAAAACCTTGTTTTTGAATTTGATATTGGCTAGTATTCTGATTCGAAAATACTTGAGAAATCAGTATTTATAGGGCCTATAGCTCAGTTGGTTAGAGCAGCGGACTCATAATCCGTTGGTCGACAGTTCAAGTCTGTCTGGGCCCACCAAATTTTATACTTATATAGCTTTATATAAGATCCAAACCCTTAATTCTAAAAGAGTTAAGGGTTTTTTATTGCTTTGTTTAACGTCATATAACTTCATATGGGAACACGCTCTGTGTATCCTTGTTTGTATCCTAAATTTAAAATATAACTCAGGGATACAAGATATAAATAATATAAGGATAATCCTGCGTTATGAATACACATTCAGGAAAGGCTGATGTTATAAACCGTTCAACAAATATTGTTCAGAATGGAACAGTAAGACGTAAAAAAAATGTAGAAGATAGATATAAATCTTTAAAGCCTAAAGTTAAAGAATATCGTGAGCCAACTGATATAGCGGGTTTATATTGCAGAGTTCAGTCTAATGGCAAAAAATCGTGGCAATATCGTTATAAAAATTCCAAAGGCAAATGGTCCTGGATTGGATTAGGAGCTTACCCTTCGGTCAGCTACTTACAAGCAAGAGAAAAAGCTGAAGATATGCTCAATGGTAAAGTTGAAATAAAGACACAGGCTGAGGTTAAGCAACTCAAGTTGCAAGAGCAAAGTGAATTATTTTCAAATTTAATATATGAGTGGTTAGACCGAAAAAAATTAGTGTGGGCTGCTGATACTTATCGAAAAGAAAAGCAATCAATTGAACGGCATTTAATACCAGTCTTTGGACATCGTGCATATAAGTCAATTACGCCGACAGAATGGTTGGAGTTTTTTACTGAAAAGCAAATAAATGAAAGAATTTTTAACAGAATTGAAAAGCTGATTTCATGTTGTTCAGGTGCCTATAGTTTAGCGAAGTTTAAAAAGGGAATTTTATATAATCCGCTCGAAGGTATTGGAAACCATTTAGCAAAAGGTGAGTCCGAAAGCATGAAGCACGTAAAGATTCATCAGTTACCAAAAATGATTTCGTTGATTCGAAATTCTTCATCTCGACCGATTGCAATAGGTTTAGAGCTTTTAATTCATATGTTTCCGCGTCCAGGAGAGCTGCAAAATGCACGATGGGAGCAATTTGATTTTCAAGAGGCTGTATGGGTAAGACCATCGTATATGATGAAAAATAGAATTGAACATGGAATTCCTTTATCAAGGCATGTAATTCAGCTTTTACAAGAACTTAAGCAATATTCTGGAGAAAGTGAATATCTATTTCCAGGTAGAAATGATCTAGGCAGACCTATTTCAAATTTAACATTCAATGCTGCACTAAATAGATTGGGTTATAAAGGGAAGCAAAATCCCCACGGTTTTAGACATATTGCCTCGACCAACTTAAATAAACATTTTAGTAATAAGTCTCAGGTGATCGAAGCAGCATTATCTCACGTGAAAGGCGGTGTTAAAGGAGCATATGATCAAGGAGCCCACTTAGAAGAGCGTTATGAGATTATGGAGTGGTGGAGTGCCCATATCGAATCACTCTTAACTTAATACTCAACAACTAATTTTAAATATCACTCGTGAGAGTGATTTTTTTTTGAGTTTTACATGGATTTAATTTCCTAAAAAAAAAATTTGTTAGGCTTGGTGTAAGTTTTTTAGAAAGAGGATCCAAAGTTGGATCATTCGAGAATTTATAATTCAAATGGAAGACGTAGCGTTATCCGTAATCAAGCTTCTGAAGCTATAGAAATACCTTCAGTTTGTAAAAATCTCAAGCCACTTCGGTTGAAGTATAATCAGGTTTGTGAGTTGCTTAATGTCACCAGAGATTGCTTACGCAAAATTATAGAAAATGATGTTACTTTTCCAAGATTTATGAAAGATGGCACATCTCGTCAATCGGCGGTCTATTTTGATACAGAAGAAATAGAAGAGTGGTATAGAAATTACAAAGCAAAATGTAGATGTGAACGATAATCCGATTTTTATGACCATCTAATTGATAATAGATGATGAGTTGATCCATAGCGTACACACAATGTGTAGGCAACCAATTAGGCGCTATGTAAAAAAAACCACTTAAATGTGGTTTTTTAATATTTAGGGTCATTACAAATTGCTGAGAAAGTTTTTTTCGAATACATTATTCGCATTCACGACTATCTTTTTGATAGGCTGATTTGATAACAGAGCTATAGCGATCAGACTGTTAGCCATTCTGCTAGCGACTTTTGTATGTTTAGTATACTCAGGAATCTATTGTGGGCTTATACACTTTTTAGGCTTAATCATAATATTTTCGGATAAATTTTTTATAACCTTAGATTTATGAAAGAGATTTATTTAAGAATTATTTTCCAAGATCAAAAAATATATTTAGATAAAAATTGTATCATTCATATCGATGTATTTATCCATATCATTTAATAGCCCTTATTTTGAAATTATTTTTAACCCTTCAATCTCATTCTTTTTGAAGTGAGATAATGAATTTTTCAATCATTTTGCGTTCTAACTCTGGTAAGTCCTGTAATGCATTTGTAATAGGATCAATCCCTGTGGTACTCATTTTTTCACAGCGTCCCAAAATGTAATCTGCCGATATATTAAGTATGACAATAAGCTTATAAAAATTTTCCAGCGATGGCTTTCGTGAGCCTGCTTCGAAATGTGCGATTGATGTCACAGGTATTCCCGTTTTTTCAGCTAACTCTTGCTGAGTTAACTTACGTATCTTTCGGGCTTCTTTCAATCGAATTTTAAAATTATTCGAGTTTAATTCAAATGTCATTACTACCGCCATATAGACAATAAAAATATGGCGATATAGCCATATTTTTATATAAATGTAGAAACAGTTTAGAGATTAACTAAAGAAACGTGAAGCCTCTAAATCATCACATGATAAAAAAAATAGCAAAAGGTAAAACGACCATCATGGATTATTCCGCGAGTCGTATTGTTACATTGATGCCACCGAGTATCAGGTACTAGTATTCGGCAACTTAATAATCGTAATGTATCTAAAATAGGGGCTACAAAAATCACCCTGAATCCGGCGTTACAGCTACAATATAACCCTGATTTTTGTCCTCAACTGGGTGTAAATAATTATTAGAATACACATTTTGTATTACCTTATTTAAATGATAAATACCACATGGTACATGATGGATTACAGATGGGAAAAACTAATAATTTCTCTTTTGTTTGCAATAAATTGGTTTAAGCTTTTGATGAGATATCGTGTTTTCAACCATATCACTTATAATTTATATTGGAACGCATCTCATAAAATTATTAAAACCAACTTTTAGTTGATGTTGTTCATCCACAGTTTATGCTTGAACGTCTGAAGTTCTTCAGTTTAAAAATCAGTATGATATAGATTGTTTTTTGAGAAGGATTTTCTATCTATGACAAATTGTTGTTAATTGTTGGCAAATATCTTGAATTCTATATTTGCAATTTTCGATGATCTCATAATCAATTCCTATGGATTCCATTTTAGTTAATAAGCCTTTGTATAAGTCAAGCTGTTCAGTAAACGTGTATTTTATTTGATCCTCGGTTATAGAAGTATTTTGTAAAATATAGTTTGTAATTTCTCTCCAATTAGTATCGTCATTTTCCCATCTAGTACATCTAGAGATTCCATCTGGATGCATCCATGTAGGAGTGAAATCGTAGAGAGGAGTTAATTGAATACAACCATTATTGAGTCGTTGAAATGCAGTATTTCGTGTATGGTTATCTTTGTTTCCTAAAGCAATATTTGCTAAATCTCTTTTAATGTATTCGATGATATCAAGTTCAGGATGACTGCAATATTTCATAATTAATTGGCAAACTTCATTATGGGTCATTGCCACTCCAAAGCCAGCTTTTCCACCAAATGAGGCTAAACTTTCTTGAGCAATTCTTTCAACACAATTATTTTCTACCTTTCTATCAAAACGTGGAATGAACAATGTTTTTCCATATAGCTCTAACTTTTTAAATACATTCAGACCAAGATATTCAGCTAATTGCATATACAGTGGTTCATGCATTAAAATTTTATTGAGACGTTCATCTCTACCACGGCTGAACTTAACCAACCAGTGTTGTTTTGCCTTGTTATCTGGTAGTGTGTGATCTAGATAAAATAGGTCATCAAAACTCTGTGTCAATAACAGTTTTGGCCATTCACCTTGGACACCAGTAGATCCATTAATAAATAAGCCTAAAGAAGTTAAATATTCTAGAAATTGTTCACCACGTTGGATGATTTCTTCTAGTGAAAATCCTATTATTGGTTGAGGTGAGTACTGAGATAGAAGCCATTCGTGTGCCTCTTTAACCCTTAAATTTCCAATGCAGTTACTAGCTCCTGCCCTAAGTAAAGACCAATCTGCTAGCTCTTGTGCATATTCAGAGTGACCAAGCTTTTTTAATAACTCTCTTCGACCGTACCCTTGTGGTAATAAATCCATAAGAAAAGCTGGCCATGTGGTTTCAAGATTACTATTTATAGTTACAGGATAATAATTTGAAAGAGCATGATTATCTTTCAAATTAATGTAATCAATTGCATAATCAAATAAATAGTATGTTGCAGTTTTAGCCAACCAACCTTTAGTTTCTAGATCTCTGAGTTCAATAGTTGCACAGTCGATCCACTCATTATTTAAAAATACTTGAATGGTACAAAAATTATCCATATATATGATTAAATAAAAAAATTAGGGATGTAATTAAGTAGTTTATTATTTTTTTAATAAAAAACTAGTCTCTGAAATTAAAAGGTTCTAATCCAAAAAATCTTGTAAATTTGCAATTTTATTTTACCAAAATATGTATATTGAATTTATGGCTATTCAGTATTATTAGACTGTGCTGTGTTATTAAGAAAAACCGCATTAAGTGGTTTTTTTAATTATTACTAGTAGCATACAGTATATAAAACATATAAAAAGCCTCCAGAAAAGGGGGGCTTTCATTAATTAAATTCATAAATAATTATACATAATACTAGTGAAATTCATATAAAATATAAAATCTTAAGTCAACATAATTTGATGTTTAGGATAGAAATCTGTTTTATTAGTAAATAATAATTAAGGAAATAAGACATGTGCTCAAATTATGAGTTTCCTTCAAAAAATAAATTACATTTATTAGATCTTTATGAATCACAACTAGAATTGGATTTTAGACAACATGTCTTCCCTTTATACGATGCCCCTATCATTATGGATGGTGCTGAACAATTTGATTTAGACGTGGCTAAATTTGGTTTAGTACCTCATTGGTCCAAAGACCTTAAATTTGGTCGGCATACATACAATGCACGCACAGAAACAATTGCTGAAAAACCTTCATTCCGAAGCGCTTGGAAAAATGACAAGTTTTGCTTGATACCTGTACAAGAGTTTTATGAGCCCAAGTATATCGATGGAAAGCCTCATTGGTGTGGTATATCGAGAGAAGATAAAGCTCCTTTTACGGTCGCAGGTATTTATGAGGACGCAATCATCGATGGTCGAAAGATACGCTCATTCTCAATGTTGACGATCAATGCTGAACATCATCACTTTATGAAACAGTTTCATGGTCCAGACGATGAAAAGCGATCTATCATTGTTATTCCAGAGAAGTATAGAAAAGACTGGTTAACAGTCTCCCATTTAGATGCTCATGAACTTTTTTTTGAAATGGATGATGAATATATAACCAAACCTTTCGACCGTTCATCTGAAAATAAACAGCAAGACTCTCTATTTTAAAGCCTTTTTAGCATTAGCTAATTTTTATATGTTGAAATAATTTAAAGCATGAATACAATCTTGATTACGTAACGCAATCAAGGGGAAATTAATCATGTCAGAAATTATATCAGGTCACGGTGGAAAGCGCGAAGGTGCTGGTCGAAAATCTCGGTTTGATGAACCAACAAAAGTTATTCGTGTACCAGAGTCTCGAGTTGTAGAAATTAAAAATTATTTAAAAAAATCACCTAATCATGAAATTTCTGATATTCGATTATTAGATCCATTAAGCCGTGTAGAAATTCCTGTAGCTACAGAGCGCGTCCAAGCTGGCTTTCCGTCACCAGCCCAAGATTACATCGATAAGAAACTAGATTTAAATGAATATTTGATTAGTAATGATCACGCAACTTTCATTGTAAAGGTTAACTCTTTATCTATGCTCAATGCTGGTTTAGATATCAATGACTCTTTGATTGTTGATCGTAGTATTGAGCCTCAACATCGAGATATTGTTATCGCATTGATTGATAATGAGTTCACTGTAAAGCGCCTCATTAAAGATGCATTAGGTTGTTGGCTCAAAGCCGAAAACGAAGGTTATAAAGATATCCATCCAATGGAAGGTCAAACTTTTGAAATTTGGGGTGTAGTTACTAGCGTTATTAAGAAGTTCAAATGAAGTCAAAACAAGAAATTTACGCGCTCATAGATGTAAATAATTGCTATGTCTCATGTGAGCGTCTGTTCAATCCTTCTCTTATAAATAAACCAGTCATTGTGTTATCAAATAATGATGGCTGTGCAGTTGCTCGATCTCAGGAAGCCAAAGATCTAGGCATTAAGATGGGTGTACCTCTATTTAAAATTAGAGATATTGTAGAGCAACATAATGTTCAGGTCTTATCAAGCAATTACGCTTTGTATGCCGAGATGTCACATCGCTTTCATTCAATCCTTGGACAGTATGTTGCACCAGATGAGCAAGAAATATATTCAATTGATGAATGTTTTCTAAAATTGACGGCGTATGCAGAACATTATGATCTTGATGATCTTGCCAGAGAAATGAAAGACCGAATCCTTAAATGGATTGGATTGCCTGTGTGCGTAGGAATTGGTCGTACTAAAACAGAAGCTAAAATTGCTAATCACATGGCAAAAAAAGCTAAAAGGTTTAATGGTGTGTGTAATTTGGTAGACATGGATTCACGTCATCGGGAACATTTTTGGGGGATTATTGAGGTATCTGAGGTTTGGGGAGTTGGTAGAAAACATTCGAAACGCTTAAATGATATGGGGGTAAATACTGTATTAGATTTATCTAAATGTAGCCCACACCAAATTGGAAAATTATTTTCATCTGTTATGCAGCGAACAGTAATGGAGTTACAAGGGATTTCATGCATCGAACTTGAAGATACACCACCACCTAAAAAACAGATTGTGGCAAGTCGTTCGTTTGGTGAGAAGATTACTGACATCGGGGATATGAGAGAGGCGATTTGCAAATACATTCAGGATGCAGTCAAGCGATTACGAGAGGATGGTTCGCTTTGTGGAACATTAATTGTATTTGTACAATCAAATCCATTTGATAAGAATGTTCCATACTATGGAAAGTCAACTTCTATAGACCTTCCCGAGCCATCGGATAGTGTTACTGTTCTAGCAAGATACTCCTTAAAGCTTTTAGATCAAGTCTATAAGCCAGGCATTCAATTTAAAAAATGTGGCGTGATGCTTTCTGATTTAATAGATAAAGATAAATATATACCCGAACTATTTGCAGATCATGATGCTATCGAAATAAATGAAAGATTAATGCAGGCTTACGAACATATTCACAAAAAATTTGGAAAGACTAAAATTTCAATTGGTACTTGTTATTTACCAAATAGAAAATGGATTGGAAAGAGAGCGAATGCAAGTAGAAATTATTTTAGTATCGAAGGTATGCTTACGATAGATATGTGATGTAAATCGGTGGCTATTCAAAAAGCTCATTGAATTTACTTCAATCAGCTTTTTAGGTTATTTTATATATATAAAAAATATCTATAACACTTAAGTTGATGAAAATTAAAATGAAAACACATAAAATCTAAGTTTTTATATGTTTTAACTAGTAATAATGATAATTATTGGATTCAATGATTTCAGTTAGTTTGATCACTCGATATTGGAATAATAAATTTATCGACTATTTTGCTTTAAGCATCAGATAGGTTTTGTAGTGTATTGGTTTCTTGGTGGACCCCTGAATTAATCAGATCGTTATTTCTCAATAAAATTTAATGACCATATAAGTTCAATATGAAAAGTAGCTTATAGAAGTTTTCAAGCGAAGGTCTCATCAGCATGTTTCAAAATGACCAATAGAGGTTACAGATATCCTCGTTTATTCAACTAACTTTTGCAGAGTTAGTTTTTTGACTTCCAACTTATTTTTTAATCGAACTTTGAAGAATGTTTGAGTCTAATGTAATTTACAATAATTGTTAAGTAGACAATAAAAACTTGACGATATAGACATATTTTTATATAAATATAAGTACAGTTTAGGGATTAACGAAACGACGTTAAGCCTCTAAATCATCACCTGATAAAAAATTAAATTAACAAAAGGCCAAACGATCATGATGGATTATTCTGCGAATCGTATGTTGACATCGATGCATCCAAGCATTCGGCAATTGAATATTCGTAATGTGTCCAAAATTGTAGCGTCTAAAATTATTATGGATACAGCATTACAGCTACAATATAACCCATATTTTTGTCGACTGCTTGGCGTATCCACTTCTCTCAATACACATATTGGTTTAGCTTACTTTATTGATGATCGTTATTTTGACCACTACGGCTTACAGCGAGAAAATTTAATTAACTTTTCTGAAGTGTATGAAAAATTAGTACAAGATTTTTATGAATATTCAGGTTATCAGCTGGATCAGTTGTGAATTGGCTATAACGGCATACATAAAATAAGCAAAATCAAATTGCAATAACGAAGTACTGCTAAAGCTTTAGCATTGTTTTGAGATACTAGCTCGATTTTAAAAGAGTTACTCAAACTGCTGTTTGTATTGCTAGATTGAAATTTAAATTCTAATCGCTCCATGAGTTTTCCTTGAGTGATTTCAGGTGATATAGCTACATTCCAATATTTATTTGGAAACAGTGAATAAATCCCCCTCAAAAATATATTCGCTTGTCTTATATCAGACATATTAAAAATTAGTCCTGCATGTGAAACACTTGCTTTTTTTTCAAATATATCTATAGCAGCCAATAGATTAGCATCATCATAATGATACAGATTGAGCTGTTTAAAGAAATACTCTAATAGTCGTTTTTCCTCTTGCGTTTCAATATGTGGAAGTATGCGTTGTGATTTATCCGCATCAATAATAAAACGTGCACGGTTTTTACGATTTTTGAGTTGTTTGAGCCTGAATAAATTTTGCTGCCATCGTATCAGGGGCTTGATCGGAAAATCATACTTTTGAGAAAGAAGCTCAGGTGTATATGACTGATCTAATGCTTTGAGTATTTTTATGATCAGTGCAGATGGGTATTCTGATTGAGTAGTACCATAGATGCAATCATCAGTAGGTTTTTGCTGAATTTCTTTTTTATTGATTGGCATACTTGATTGTTTATCTATGCCTAATAGTATTAGATGAGTCGCTTGAAGCATTTGAGTGTCAAAACTACTGAGATGAATCTCTTCTGTGTGTTTCAACGGCGTTATTAAAGTTGGGCAGATTTTTTGAATAATTTGGGTAGAAAGCATTGGGTCAAATTGACGTAATTGTAAACCTGCTATCACATAGCTGATATGGATATAGCTTCGGAAAGTCTCGGTTGGTTCAATATGACCGAGCAGGTGAGCAATTAAATACCAGCTGTCTTGTGGTGCTTTAGAGCGCAATAGATGACTCCTAATGCGATTGTAATGATCGTATGAATAATCTGTGAAAGTAGAAACAAATTCGTAGTTTAAGTTTAATATCAAAGCGAGATTATTCGCTGCGGTATGTCTGAGACTATGAAAAGAATAACGATGTTCAGGCAATAATGTATCTAGTATTCGTTGAAAAGGGAGTGTCACCAAATGTGGTTTTAGACGATCTGTTCCATTCCATGTCGTAAACAAATATTGATTTGGCATATAAGCACGTCGCCGTGCTTGACAGTAATACTGAAATTTAAGATGCTCTTCTTGAGTGAGTAGAATTTGAATGTTGAGATTGCGTTCAGCACTATCCGTTTTAAGTAAGTGTTGTTGATGCTTGGCACGATATGGGCGAATCCAAATCGAACTGGCATGAACGCCTTCCACGTCTTTTATTCGAAGTCCAAGAATTTCATTAATCCGCGTTCCCGTACGATATGCTAACGTATATACGATACTGAGCATTTCTAGGTCATGTACTGTATAACTTGGGCTTTTGTAGTATTCAAGTCGCGCAAGCATCTGTTGGAATATTTTTGCAGAGATGATTTCAGCTTTCGGGGAGCTTAAGTGTTTACCTTCATGTGCGAGTGGGAACGGTTCAGCATCAAATAAGACATGTTGGAATTGATGAAATCGTTTTATGAGATCAAATTTTTGAGATTTAGATTTACCTACGTTGCTTAACATACGGATATAGATCGCTTCCAAATGATCGTTAAGGTTAGGTTCTTCTATAAATTCATTGCTGTGGAGTAACCAAGTCTCTGCGAGTTTTGTGTAATAGCTATAAATTGAAGAATATCTAATTTTTTGTTGTTGCGAGATATGGAGCAAATATTTCGCTGAATCCAACTGATAGAGTTGAGCGATAGAGTGAATATCTTTTACAGCAGGATGAAACAAGCTATACAGCCAAAGAGCTAACCGTTTGCTATTTTCAGGCAGGCTGTTATGTTGGGTGTGTAGAAAGTTATATATGTCTGTAGAGGTCTTATAGCTGTTTTTGAAGAATCTCAAAATCTGTTTATGCAAAGCAGTAAGTGTCTCAAGAGTATCTTCAGTGTGTAATCGTTCCTCTTTTGCCGTGGAATTAATATTTTTGAGCAGTGGCTCTTTAGTTTGTTCAGAATGGCAGGGTATTAGCTGGGGTGAAAGATAGCGTTTAAATGCACTAGGGCTTAAGCCACAAGTTTCTATTTCTTCAGTCAAACACAGGGCAAGCGCAGGGCTTAAATTGACATTGTCTAATTGCATTAATGAATGACCGGAAGCCTCTAAGAGTTGATTAAATTGCTTTAAATTGTAAGGTATTTCTAATGCATTAAAAATGAAACGGATATAAGCGTAGCAATCAAATTGAATATCGATAGTCTTTGCTTTAAATCTAAGGATCCACAGTTGAGTCAATCGATCAGGTACAAAATTTCGTGATTTCTTGAGGGGATGCTTAGGATCATACAAGTCACCATAGTGTGGCGATTGAGGTTCAAGGAAAATGATTGGTAGTTGTAGAGCCTGAATATGATAGATCGGGTTATCTAACTTAAGGTGTTCAAGTAAATTATTTAAGCTCGCTTGATGTGAAAGTCCGCCGTACAGGATTGCACTGATAAGAAGATTGCCAATAATTTCATCATCTGAAAAATGTTCTGTAGTATGCCAATAATGCCAAATCCGCTCTTTCATATACGTAATGTATTTTGAATTATCTAACCAAGATTCATTAAAAAGCAAAGGATTACGTTGAATAGAAACGAGATGCTGTGTAGGGAGTGGTAAGTCTGTATTATTGGCAAGGTTGTATTGAATAACATGTTTGCGAAAGTGCTGATAAAATGCCTTTTTTAAAGAAAAGCTGAATTTATGATGATCCAAATGTTGAGTCACTTGGTGATAAAGATCGGGAATGCTTTGAGATTGTTGTGCCAGCTGTAGTTTTTCAGGTGATATAAACTCATCAATGATCAATTGAACCTGTAAGCGCTCTTTGCGGATTTTTTTGTCTCTATTTTTTGCACGCCGTTCATGTGCATAGTTTTTTTCTTTAAGTATCTTCATACATCCCATCAATTTGGTAAGCGTGTTGCATATCGTTGAGGTCGTTGGCGAGTTCTTTATATTGTTGAAGTGAAAAACTTGAGAATTTTTGCCCCATTTCTTGCTGATTTTGCTCATGCCCAAATAAAGCAAGAATTAAATTTTCATCTGCTTTTTCTGTGAGATACGCTCGTACAGTATGACGTAACCAATTGGGTTGCTTGAGCTGCATGATATTGGTGAATTGATCGATAATATGAGGACTAAGTGCTTGCCATTGTCCTTGTTGGTAAACGCTAAGCAGTGGTTTTTTACTGTTTAAAATTTCTTGAAGATGAGTCTTATGCTCTGGATATAGTTGTTGAAACTGCTTTAAGTAGGCTATGAATTTGCGGATTTCCTTCACTACAAAATCGCACAGTGGAATTAAACGGCCATCATCCGTTCTTGAATGAATTTCTTTATCTGAAACCCAAAGCCATTGTTGATTTAGATCAAAATTTTTTAAGAAGCCAGGAAACTCGCTAACAGGTCGAGCAGCACTGAACAATAATAAAATGTGCCACAACCAAATGTTGTAGTGATTGAACATCTCCAACATTTTCCCTTGATGTTGAGCTTGAATGATTTGGTAGTGTAGATATGCAAATATTGCGGTCACTATCTGTGGCTTGGGTGCTTTGCAACTCCCAAACCGTAGTTGCTCATCATGAGTAAAATGAACTTGTTGTGCTAAATCATGAGAAAGCTGTTTTACAGTTGTTTGATAACATTTCTGTAAGCGGTATATAGGGTATGAACAATAAGAAATAGAAACAGATCGATTAGCATCAATGCCTGTCAGGATGTCGGCAAGTTGTTGGTTTTGAGTATGCTGGTAAATCCAGTGATGTAATAACACACTTATTTTTTTAGTTGATAGTGAAGGAATAAACAGTTCTTCACGGCATCTTTTTAAAGCATGTGCGACCTGTTCTTGTTTTATTATGGGAGGCTTTCTTAGACCTTCTACTAGCTCTTTGACTAACGGTAAGTCGAAGTAGGTCACTTGATTGAGTAACTGATCTTTATAGCCAAAATTAGCATCTTCAAATAACGTAAATTTGGAGCGTAAAAAATATTGTTCGTCTTCTAAAATCAGTTTTTGTCGTTTATTGAGCGCATAGCGTTGTTTGATCTGCAGATTAAGCCATTGTTCAATCGGAGCCCCGCTGAGAAAACTCAGGAGGATAAACAGATAGGCTTTATTTTTATTTGGGTTGTTTAAATAATGTTGGTAGCAATGTTGTACCAGTAGGCTCAAACTGTTGAAATCTGGGTAATGTTTGCTACACGTAAAATCATGCTGTTGCCGAATGATGTGTTGTTGAGTGAGTTGGCTGATTTTATGTTGTAAGAAACTTGATTGAGTTGCTAGAGGGAATATTTGAGCAGTATCTACAGCATATTGAGGATCAGGTTGCTCATCTTGGGATTTTTCGTAGAAGAGGGCAGGATCTTCCTTTTGTGGCATGTCTTGTGGATGACATAAAATTGCGCCGTGTTCATCGAGATAATGGGGTTCATTAACATGTTTGATTGAGGGTGAATTATTCTTTTTGGGCTTGAGTGCTAATACATAATCATAAAAACGCCGTAGATCTAGCAGTAATAAATATTGAAAACGAGTGAGTTGGGGATTCGTTTCTAAGCGACGTAAATATTGTACAAATTCACATAGTCCTATTTCATCTTCAGGCAGCTGTTGCCATAGCCATAGGTACTGACGCTGAGATTTACTGAGCGGTTTTTCCTGTTGTGATGCGTCATAAGCTTCATTTGCTAACCTAAATCGATCAAGAACTTTAATAATTGTTGTTTGATGGTCTTTGTTACCCTTATTCTGGATAGATTTAAGAATACATGCAGCATGTAAATTGTGGATCGCCCATTGCTGTATTAAAGAATGCTGTAAGTGCTGTTTTACTGAATAAAGATAAGCGCAAATTGGATGTTGAGAAACGCTAGGCGGTGAGAGTAAGCACAGTTGAATGTGATCATATTCTGTGGTGATCTCTGGATTTAATAATTGTTTTAGCTCAAGAATATAGACTTTGCCTTTTAAATATTGGCTTAGTATCTCAGCATAATGTTCATGGATAAATTCTTGCTGTAATAATTGATGAATGATGCTTTTAGTTTCCATGTTAAGCGCTCCAAAACAGTTCTGTACTTGGCTGAGGGTGTTGGAGTGCTACACACTTTTGCTTGAGTTGCTGGACTTTAATTGAATATGCATCGTTGATTTGTTTTTGTTGATATAAGAGTTGATTACGGCTACAGCCGATTAGTTTTGAGAGTAAATCGAGTGAAAATTCAGAGCGCGGTTTATCGGTGTGAGTGGAATTCAAGTCATAAATGGCATGCTTGGAAAGTGATGTGTTAAATGCATTTAGCACGTTATTTGGATTGATCTGCTTAATATCAAATTTAAGTTCAGTAATTAGTGTGAATAAGCGTGTACTCAGTTGATATTCAAGCCTAGGTAAATCGATGTCGGTCTGCAAAATATAGCATCCGCTAATAGGTAAATTTTGTATTTGGATCGCATATAGAAGCAGAAAATTGTCTAGAAAAAAGATCTGATTATTTGTAGCTGTGGTCGGATATGCGAGGTTGGTTTTTGTATCAAAGAATGAAGGTAATCTTGCTGCCTTTAATATATGAACATAGCAAAGATAAATTCTACTTAAAGGCGGATAAGGGACGGGAATAGTTTGATAAGAGTCAAACTTTACTTTAGTGTATTTCTTAAAATTTAAAACTCTAGATTTCATAATCATGCTCCTTGTTACTATTATTTAAGGAAAGGCATGTGAAAAAAATATTTTTAAACAGAAGGTCAATAAAATGGTTATAAATGTGGGTGGTTTTTGTTGAATTTGAGATTTAAAAAATTAGCATATACAGTGCTAAGAGAGCTAAATATAAGCTATTGATTTTATGTTTTTGAATGTGGATGGTTTTATTCTATTTTGTATTTAGATACTTTATGGATACTGTATCATTCATATTTGTTGTTTGGGATTTTTTTATGACAAAGCATTGGATCGGGTATCATAATTTTGATAATACAAAGATAAATTATCGCTCTTTGCCTGAATCCATTTTATATACGAGGGCCAAGGGAAATCCACAAGCTGGAGATATGATGTGGGTTATTGAGGGAACTGGAAATAAACCTCCGAAGTTATTTCGCTTAGTCGATTGTTTTATCGTTGAAAAAGTGGATGATGTGATCCCAGTACAATATAAAGGTATGAAAAAAAGAGTAGTTTCAAGAATGAGTTTAATGTTGCCAAAACTACCGATTAGTATTGAAGATTTAAGTGACAAAAAGCTCTTAGAGCCTTTAATACAGTACTTGAACACGTCACCTAGTATGACAGGTGTTACGAATAAATTACCTGCACTAGAAGCTTTGTTGAACTTAGCTAAAGAACAACTATAGAAATTAAAAATAGATTTGGGCTTCTGCATAGTCACCCTAAATAAAACCACAGCCCATCAATTTGAGTGTCATGGTCAATTTGTACATCGATAAATTGGCTATGTTTCATATTTTGTGTATCACGTTCGTGATGTGAAAAAAATGCACCTTGTAGAGCATCGCAGTGAAAACAGCCATTTGATACATAGGCTTCACCACGGGTTTTACTAAAACGTTTTTTTAGCAAGCCATACTGATATGAATTGATTAGACTGGGGTGATTTAGAATCTCACAATGATAATGTGAAAGTCTTTCGATATTTAAGCTGTGTATTTTAGTATATCCTTTGGCATGTGGAATAAAGTAATTAATCTCCATAATGGTGTTGGTTTGCTTTTTACATTTCCAACACTGACTGCTATTCATTGAGACCTGTATAGATCGCTTTGCATTGGGTTTTAAGGAATACTGAACGGAACCAGTAATCAGTGCTTTGAAAAAATCTATAAATTCAATTTCCACTAAGTCGGAGTCGTCCCAATTGTGGAATACACCACTAGCCATCAATTGATAATTTTCTTTGTTCAGCCAAATTGAAAAAACAGGTAAGTCATAGCTTTGATAATCTAAGACATCCCATTTATTTTTTTGAGTGGTTCGCATAAACCAGACGGCTCGAATCCCTGATTGTTTGTATTTTTCCTGACGGCGCTTGGTTTCTTCAATACTTTGAAGTGACCATTGAATTTCAATTACAATTTTGGCGTTATTCTTCTGGGCATAAATATCAGCAATCCAAGTTTCACCAGAAGGTGTTTGACCACGAAACTCAGGCGTTACTGTCCATCCATGCTCATGTAAGTATTTTAAGATGAGATATTTACAGAACTGATGTTCACGACTTTCACCAGAGCTAAAACCACAACTGCTTGAGGGATGATGTGCAAAATATTGTGTGCCTAATTTACTCTTTTTAGGAATGGCACGAGTCTGACAGCAAGGCATATACATGCTGAGATTTTTATATTTATCTTTGAGTCTATCCCACTGCTCATCATTGAGCATAAAACTATAAATTTCTTTATTATCTATAATGCTTAAAAAACCCATAGGTACGAAATTATATTAATCTTTTGTACAGTCTATCTCTAGCAAATTACGTTGTAAATCAGTCACAAACAACATCATATATTTTAAGCATTTGCTCATCCACTTATTCATATAAAATGAAAAAGAAGTGTTAAAAAAATTAATTTCAAAAAAAAAGATCAAGATAGTGACTATTAATGCAAGTGGTTTTTGATGAATTTAAAATTTTGCTTTATATAAGGTTGGCGAAAAATGAGATGATTTGCATGTAACTTATTGATATCTAATTGTTGAATGTGGCTGGTTTGAACCTACTATGTATTATTACATATGCATTTTATTCCTTGTCTAAAGGATGATGATATCTATAAATTTGATAACTGCTTTCAATATTTTTTGGTGACTTCATAGCGTTCATTTCAATAGCTTAGTTAATGGAATAAACAGCGCTAATGGAGTAGGCAATGTTAAAACAATTTCAAAAAAGCACTTGTGCTTTAGCTATTTTATCTTTTTGTATTTCACAAATGGTTATGGCTCTAGAGCCAGGGGCAGCACCACAAGCACCAGCGGGTAATACTATGGGTATCCCCCTTAGTGCACCTTTACCACCGGGGCTTTACTACACGAGTTCGACCAAGTTTCTAAATGGTGAACTCAAAGACAACAATGGTAATAACATGGGATTAGAGTTAAATGCACCAGCATCGACTTCTATCTTCATTTATACACCAGGTTGGAAAGTCTTGGGTGGTGATTATCGTGCATGGGTGGCAATTCCTTTTATTCTTGCAGAAGAAACCATTAGTAATCCAATGCTCGGTGAAATCGGAACACATTCAAATACTAATATTGCCAATATTGATCTCCATTTTGCTGATATTACTTGGGCAGTCAAGCCGGGGCAGTATGTCAGCTCTGGTCTAGGGGTAGTGACCACCACAGGTTCTTGGAAACAAGGTGGTACCAATACCAGTGGTGAATATTGGTCAATCAACCCACGTTTGGGTTATAGCTTGTTTAGTCCAAATTGGAATGTTTCGCTAGAATCGCATTACTTCTATAATTTTGAGAACAAAGAAAGTAAATATCTCTCAGGTGATGAATTCTTTTTCGATGCAACCGTGCTGAAAAAGCTGGATTCAATCCATGAGGGACTACAAGTCGGTCCAATTGGTTATATTCGTGAGCAAGTAACTGCTGATGAAAACAACGGTACAGCATATTATGGACATGAAAATGATAAAGCACGTCAAATAGGTCTTGGTGTACAAGTCCTTAAAGATTTTGGTCGTGGATTATATGTAGGTTTAAGTTGGTCTAAAGATTTAGAAACTAAAAACACCGTGAGTAATGATGGTCGTTTCGCACTGAATGTTTCCGTACCACTTTATCTGAAAAATAAACCTAAACCTGCTAACTTACCTGCAGAATTTTAAGATATTTAATGCACAGGAAATGCCAACAGGGTCAGTCTTTGACCCTTTATTTTCAAAAGGGAAGCTCATGTCACTATTAGAAAACCACATTGTGTTAGTTACAGGTGCAGGTTCTGGTTTAGGTTTAGGTATTGCCCATTATTGCAAGGACCAAGGTGCGGATGTCATTGTGACGGATGTCTCTGCTGAAAAAATCCAGCAACTACATTCTGAATTTACTGATCGTGACTTATTAATGACTTGTGATGTCACCAAGATTTCAGAACTTGAACACTGTAAACAACAAATCTTAGCCAAATATGCCCGTTTAGATGCGGTGATTGGCGCACAAGGGATTTTTGATGGCAATGTAGCAATTGCAGATATGAGTGCGGCACATCTGGATCAACTCTTTGATGAGTTATTTGATGTCAATGTCAAAGGGTATTTACTGACAGCACATATCTTTGCTGATGTACTCAAAGCCAATCAAGGGTCATTGGTCTTTACGACCTCTACCGCAGCTTACGCCGCAGATGGTGGCGGAGCAGTTTATACTGCAACTAAAGGTGCAATTCGAAGTCTGATTCAGCAGCTTGCATTTGAGTTTGCACCTGAAATCAGGGTCAATGGCGTTGCTCCCGCTGCTATTGGCAATAGTCAGCTCAAAGGCCCGAAAGCGCTGAAATTGGATCATCAAAAACAGTCTGATATTCCTAAAGATACTTTTTTAAATCTGTTCCAGTCTATCAGCCTGCTGCAGGAGTTACCTGATGCTGAGGATTACGGCGCATTGTATGCGTTTTTAGCTTCGAAGCAAAACAAGGTGATGACGGGACAAACGATTGTTGCAGATCAAGGTTTGTTGAACCGAGCTGTACTGACCCACTAATCCATTGAACTAAATATTTTAAGGCCTTGAAAACAGAGCAATGGATAACTTTTGCCGAAATAAAGGATATACCGCATGACACAAGCTGTGACTGTGCAGAAATATAGCCTGAGCTGGATTTTACTTTTAGCCTTGTTAACAGCCATTGCACCCCTTTCAACAGACATGTATTTGCCAGCTTTACCGAATATGGCCAAAGAATATGCAGTCTCTACATTACTGGTTTCGAGTTCACTACCAGCATATTTTTTTGGTCTGGCAATCGGGCAATTAATTTATGGCCCTATCAGTGACAAGATCGGCCGGAAAATACCGCTGATTTTTGGTTTGTGCCTACACATTGTAGCGAGCATACTGTGTATATACGCAGATGATTTGCTGAATTTGCTTGCTGCACGTGTATTGCAGGCATTGGGCAGCTGTGTCGGCCTGGTTTTGGCTCGTGCAGCGATACGAGATGTATTAGATACCCATAATGCGGCTAAAGCTTTCGCCAGCATGATGATTGTAATGGGCGTTGCCCCAGTGATTGCACCGACCTTAGGTGCCTGGCTGCTGCTCTTTTTTCATTGGCATGCCATTTTCAGTGCTTTGACCTTATTAGGTATTGTCAGTTTGGTTTGGGTTATTTTCGGCTTTAAAGAAACACTGCCTGTCGAGCGCCGACTAAAAATTTCATTTAAGCATGTATTTCAGCTGTATTTTAAAATTTTCAAAGACCCGAGCTACCGTTTTCCGATGCTAGCTGGCTGCTTTAGCTTTGGTGTATTGTTTTGCTATATCAATGTGGCGTCGACTATATTGATGGATAGCTATTATCTGAATGAACAGCAGTTTGCTTATGCCTTTGGTATTAATGCTGTGGGCACAATGTTGTTGTCAGCCATAAATCACATGCTGGAACATAAATATTCGGTGCTGCAACGGCTGCGAATTGGCGGCCTAGTGCAAATTGCCGGGGTATTTTTATTGCTGATAGCATCTGTTTTGCCACAAGCTGGCTTAGTAGTGGTATTGGCTGGTCTATTTATGGCGGTCTCAGGTATAGGCCTCACTGCACCGAATTCAACGGCATTGGCCATGTCGAAGCAAGGCCGTCAAGCGGGTTCTGCCAGTGCGCTCATGGGCGGACTACAATTTTTCTTCGGTCTTCTGAGCGGTCTAATACTGAGTTTTCTGCCTTGGTCCTCACTGTTGAACCTTTCTATTGCAATGTTGATTTTTGTTTTATGCGCTAATACAGCAATTTGGGCTTCTGAGCATTATTTCAAAATACAGCCTGCCGAATAACCAAATAGTTTCTTTGGTTCGCCGTTTCAAAGAGGCGGTTTTTTATTCATGCTATCTATTTTAATTATATCTAATATCCAGCTTGTCCCATCATTATAGATACTGGGTTAGGTTATGCTGAATTCAGAATTTAATGTTTGCACTGCATGAAACATGCATGAAACAAGGATAGAATGATGCACATACAAACTTTTTTTATTGTATTAGTGAACAGTGCTGGAACGCTACAAAATACCGCTCAGTCTTCATTACCTGTTTTAGCTGCGAAGTTTTATCCAACAGAAGCAAGGACTACAGGTGTTTCCTGGATGTGCGGTATTGGCCAATTTGGTGCAGTTTCTTGAACCATGTGCATGGGTTATATGGCAAATAATATGGCATGGACGCGATTCTTTGCAATTTTAGCTATAGCTTCTGACGTTATGACGGTCTGTATGATGATTAAAAATATTTCTGAAAATTTTGTACAGCATAGCAAAGCTGTTTCAGGTTTGGCTGAATAACGATTGCTTTTGTAGCAGTCAGGTTTGACTCGTTCAATGGAATATTGACTGAGTTTGATATGAAAAATAGCGCAGGTATTGTGCTAGTTAACAACACTCAAGGAATTGAACATGAAAATATTGGTTTTAGGCGGCGGAATTGGTGGTATGGCTGCAGCTATAAAATTAAAACAATCCAACCATGATGTTGAATTGGTAGAAAAATCTGAAGACTGGAAAGCTTTGGGAACAGGACTCACGCTTTCCGTACTGACATTGCGTGCATTGTGTGACTTGGGTGTCCAGCAAGAAATTGCTGAGCAAGGTTTTGTGCATGATGGGGTAGATATTTATGACCAACATGGTAATTTTATTCGAACCGTTTTATCTAAACGCGTCATTGCTGATGACTTTCCATCTGAGGGTGCTATTCTGCGTCCGGTGCTGCACGACATTTTATCAAGTAAAGTGAGAGCATTGAATATCCCTGTTTTTTTAGGCGATACAGTTGCAAGCCTACAAAGTACGTTAGAGCATGGCAGTTTTGTACAGTTTGAGAGTGGGCGTACCCAACATTATGATTTGGTCATTGGTGCGGATGGTGTATTTTCAAAATTGCGCCAATTACTTATGCCAGAGCAGGCAGCACCTGAATATACCGGCCAGGCCTGCTGGCGCTTGCAGTTTGACCGTCCTGCAGAGATCAATCGCGGACGCATGTTCCAGTCTGAAAATATGAAAGTAGGTTTTAACCCTTGCAGCCCAACGCAAATGTATATGTACATGATGGAGTGTGTACCAAAAGATCAGGTATGGCGAGAGCCTGAAGTATTACCAAACATGGCAAAACAGCTGCTGAGAGAATTCGAAGCAGTACTGAAGCCTTATATTGATTCGATTGATGAAAACACGCCAATCATTTACCGTCCTTTAGAGCGTGTAATGGTGAATAGCGATTGGCATCGCGGTTCCACCATTTTGATTGGTGATGCTGTACATGCAACCACTCCTCACTTAGGTTCGGGTGCTGGGCTTGCAGTTGAAGATGCGATTGTTCTGGCTAAGCTACTTGATGAATATGGGAATGATTTGGAAGCTGTATTCGAGCAGTTCATGCAAAAACGCTTGGCCCGTGCGCAATTTGTGGTGGAAACGTCGGGTGAAATTGGCCGTATGGAAATCGAGGGGAGTTCCATGATGGAAAGAAGTATGCTGCTAGCGAAGGGCTTTGAGCAAGTTACGGCAGCTTATATCTAAAAACTATTGAGCATGAAAAAGCCTGCGGATGCAGGTTTTTTTATGCTCAATAGTTTTATATCATCCATACCTAAGACGGTTTGCTATTGGTTTCTCATTATTTGAAGAGCTGTGCGAAATCTGGGCGTTGCTATTATGGCTGAGTTTACTATTAATATAATCGAGCACTAGGATCAAACATCTGCCTCGAGTACAAGGATTATTTGGGTTTCATATTATATTAAAGAAAAAGCGAAAGCCTTATTGTGCACTTTAGTCCATAACCGGCAGAGGGCGCATCATATGCTTTAATAATAAGTGCATTTTATAAAGAATTGCTATGTTTCGTGAATTTTACTTTCACTAATGAAGAATCACTCTTGTCATCAATAGCTATCCAGTTTCTAGTTAAATCCAAAGCAAGTTTGGTGTAGAGTAAAGTAGAACTGAGTATAATTCATCTTAAGCTTAATAAACTTTTAAGTTACATACTTGTTTCTAAAGCTAAAAATAAATTATGGGATTATTAAATGTAGCAAATTAAAAAAAGTCAGGCTTATGGAAAAACCTGACATAGAGTGAATAGCGAATAAAACTAAAAAATCTGCTTGTATTAAACGGCAGGGTGTTGATCACTTTTTGTGATATTTGCTACAGGAACATTGGTTTCACCTGCCAATACAGCTTTACGCGTTTGACTAAATAAATACACTTGTACCGCTACAAGCACACAGCAAGCATAACCAATCGCCTCAAAACCAATAAATTTCACTAGCGTACCACTAATAAAAGGTGCAACCGCTGCACCGACCATCAGCATGGCAGGGGTTCCTGCGACCGCTCGACCAGTTGGGTCTAAACGTGCCAATAAACCAAAAGCAAAGGTATGCACAAATAAAATGGTAAATGCCATCATTGGGCCAGCAAAAGCAAAGACTGAATAATGATGGGTTTGTGTGGTGAGTAAGGCAAAGATCCCTTGAAAAATCGGACCAAAAGCAATGATCGCGGTGACACTGACTTTATTTTGTAAAATTGCGGCTAAAGGTGCCGGAAAAATGGTGACAATACCGTAAATGACTAAAGCCATGGTGACCATGTCACGGGTAAAACCACGTTCTAAACCAATCCGTTCATAAAAACTCAAGGTCATGGCTTGGGTCATGGCTAACAATGCCACACCAATCATGCAGAACCACACAGGTTTACCTAGTGGGGGTAAGTTCTTAATTTGTTCAAAGTTATCAAAAGGTACCGGTTTGGTTGGTTTGGGAAAGAACAACAGACAGGCTAAAGATGCGAATATCATTATTCCCGCCATTACATAGAACATGCTCTGACCACCAAAGTATTGAATTACTTCAGGTGTGCCACCTAAAAAAATTACTCCAAAAATACCGATAGCCAGTCCAGCAAAGCCAAATACTCGGTGTGGATTAATAGCATGCCCCATAGTTCCATGCGTCACACTGAGTGCAGTACCTGCAGCGAGTCCACCAAGAAAGTGTAATCCAGCCAAAACTGGGAAACTTGTATTGAGTCCTGCAATTACAAATGTGATAGCTGCTAATGCGAAGCCTGCAACAGAAGCAAGTTTGACATTGATGCGGTTAAAGCGTGGTGCAAAGAAAATACTGGCACCTGCAGCACCCATTAAAAAGAGCGTCGCTAAACCACCAGCTTGTTGTGGATCAAACTGATAATGGGCAATGAGTGTTCCAACCCAAATTGGCAACGCGACTAAATCTAGCATGCCGGCACAATGTGCCAACATCAGCGCAAACATTCCACGTTTGCTTTCAATACGAACCATAATGCTGCTCCTTTAGCATGGTAATAATGTATGCTCGTCACTGAGCTAGTTAATTAAACTGAGGTGTATAAATTCTTATTTAAAAAAATAAGCCCGATCAACTGTGACCGGGGCTTTGGATTAAATGGCTTCTTTAAGAATATTCAGTGCTTTTTCTACCACAGCAGTTTGTTGTTCAACGGGTGCTCGCTGTTGCTCCAAACGTCCAATTTCCATTGAACTTTGCGTGACTAAACGACAACGTTGCTCACGGCGCTGCATAAATTCAGCAAAGGCCAGGTCGACATTTGGCTGTTTTTCAAAGATTTCAGCGAGTACTAAAGCATCTTCAATACCCATACCTGCACCTGAAGCTAATTGTGGCGTAGTAGGGTGTGCTGAGTCACCAATAAGTAATACCTTTCCTACATACCATGGTCCTGGAAGGTCAAAGCATTCAAGTGGGCGGAAGTTGATATTTTGATTATCAGCTTCGCTTAAGGATTCACGAATTTCAGCTAGAATACCGTCATAACCTTCAAGCAACTGCTTTAATTTTTTATAATTATCTTCAGGCTCTTGCCAGCGTTGTGGGCAGCGTTCCAATAAGAACATATACATATGATCTTTAGAAACAGGAGTAAAACCGACTTTCACTGGACCACCCAAGAAATAGGTACGACGTTCAATGGAAGCAGGGCGCTTTAAAAATAAACGCCAGCAGCTTTGACCTGTGTATTCTGCTTTAGGCGCGTCAGGAAATAACAGCTGGCGAGTTTTTGAAAGTACACCATCTGCACCTAACGCGAAGTCATAATAGCCTTTATTTCCGTCACTGAATGTTACCGTTACCCCATTTTCATCTTGTTCAAAAGCATCAGCAGTTAAACCCAAGCGCATTTGAATACCAGAGTCTTTAACGTATTTATGCATAATCGAATGCATAGTTGGACGCATAATACCGCCACTTCCAGCGGTATCGGCACCATCTAGCATGGGTGTTGGTATAATACGTATAGGATTGCCAGCTGGATCGCACACTTGAATACCATCACCAACGTAAGCTTGTTCAGTGACTTCGTCATAAACCCCGAGCTGTTTCAGTGCTCGTAAGGTCGGGCCGGTAATTGTCAATCCAGCACCTAATGCACCCCAATTCGGATTGATATCTATTAGGTCGATTTTCAGGCCAATACGGGAAAGCGTAATAGCGGAAGCCATGCCTGCTGTACCTGCGCCAATAATGAGAACTTTTTTGCCTGCAGCGGCAGATTGTTGTGTCATGCGAGTCATCCTTGAAGCATTATTAATCTTTTAAAAATTGTGCAACCAGTTGGGTAAAGCTTTGTGCGTGCTCGATTTGCGTCCAATGGCCGCATTGGCTGTAAATATGAACTTGGCTATTTTCAATCCAGTTCAGCATGGTCAAAGAGGTTGAAAGCGGAATCACCTTGTCATCACGACCATGTACCATCAATGTCGGCTGCTTAATTTTGCGAATGGATTCCTCTGAATGAGACATTGCTTCAACCCATTGCTGGCGTGGCGCGGGGAACATGCGTTCATAGGCTGCACGTGTGTCTTCTTTGGTGCTGGCGATATAGCGCATTTGCACCAGATCATCACCCACCAGATTTTGGTTGTAGGCAAAGATTTTCATGATTGCCTGCATGTTTTCAAATGATGGTGTATAGCCCCATACCGCATCTAAACCAGCCGTCAATTCAAATGGAACTCCAACACTGCCCATAAGAATCAACTTATTGACACGCTCAGGGTGATAAATAGCTAGGGCAAGTGCCATGGAGCCGCCAAAGGAGTTACCGATGACATTGACTTTTTCTAGTCCTAAACCATCTAGGAAATCCACCATTTGCTGTAGCCATGTATCACGGTTAAAGTTGATGTCTTTTGGGAATGTGCTGTAACCAAAACCGGCAAAGTCAGGTGCAAGCAAGCGGTAATCATTTTGTAGTGCTTGAATGGTCAAACGCCAATTTGCCCATGCACTGACGCCAGGGCCTGAACCATGCAGTAGCAGTACAGGTTCCCCTTGTCCTACATCGTGATAGTTGGTTTGAATTGCACCGCATTGGATGCTTTTGCCAATCTCAGGATTTGTCATCGTATTCATTGTTCATTCCTTGAAAATTGAATTAACCGCGTTTCCACAGCAAGAGTGCAGTGCGGGCTTCAGAGGTATTTTCTTCTAAACGGGCAGTCAAACTGAGCTGACCTTGTTCATCCAAAGAGAAGGTACGTTTTTGCTGTCCGCCAATCCAATTTGGAAATAAACTGAGATCGACATAATGGGTTACCGTATTACCTTCAACGTCATATCGACCTGCATAGGACATCATGCTGTTATAAGCCCCGGCTTTTTCGGCATCCGAAGCATTCCACTGACCCCCAGTGGTAAAATTGGCACGATCTGGACGGCAGATCATGCAGCTCATAAAGCCATCTTCGGTATACTGAATAATGCCTTGCGGTGCTTCACCCATAGGTAGAACTTGGCGTCCGTCATCATAGTTTTGTGCAAAGGTCACCAATTCCCAGCGGCCTGTTAAATCAATTTTCGACATTCGTTCTTCCTTAAATTTTCAATGTTTAAATCTGGTTTTATTGGTCTTTGCTTAATAAGAAGTCGGTTACCACTTGGTTGTGGACGTCGGCACTTTCAAATTGCGCCCAGTGTCCCGTATCTTCCGCACAGTAAAATTTTCCTTGCAGAACTTGGTTTGCAATATGCTTACCTAAAGCAGGCGGTGTACGGTTGGCATCGCCCCAGTAAACTAGCGTCGGAGCTAGAATTTTTTTAGCCAAAGCATCAGTTACCGTATGTTTTTGTATAGTTTCGCCAGACAAATATTCAGTAATGAATTGCTTTTGAACTTCAGCCAAAGCAGGTTGACGATATAAGCTTTGACGAACTTGGATAGCTTCATCCGTTAAACGTTCTGGCTTCGCTAAAATGCGTGCCATCCGGGTACGGACATTTTCAAAACTTGGGTTGTTGAGTACTTCAATCGAGCTGGGTAAATTTGCAGCCCAATGCGGTTCTACATAGTCAGGGACTGCAGATGCATCTGGGCGGTAACCCATAGTGGTGGTCAGTACTAAACGATCTACTTTTTCTGGATACTGAATTGCCAATTGCATGGCAACCCAGCCCCCCATAGATTGGCCTTCAAAATGCGCACGTGAAATATTTAATTGCTGCATCACATCCAGAATCTGGTCAATCAAATTTGGAATGACCTCATGATCAAATCCAGTCGTTTGAGAACGACCATGCCAGAGAAAATCTAAGGCAATCACATAGAAGTGTTCAGCCAGCGCTGGAATGTTTCGGGCATAATTTTCCACATGCCCGCCAGTACCATGCAGTAAAAACAGGGGAGGGTTGTTCGGATTGCCTGCTTCTATAATACGGGTTTTATATTTACCTTGAATGATGCGCACATCTGAGTGAATCAGCTGAACCCAGTAATGTTCCGCTTCAGTATGAACAGTAGCATTCATGCTTTCTTCCTTATCTCAACGTCAGCTTTAGTCTTCTAGTGATTGTGCTTTACTATGTGAAATCGGACCACGCAAGGTACCGTCAGATTTTTCCAAGCCGAAAGTCCATTCGGTAAAAATATGTGCTTCCGCTGCAAAGTCTGTTGATTCCCAGTCTTCGGTCACGATGTCCTCATCAGCGGCATATTCCCAAGCACCACCAAATGGGGTAAGGAAATACCAGAAACATGCTGAAGAAACACGATGACGGCCTGGACCTGCAAATGTTTGCCAGCCTTGACTGTCAATATGCTGACCGCCAAAAATTACTTCATGAATGTCACGTACTTTAAAAGCTAGATGATTAAAGCGAGTACCAGGAGCTTTACCATTCATAAAGAAGAGATGATGATGATTTCCTTCTGCAGAGCAACGAATGAATACACCACGGTCTGCATAACGATCAGAAACGAGAAAGCCTAATCGCTCTAGATAAAATTTCACTGCTTCCCCAGCATGGTCAACTCCAATAGCTAAATGACTGATTTCATAAGGCTGCGCTTTTTCGTAACGAGGTGCTCGGCTATTGATACGTTTAGGTTGGCTTGGTGAGTTAAATTGCGTATCGGAAAATGGTACATAACTGCGTTGGGCTAAACGGAAAGCAATACGAATGCCCAAATCATCATGACTGTGTATGGTGCCGTCAGCATCTACAGTCACTTCACGGTCAGTGCTCAGCTCTGCAGCAATCGAATCCAGACTGTCCTGATCTTCGACGCCCCATACCATTTCACACATACCACTTGGATTTCCGATAGGTATGCGGTCCGGATTGGTTGCATCCGCTTGAAAAATCTCGACTTGAGAATTGTCTGTAGTCACAAAAAGATAGCTATTGTCCTGATCGCTTTCGACCTGCTTCAGGCCCCAATCATTGGCAAAGCGTAAAGCATCATCCAGCTGTTCAACGCCAAAGCGTATACGATCTAAGCCTTTTATTTTAAAATTTTGTGCTGTGGTCATGTCGTGCTCCGTTGGTCAGTACCAAAGTGTTATTCGTCCTTGGTCTTAACTGTACGAAGCATTGGCATGTGAAAATAGCATTTAACTCATAAAGCAGATATGCATATTCTGGATATCTGATTTAGGATTTCAAACCTAGGATTCATCACTCATTTTTGTTTAATTAAGCTCAAACAAGATATGAGTGGAGTTCAACTGACATGACGTCATTACCGTTATTTAATCATCATGTTCAAGGCAAATCAGAGGCGGCATGGATTACCTTTATTCCGGGTATAGGCAATGATGCAAGTTTTTGGGCAGCGCATGCGGAAATTCTGGCAGAGCATTTTCAGGTACTGACCTTTGATCCCTGGGGGCATAACCTTAGTCCATTACCGCCAGAACCATGTTCTTTTCAAGCAATTGTCGATGGGGTGATTGCGTTATGGGATCATTTAGGCATTCAAAAAAGTAGTGTGGTTGGCCTGGGTTTTGGCGGTTCTGTCAGTTTATCGCTGGGGCTGGCATATCCGGAACGGATTGAAAAAATTGTAGCGTGTTGCTGCCGTCCTCGTCAGCCAGATGACCGTCACGATTTTTGGCGTGACCGTTGTGCCAAAGCACAGGCCAATGGCTTGGATAAATTAGGCGATGTTACGGTGGACCGCTGGTTGTCTGAAGAATTTCGTAACACGCATCCTGAGGCTGACCAACAACTGCGAGCCATGATTAAACGTACCACGGTCGAAGGTTACTGTGCCTATGTGAATGCTTTTATTGAAATGGACTTTTCAAAATCACTCGGACAGATTCAAGCTCCGGTATTGCTACTGGCCGCAGAGCATGATCATGGTGGTGGTCCAGTGGAAGATATGCAGGCGATGGCAGTGCAATTGCCGAAGGCGAAGTTAGAAATTATTCAGGGCAGTGGTCATATCTGTAATTTTGAAGCACCTGATCAGGTCACCCAGCATTTAACTCATTTTTTAACCCATAAATGATTTTCATGGAGTGAAATCAAGATGAATAACAATAAAAGAGTGGTGATTATTGGTGGTGGTCATGCCGGCTGCAGCTGTGCCAAAGCCCTACGTCATGAACAGTTTGCTGGTGAAATTATATTAATCAGTAATGAAGCTGAATTACCATATCATCGTCCACCATTATCAAAAAGCTTTATCAAAGATGCAGATGAGATGGATTTATCCAAACTCTGTCTGCAGCCAGAAATTTTTTATGAAAAATATCAAATCGATTTACGTTTAAACACTGCAGTGAGCGAAATTGACCCCGATGAAAACGTGGTCAAGCTCTATCATGGCGATATGATTGAATATGATTATCTGGTATTGGCGACAGGAACCCGTCCACGTCAATTGCCTTTACCGGGAACTGAACTGCAAGGCGTGATGAGTCTGCGCACTTTACAGGATGCACGGCAATTACGCTCAGCACTGAATACTGCTGAAAATGTCGTGATTATCGGCGGCGGTTTTATTGGTTTAGAGTTGGCCTCTACTGCACGTAGTTTAGCTAAGAATGTGACGGTGCTCGAGCATATGCCACGCGTTTTGGGCCGTTCTGTATCGCCTTTGGTGTCAGATTATATTGCCGATATACACCGTACAAATGGCATTCAAATTGAAACCGGTGCATTTATCAATGAATTTGTCGGTGAGTCAGGGAAAGTCACAGGGGTACGTTGTGCTAATGGCGTGATTCCTGCTGAATTGGTGTTGGTGGGCGTAGGGGCAATTCCAAATACCGAACTGGCAGAGCAGGCAGGCATTCAATGTGATAATGGGATTAGCGTAAACCGTACCATGCAAACCAATATCTCCAATATTTTTGCTATTGGTGATTGTGCCAACCATGAAAATCATTTTGCAGGCGACCGCCGTATCCGATTGGAATCGGTGCAGAATGCCAATGATCAAGCGATTACCGTAGCCAAGTTCGTCACTGAGCAGCCTGTGGAATATAAAAATGTACCGTGGTTCTGGACAGACCAAGGGGATATTCGTTTGCAGATGACCGGACTTTCTTTTGATACCAGTGATTATGTGATTCGTGGCGATATGAAAAGCGGCCGTTTTTCCGTGTTCCATTATGCGAAAGATAAACTTGTAGCTATTGATTCGGTGAATCAACCTGTAGATCATATGATGGCAAGAAAACTGCTGGAAGCAGGGATTACGCCGTCCAAGCATCAAGTTGCAGATATTCATACTAATTTAAAGAGTTTTTTGACTCTTAATGCAGTATAAAGATCTAAGCCGGTCTGTGTTTCAGGTCGGTTTTTCATAGGGAACATGAATAGGGAAATATGCATGCAATCGATACTGGATTCTAAATGGCTGGTGTTTATTAAAGTCGCAGAGTTAGGCAGCCTGTCCAAGGCAGCGCATGCGTTTAATGTACCGCAGTCCATGATTAGCCGGCATATTGCCCAACTTGAAGAACAATGCGGCACACGCTTATTTAAACGTACCGGACGTGGTGTGGTTCTGACCGAATTAGGTTTTGAACTTTTACCCAGAATTATTAACCTAGCGATTGAATGCGGCTCAATTGAAGATGATATTCGCACCTATGGCGGTGAACCGATTGGTGAAGTCCGTGTCGGCTTATTGCCTGCCTTGGTACGTCAACTCTCGGGGGAGCTGTACCGCTATGTGAAGCAAAATTACCCGCGTATTGATTTGCACCTTAGTGAAGGTTCAAACGTTCATCTGGAAGAAATGATTGAAGAAGGGCGGATTGATATGGCTTTATTGCTTCGTGAAGGTGAGGTGATTAAGCATGAGGAAGCAGTGATTGCTGAGTTCGGATTGATGCTGGTCGGTCAAGCGCATGACCCATTGGTGGAACAGCCGACCATTAAGCTCAGAGATTTGCAGGATTTACCTTTAATTGTACCGAGCCGTCCGCATCCGCTGCGTGCGCGTTTAGATCAATTGGCACGGCAGATGGATTATAAGTTTGACTGTGTGGTAGAAGCCGACTCGAATCGTTTGCAACATGAGCTAGTAGCGGCTGGTGGAGGTTATGCGATTTCTTCGGGGCTATTTGGTGTGGAAAACCAGCAACGTTTAGCTGCGAGTTTGATTGTAGAGCCTGAGCTGTCACGTAGTGTGGTGCTGGCGCATACCATTCGCCGTCCAAATACTCGTGCTTCACGAGTAATTCAGCAGTGGTTTGAAAAGCAAGCACCGCAGATATTGAAAGGGATGATTGTGAATCGGTGATGGAGTTTGGAAGTTTTGATTTTGTTTAAGAAACTTTATATCAAATTAAGGCTTATAGATTGATTATCTAAACTATGAACAGCCAATTCTGCTTTTCTTAGTAAAAAAAAAACAGATCTGCTAAGCTACCCCTGTATTAATTTGATGATGGCTGCAAAATGAAAGGTAAATTTATTGTTATAGAGGGTATTGATGGATCTGGAACCTCTACACAATCACAATTACTTTTTGATTATTTAAATAATCAAGGAAATAAGTCTCATCTAACTTATGAACCTTCTAATGGTCCTATTGGAAATCTTATTCGAGAGATCTTTAAGGGGAGAGTCACAGTCTGTTCAGATGAAATTCTCTTTGATAAACAGTTAGCTTTTTTATTTGCTGCTGATAGGCATGATCATTTGCATAACCCTATTGATGGAATGGAAAATTTTTTAAACAAAGGTATCAATGTTGTTTGTACTAGATATTTCTTTTCATCCTACGTTTATCATTCTAGAACACCTGAAGAGCGACAATTTCTTTATGAAATTAATAAAGATTTTTTAAAGCCAGATTTAATCATTTATTTAGATAATCCTATTGATGTGTCTTTAGCTCGTATGTCTAATCGCTCTGTCAAAGATACGTATGAAAATATTGAAAAACTGAAGATTGTTAAGAAAAATTATGATCTAGTGATTCAAGAATATCAGGGTGCTATCGTAAAGATTCCTGCGGACTTACCAGTTCAAGATATTCATCAACGTATTATTGATTCAATTAATAATTTATAAGTGAGTATTGTAATGAAATTTCCAGATCTACTGAACCCTGATACACAGATCGTTCTAAATGAGTTTGATACATTATTAAAAAATAATCAGCATTTGGAAAGGGAATTATCTAACCTATTAGATAGTTACGGATTTAACAATCCTTCTATAAAAACCTATTTAATTTCTATATGTTATACATTAGTAGATTGGAACTTAGCTTTAGCCAGTCCTTTTAAAGAAAATTTCGACAAAAATATTTCAGATTTGATCAGTAAAAATTCAATTGATAAGTCTGATGTCAAAGCTATTGATCAATGCCTTGAAAAAATTATTTCTCTTAGTTGGAAATGAAAAAATGATTCTTAGTGATAAATATATTGAACAGCAAGCAGCGATAAATAAAATTATAACAAAGGGATTTGATTCTAATAACCTAAAAGGAGCTTCATATGAATTGACAGCTAGTGAAAATTATTTTGATTTAACAGAAAATCCATCAAAAAAGTTGACAGCAAAAAATGAAGATGGAAAAAAAATTCTTATTAAACCATTACATAAAGTTGTATTAATCACACAAGAACATTTAGAAATTCCTTCTAATATATTAGGTCGAGTTGTAACTAAAGGCTCATTATTTAGCATAGGTTTAAGTGCAGTTAATACTATTGCAGACCCTGGTTTTAAAGGGCAATTAGGACTAGTCCTCTATAATTATAGTTCTAAATATATTGTTCTTGAGATTGGGGAAAAAGTTGCGAAAATTGATTTTAGTCAGTTAATGGAAGATAGTCGGTCATATTCAGGTCAGCATGGTTTCAGTACTCAAACTTGGCCTGTCCCAACACATCTTCAATATGAATATCATGAGATAAAAGATCATGTGAGGATGAAACCTTCATCTTTAGAAGAAGCGTATTCTATTTTACCCTTTGAAATATCAAATCTTCTAAAAGTATTAAAAGCTGGTATTACTGCACTACAAATTGCTTTAATAATTCTAGTTTTTGTTAATTTATCTATAGTTATACTTTTATTTATGGATAAAATAGATGATATTTCAGCTGCTATTTTTATTAATGTTATAAGTACAATTGTTGCTACAGTATTCACATTTTTTTATAAGTATTTTATAAGCAAGCAAATTTAAATGTTGTTTCAAAAGAAAAACTTTTTTTTAGCTGTCAATACAGGAATGACAGATGGGGATAACTTAATAAACCAAAAGTTTATTGAGTTTTATGAAGCTAGAGCTAGTGAGAAACTGTACTGTGCTATTGTAGGAAATGTAGTGATTCCAAATGGTTTCGGGACTAATGGGGGGTCACCTAACATAACAAATGATAAAATATGGAAAGAATTAGCATCTAGAATACAAAATAAAGGAAGCATACCTGGCATACAGTTAGCCAGCACATGGATGGGCTATAAAGGTCAATATAACTTTATTTCTAAATTAAATAATGTCTCATTATATAAAGGTTATTCATCTGAATTTAATGAGAATTTTATATTGGATCAATTTAAAAATTTAAAACAAGGTACAGAGTTAGCAATCGAACACGGCTTCCGTCATATTCAGCTTCATGCCGCTCATGGCTACTTGTTTAATTTACTTATAGAACCATTTTTTACAATAGATCATGAGCTAGTCTTAAGTTGTCTGAATGATTGGCTTACATTGCTGAAAAAGCATGAAATAGAATCTTCAATTAGAATAAGTTTAATTACGGGTGATTCATCTCTAGATGAGGTCTTAAATATTAAATCTTTAATGGGATTTATTAAGCCTGATTTTTATGATTTAAGTGAAGGTTTTTACAATATAAATAAACGGTTGATATATCCTTACTCAAGGAATATTGAAGACCGAATAGAACGTCAGATATCTATATCTAATCAATTTAAGCAACAAGAGTTCATCTCATCAGGACTTTCGTATGGTCATATAAGGAACAAAGAAATACCAAATAATTTACATATAGGTATATGTCGAGATCTAATCGCTTCTCCCAATTTTCTTTTTTCTGATAAAGTTAAGTGTAATTCCTGTTCTAAGTGCCATTACTATTCAAGAGGTAAGCAAGAGCTTGAATGTCCACAATGGAGTATTAGTGGTTAAAATTCCATAGAATAAACATGATACTCCTTATATATTTTTAATTTTCCGTTTTATTAGCATGTATCTTAAAGCCCAGTCACTACCGATTGAGCTTTTTTTTATAGATTTTACCGTTCTGCATTTAATTAAGACTTAGACCATCCACAATATCCGTAGAAAATTCTTATAAATATCAATGCAAACACTATTTAATCCATCCATTTTATAGATAACTGCTTTACATCTTATATGCTAGCTCCGCATATCTCGCTTCAGTACATTAGAAAAAAATGACTGAAACGGAGTTCAGCAGTGAACCACGCACACCATCCAACTTTATTTATTAATGATGATCATGTTGCAGAACTCGCAACCTGGTCAAGCGCCATCGAAGCGCTTAGCAATGCTTATAGCCAGCCTATTTCCAATGCAATGGTGCCACCGCGCACAATGGCACGTGGTGATGGCTTCTGGTTACGTAGCCTTTGTGCCGTATCTCCATCTAAAGAATATATGGGTTGTAAGCTGATTGCAGCAAGCCCAAAAAACAAAAAAGCCAGCTACCTTATTTCATTGTTCGATCAAGATACCATGCGTCTTGCAGCTTTGATTGATGGTAACCGCATTACCGACATCCGCACCGCAGCAAGCTCAGCCGTCGCCGTCAATGCCTTGGCAGATGCAGATCAATTAGATGTTGCGATCTTAGGATCAAGTGCACTCGCACGTAGTCATTTACATGCACTCAATGCTACAGGCCGTGTGGCAAGAGTTCGCGTATTTAGCCCAACACAAGCCAACCGTGAAAAATTCGCACAAGAATTCCATGCCCAATACGGTCTGGATATTCAGTCTTTCGCTTCCGCAGAAGAAGCAGTGCAGGGTGCCAATGTGGTGATCTGTGCATCACGCAGCCGTGACGGCGGACCGGTATTTGATGCTGCATGGCTTGAACCGGGCATGACTGTTGTATCAGTCAGTTCAACCTTGCCAGAACAGCGTGAGCTAGATGTTGAAACCATGAAACAGGCTAGCCTGATTGTGGCGGATATGCCGGAAGAAGTGATTCATGAAACAGGTGATGCGCTAGTTGCACAACAAGAAGGCTGTGATGTGGCTGCAAAGACAGTTTCTTTATCTGATGTGATGTCAGGAAAAGCCAAAGTACGTAATACACCGGAAGAGATTGTCATCTACAAATCCGTTGGCTCAGCGCTACAAGACATCGTGACTGCTGAAATGCTGCTACGTAATGCCAAAACCGCAGACAAATACCAAGAGATGAACGACAGCATTGTCACCATCGACCGTTAATTAAAAATTTAAAACATCAATATTTAAGAACGTAACCCTACAGGGAAAGGAGAATTTTCATGGCTAATTATCAACGCAGTGAAGCACGTGCTTGGGCAAAAGAACATTTAAAAGGTTGTTCATCTGTCACCATTCCAAGCTATAGCCAGGATTTAAGCCGTTTAAATGAAAAGGGCATTCGCCATGATATTCAAAAAGTCATCGACTTAGGTTACACCTATACATTGTTATGCACAGAAGTTGCAATTACCCCAGAAGAAAATGCACAGTTTACTGCTTGGGCAAAAGATCAGGCAGGCGACAAATTGGGTCTATTCTTCCATGCAGGCTTTGGCACACTAGAAGAAAATATTCGTGCAGTAAAACTGGCGGAAAAAGCCGGTGCAGATATTGTGCTGCTGTCTTATCCATCCAATTTCTGGCCGACCTCTGAACAAGACATTTATGACTACACCAAAGCTTTCTGTGATGCGACAGATTTAGCCGTAATGCTGTTCGCGATTCCATTATGGGGCTTTGAGCGTGTACATCCACAAGGCATGTCACCAGAACTGATTCAACGCTTAATTGATGACTGTCCGAATGTGGTGTCGTTAAAAGCAGAACAAGGCTTCCCGCATATTGCCGGTTTAGTTGATAGCTTTGAACGTTTTAACGATCAGATCGTCGTGACATGCCCGATTGAAAGTGATGTGATTCCACTACTTCGTTACATGGATATGCAATTCTCAGGAACCAGCTATACACAGTGGATGGGTGATCATTTTGTCAAAACCTTTAATCTAGCTAAAGAAGGCAACTTTGATGAAGCGATGAAATTGTATTGGCAAGCTCAGCCGGCTCGCGGTGCAGTAGGCGCTGCAACTGGAGCCTATATGCCAGGCTCTAACTATATTAACCGTGCGCATTGGAAATACATGGACTGGTTAGCTGGTTTCAACGGTGGTCCGCTTCGCGCACCGATTGCCCGTATTCCAGATCGTCAGATGAAAGTATTGCGTCAAGGTTTAATCGCTTCAGGCTTGCCATGCACCGATGACCCGGATAGCGAATTCCTGATTGGCCGTTTTCCAGAGTAAGGCTAAATAAGTTAAGGATAGATAAATGAATAGTTTTGCACATTTAAATCCAGCAGACCTGCTGAAAGATCCCAGCCTTTGGAAAACAGGTGCCTTTATTAATGGCCAGTGGATTCAGGAAACTGCTCATGGCAATTACAGCTTAAATAACCCGGCAACAGGATTAGAGCTGGTTAAATTGCCCCGTTGCAAGGAAGAAGAAACCAATCACGCCATTGAAGCAGCACAAACAGCTTTTGAGAAATGGCGTAAAACCACAGCCAAACAGCGTTATGAAATTATCAACCGCTGGTATCAGCTGGTGGTGGAACATAAAGAAGACTTAGCCACCATCATTACTTTGGAAGAAGGCAAGCCTTTATCTGAAGCGCGCGGTGAAATGGATTATGCCTCTTCATTCTTGCAATGGTTTGCTGAAGAAGCGAAACGCATCCGCGGTGATGTATTGCCGGCACCGAAAGATAGCCAGCGTATTGTAGTATTAAAGCAACCGATTGGTGTCTGTGCAGCGATTACCCCCTGGAATTTCCCAGCGGCAATGATTACTCGTAAAGCAGGACCTGCATTGGCAGCCGGCTGTACCATGGTGGTAAAACCTGCCAGCCAGACCCCGATGACCGCTTTGGCACTGGCAGAACTTGCTCGCCGTGCTGGTGTGCCAGATGGCGTATTCAGTGTATTGACCGGTAATGACACCCGTGTCATTGGTGGCATTCTGACTTCACATCCTTTAGTCCGTAAAATTACCTTCACAGGCTCGACAGAAGTGGGTCGCACACTGTTAGAACAATCAGCAGCCACCATTAAGAAATGTTCAATGGAACTGGGCGGTAATGCACCATCCATTGTATTTGATGATGCAGACCTGAACTTGGCGGTAGATGGCGTAATTGCTTCTAAATTCCGTAACACAGGGCAAGCCTGTATTTCTGCCAATCGTATCTATGTGCAGGACGCAATTTATGACGAATTTGCACAGCGCTTGGCAGCTAAAGTCAAAGCGCTGAAAGTGGGCAACGGCCTGGAAGAGGGCGTAGTTCAAGGCCCCCTGATTGATGCTGGCGCAGTCGAAAAAGTGCAGTCGCATATTGCCAATGCCGTGGAGCATGGGGCATCGGTAGTGTGCGGCGGACGCCGCAGCGAGTTAGGCGGATTCTTCTTTGAGCCGACGGTTTTGACCAATGTCACCAAAGACATGGTGATTGCGCATGATGAAACTTTTGGCCCGGTTGCGCCGCTGATCCGTTTCAGCACAGATGAAGAGGTCATTGCGCAAGCCAACGATACCGAATTTGGACTGGCAGCATACCTGTACAGTCAGAACTCTGCGCGTGTTTGGCGTACTTCTGAGGCCTTGGAAGCAGGCATGATCGGTATCAATACAGGCTTAATCTCAAATGAAGTGGCGCCATTCGGAGGCGTGAAACAAAGCGGTTTGGGCCGTGAAGGTTCACATTATGGCATCGATGAATTTCTTGAAATGAAATACATGTGTTGGGATGGATTGTACACAGACTAAGTCAATCGTCAATTGGTCTTAGATCTAATATTGGGCTGTTTCAACTTTATTCACAATGCTGGACAGCTCAATAGCCAATGCAAGATGCAGTAAAACGGCGATATAAAAATACAAGGTAACAGGGGTATTCCGAGGAATGGAATACAGGAGAAATGGAATGAATATTATCGGTGTAGATCAATTGATCTACGGTGCAAATGACTTGGCAGCCTCAGTTCAATTTATGCAGGACTTTGGTTTGACTGAAGTGCCAGGTCAAGCTTTTGGCCGCTATTTTGAAACTTTAGATGGTACAGGTATTCTGGTTGCAGAAGCAGATCATGCTGCTTTGCCGCCAAAGCTCCCATCCATGAGTCAGTTACGCAAAATGGTCTATGGTGTTGCAGATCAAGCGACTTTAGATGCCATTCAAGCTGAACTTTCTAAAGACCGTGATGTTAAGGTTTTAGAAAATGGTGCTTTAGAAACTGTAGATGACTCAGGCATTAGCATTGGTTTCCAAATAAGCATTCGCCGTGAATTGAATTTGCCTGTAGAAAAAATCAATGCGCCAGGTGCTCCACATCAGCGTGGCTATAATCAGCTGGGGGTAGATCATTCTATTCAAATTCAACCGCGTACAGTTGGACATACGGCAATCTTTGTTCCAGATGCTGCCAAAGCCGAAGCCTTTTTTGTCAACCGTTTAGGTTTTCGTGTCAGTGACCGTCTAGGTGGCGGACCATTCCTGCGTGCTGGCGGTACCACAGATCACCATACCTTATTCCTCATTCAGGCACCGGAACATATCAAAGGTGTTGAACATATTTCATTCCATCTTTCTGGGCCAAGTGAGTTGATGCTGGCAGGCCAGCGTTTTGAAAAAGCGGGTCACGAAAGCTTTTGGGGCCCTGGCCGTCATGGTTTAGGTTCGAACTGGTTCTGGTATTTCGACGGGCCATTGGGTTGCCGTTTTGAATACGATGCCGATATGGATCAGCTAGATACCGACTGGGTTCCACGTGAGCTTCCATTACATGAAGACAATGCCCAAGCCTATTTGCTGGAATTCAGAAAGCAGAACTGGGCGCCATTTAATGGCCCAGCCAAAAAAGCAGGCTAATTATTTTTTAAACCGAGCTGCCCAGCAACGCTCAGGATGAGCGCAAGCCAGGCATAGAAAACAACAATCAGGGAGATGTCGCATGTTTAAGTATATTCAAGTGACTGCAGGAAGTGATGAAGACTATGTGGATCATTTATGTGATCGTGTAGAGGAAAGTTTAAATAACGGTTTGTTACCGATTGATGTGTTTAATGACGATGCGGTATTCCGTGCAGAAATGGAACGTATTTATACCCGCAACTGGATTTTTATTGCGCATGAAACTGAAATTCCGAATTCAGGCGACTATGTATTGCGCCGTCTGGGTTTGGATAAAGTGATTGTGACGCGTGACAGCGAAAATAAAATCAACGTTTTGCTGAATCATTGCCGTCACCGCGGGACAGAGGTATGTCATAACGACCGTGGTAATGCGACCAGTTTTAAATGCCCGTACCATGGTTGGGTGTATAAAAACAACGGCGACTGGATGGGCGCACCGCACATGAAAGACGCTTATGGCGGCAAGCTTGATGCGAAGGAATGGGGATTACTTCGCGCCGCTAAAGTTGAAAGCTTATATGGTTTTATCTTTGCCTCTTTAAATGAAGATGTACCTGATCTACGTGAGTATCTAGGTGACACGGTATGGGCCCTGGATGCGATTTTTGGTATTCACCCAGATGGCGTGAAATTACTTAAAGAACCAGAGCGCTTCCAGGTCAAAGCCGACTGGAAAAGCGGTGCAGAAAACTTCTGTGGCGATGCCTACCATGTGAGTACGGCACATATGTCTGCGGCGAGTTCAGGTTTTATTCCAAGCGTCAATCAAGTCAGCACTCATGCGTCAGGTTATGATTTTGGTAACGGTAACAGTTTTATTGGTCATAACTTGTCCGATATGGTCGGCATTCCATTACCAAATTGGGGGTATCCACCAGAGCTACAGGCACAGTTTGATTTATCTAATCTAGATGAAACCCAAATTAAAATGATTAAAGAAATTCCACCGACCATTGGTACGATTTTTCCGAACTTCAGTTATATGCGTTTGCCACATCCGTCAGCGCCGGGTGAAATGCCTATTCCATTTACCAACATTCGTATGTGGCAACCAGTTGCACCTGGGGTGATGGAACTTTGGAACTACGAGTTTGAGTTCAGCTTTGTACCAGAACACTATGCAGAAAAAGCTTATGCCGCAGGACAATATGCCTTTGGTTCGGGCGGTATTTTTGAAGCAGATGATACTGCGGTCTGGGAAGGAATTGCTAAGGGGGCACAAAGTCCGTGGTTGCGCAAGGAAAAAGTCAATTTGCACTACAGTCAAAAACAGACAGGTAAAGATCCAAGCTGGACAGGCCCAGGCGAATTTCATCCATCCATTTACGGTGAATACTGTCAAATTGGGTTCTGGCGCCGCTGGCTGAAAGAAATGCGTGAAGGCAAACAAGCCAAAGTAACTTGTCTGGTTGATGAAAATGAACAGCAAAAAGGAGTGGCATAATGGATTATTCAACTCACAATACTGTACACAAATTTTTGGCACAGGAAGCGCTGCTGTTAGATGAACGCCGTTTTGACGAATGGTTTGCGCTTTTGGATGATGAGATTGTCTACGAAGTACCACTGCGTATCAGCTCTTATCATTTTAAAGATGAGTTTCCTGGCGAAGCCTACCGTGTGTTAGATCGAAAAGCACATATTAAAACACGTATAGATCGTATGGCATCGGGGCAGGCGTGGGCAGAAGTACCACCATCACGTACTTTACGTGTAATTGGTAGTGTGATGATTGAACCTACTGAACAAGCCGATGTTGTAAATGTTCACAGTGCTACGATTATGTACCGCCAACGTGGTCATGATGAACAGGGCGACATCATTCCTTACCGCCGTGTAGACACGCTAAAAATTACAGAGCAGGGTGTTCGTTTATTAAAACGCAAGGCTATCTTAACAGAAGCGGTTTTACGTACTCCAAATTTGGGCGTGTTCTTATAAAAAAACATGAATAGTCTGAAAGGACAGAATATTGAAATTAAAGGATGAATCTCATGAGCAACAAAAAAATTGAAATTATTTTAGACGCACACCAATGTCAGGGTTATGGCATGTGCCTCATGTCGGAAGATATATTTGAAATCCCAGAAGGCAGTCAGGTGGCTAATTTAAAGCTGCATTTAGTTGATATTGATCGTGAAGATGAAGTGATAGAACTAGCAGGCTCTTGTCCTGCACAAGCCATTAGTTTTCGTATCTTAGAGTCAGCATAAGGAATCTGGTCATGTCAGTTGTACAGAATATGCTGAGTAAGCGCTTCGACCAAATATGTTTTGTGGTGGAAGATTTGCAGCAGGCAATGAATTTCTTCAGTAAGACTAATGGCGTTGAAGTGTGGAATGTCGCTGAAGGTCTTTCTCAGACCCAAAAAGAGAAAGAGTATTATGGTCAACGAGGAGACTTTCAATTTAGCTGTGCGTATGGCTTTGCTGGTGAAACCTTAATCGAACTAGCTCGCCATGATGGTGGCAAGAGCGTATATAAAGACTGGCTGGATGATAAAGGTAAAGGCCCGCATCACATAGGGTTCCGTCAAAAAGATGCGGCTGAATATGCCCAAGCGGAACAGCACTATTTAAATTTAGGTATTGTTAAAGCTATGGCTGGATTTTTCGAAGGACCATTTGGTAATTGCCGCTGGGCATATTTTGATACTCGTGATCAAATCGGCTGTTTTACAGAACTCTATTATGTCGATGGAGAACTTGACCAACGTATGTCAGAGCTAAAAAGCGGTAAAAACGTCAGTATCACAGACTAATTCATTTTGATGTCAGCCCATTTTAAGGAAGAGTGCAACATGGGCTGAACCATTTTCACTCAATTATAAAACTATGAGCATTCAAGCTTAGGCGGAGCTTCGCCTAAAAATAGCTTGAAACAAGAGAAGGAGCCGAGAATGGAAGCCACAGAAATATCGATTGCGGATGCATTATATAAAGCCGAACAAAGTCAGCAAGCGATTGCACCAATCCGAGAACTTTTGCCTGAAGCTGCTACAGTTGATCAGGCTTATGCGATACAAGACATTAATACTAAGCGCGCGCTGAATCAAGGTCGTCGTCTAGTCGGAAAAAAAATTGGCCTCACCTCATATGCAGTCCAAAAACAGCTAGGCGTGGATTCACCTGATTTCGGCATGCTTTTTGAAGATATGGCATTTGAGGATGGTCAAACCATCCCGTTTCACAAGCTGATTCAGCCTAAAGTTGAGGCGGAAATTGCATTGGTGCTGAAAAGCAGTTTAAACCATAGCAAACATAGTGTGGCTGACATTATTGCTGCTACAGAGTATGCCGTGGCTGCGATTGAAGTCGTAGATAGCCGTATTGAAAACTGGAAAATTTCCTTATTGGATACAGTAGCAGACAATGCTTCAAGTGCAGCCTTTGTTCTTGGAACTCAAAAAGTACAGTTGGCTGATGTTGATTTAGTGAATTGTCGTATGCAAATGACTCGTTCAGATGAAGTGGTATCAGAGGGACAAGGCAAGGCCTGTCTGGATAATCCACTCAATGCTGCGGTCTGGCTAGCAGATGAAATGGTACGGCGTGGACGGCCTTTAAAAGTTGGTGACATTGTTCTGACTGGTGCATTAGGTCCAATGGTGGCAGTAAAAGCAGGTGAAGAATTTAAGGTAGAGATTGAAGGCTTTGGCTCAGTCTCTGTACGTTTTAGCGCATAACAAATAGGGACAAATATTATGGCAAAAATTAAATGCGCCATCATTGGTTCGGGCAATATTGGTACCGACTTGATGATTAAAATTATGCGCAATGCAAAATACCTGGAAATGGCTGCAATGGTCGGTGCAGATCCTCAGTCTGATGGTTTGGCGCGTGCTGCACGTTTTGGTTTTGAAACCACTGCTGAAAGTGTTGAAGGCTTGCTCAAACTACCATCATTTAAAGATATTAAAATTGTCTTTGATGCTACCTCTGCTGGGGCACATGCACATCACAATGCAGTATTGCAAAAATATGGCATTCAAGTGATTGACTTAACGCCTGCGGCAATAGGACCTTATGTGGTGCCGGTCGTGAATCTGGATGAGCATCTGGATGCAGCCAATATCAACATGGTAACTTGTGGAGGTCAAGCAACAATTCCAATGGTACGTGCAGTCTCAAAAGTAGTGAAAGTTCATTATGCTGAGATTATTGCTTCAATTGCTAGCAAGTCTGCAGGTCCGGGTACACGTGCCAATATCGATGAATTTACTGAAACCACATCTAAAGCCATTGAACAAGTCGGTGGTGCGCAAAAAGGCAAAGCAATTATCATAATGAATCCAGCTGAACCTCCTTTAATCATGCGTGACACCGTGTATTGCTTGGCAGAAGCGGGTGCTGATCAGGATGCTATCCGTACTTCAGTAAAAAATATGGTAGATGCCGTAAATGCTTATGTTCCGGGTTACCGATTAAAACAGGATGTACAGTTTGAAGAATTTAATGCAGAGCGACCGCTAAATATTCCAGGCTTAGGAAAATTAGCCGGCTTGAAAGTCTCTATTTTCCTTGAAGTTGAAGGTGCAGCACATTACCTGCCAGCTTATGCCGGTAATCTCGACATCATGACCAGTGCAGCTTTAGCTGCTGCTGAGCGTTTTGCCGAAATGCACTTAACCCATAATAACGTAGTAGCAGGAGCGTAAAATGTTAGATCCACAACGTAAGATTTATGTTTCTGATGTGACCCTGCGGGATGGCATGCATGCGATCCGCCATCAATATTCCTTGGATCATGTCCGTCGAATTGCTCGCGCCCTAGATGAAGCTGGGGTAGATAGCATTGAGGTGGCACATGGCGATGGCTTGCAAGGTTCAAGTTTTAACTATGGTTTTGGCGCACATACAGATTTAGAGTGGATAGAAGCTGTTGCTAGTGAAGTCAAAAATGCCAAAGTGGCGACTTTACTATTGCCTGGCATTGGCACTGTCCATGATTTGAAAGCAGCCTATGATGCTGGTGCACGCGTTGTTCGAGTTGCGACCCACTGTACCGAAGCTGATGTATCTAAACAGCATATTGAATATGCTCGATCATTAGGCATGGATACCGTTGGATTCCTAATGATGAGCCACATGAATACACCTGAAGGTTTGGCTCAGCAAGGTAAACTTATGGAAAGTTATGGTGCCCAGTGTATTTATGTAGTGGATTCTGGTGGTGCCATGAATATGTACGATATCGCTGATCGTTTTAAAGCTATGAAAGATTTGCTGGATCCTGAAACAGAAACAGGTATGCATGCACATCATAATCTTAGTTTGGGCGTGGCGAATAGTATTGTAGCATTGGAACATGGATGTAACCGTATTGATGCTAGTTTAACAGGTATGGGGGCTGGAGCAGGCAATGCACCACTTGAAGTATTTATTGCAGCTGTTCAGCGAATGGGTTTGAACCATGACTGTGATGTGAAAAAACTGATTGATGCTGCCGAAGATATTGTGCGTCCATTACAGGAGCGCCCTGTGCGCGTAGACCGTGAAACCTTGGCACTCGGTTATGCAGGTGTTTATTCAAGTTTCTTGCGTCATACTGAAACGGCTGCAGCAAAATATGGATTATCTGCATTTGATATTTTAGTCGAACTAGGTAAACGCCGTATGGTCGGTGGACAGGAAGACATGATTGTCGATGTAGCGTTGAATATGTTGAAAAATCAGAAATTATAAAAGTAAATAAACAAATGGATGATGAAATCATTTATACATTTCATCATTCTACTGTACATAAAGAGAAAGTTTCGAAATGATTCAATGTACTCGAATGTATGATCTAAGTTATGAAGCTGACTTTAAAGCAGTCAGTGAACATGGCTTATATCTACAGTATGTAGTAAGACAAGATTTTAAGTTATGTTATGAGGCAGTTAAACAAAACTCTAGAGCTATTAAATATGTTAAAAACCAGACTGAAGATTTATGTTTAATGGCTGTCCAGCAAAATGGCGATACTTTACAGTTTATTCATGAACCAAGCCATGAAATAATTTTAACAGCTGTGAAAAATGAAGGGCTAGCACTACGACATGTATTATTTCAGAATGAAGAAATATGCTTGGCAGCAGTAATGCAAAATGGATTTGCACTTAAATATGTTCATCATCAAACAGAGCAAATTTGTCAAGTTGCAGTTCAATCACATCCTCTAGCAATTAAATACGTTAAGCACCAAACAGAAGCTCTTTCTTATATGGTATTACGCAAAGATGGTATGGCGATTAGAGATATTCGGAATCCAACTGCTTCAATGTGCCTGATGGCTATTGAAAATAATCCTATGTCTATTCAATATATTAATAACCCTAGTAAAGAACTATGTGAGTATGCTGTAAAGCTTCGGCCTTATGCGATTCAATATATTGAGGTGTGCTATGAGGACTTATGGTTCCAAGCAATAGAGCAGCGAGCTTTTGTGATCCAGTTTTTAAAAGAGTATTCAGAGAAAATTTTGAAATATGCATTACGTTGTAATCCAGTTAGTCTGAAATATATCAAGAAAGAGTTTCAGTCAGATGAGATTATTAATTTTGCGCTTTCACAAGATGCTGGATCGAAAAAATATAATCGATAATCGCAACAGATAAAAATAGTTTTAGTTTCGAGAGCGAAAATATATGATTAACATAAAATAATATTTTTAATATCTTTTATTAGTGCTGTAATACCAGTAGACAACGAACTCCATTTAATGAACCGCAAAATTGAAATTCTTTTAAGTATTATATTGCACAAGGTGCCTACAAGATATTAGATGTAACTTCTGCTTATAGTAATTCATAATCGGGAAGGGGATGTATTCTTCAGCATTTCGCTTACTATGATGTCGTCGCGGATATAGATGAAACTTATCTGGGGCGTACCATTATAAAAAGTGCATACTAAAATCGATAATAGTAATTATATTGATGACGGCTCTTCTTTCACCAATAGGCTTTTTATTTGTCATAATAAGTGAAGTTGGTGATATAGTAAGAGAGTTTGGTAGTGAAAAAAGTTTAATTGCTTAAAAATAGATCAATTGATCTGTGTATCCTAACTTGTATCCCATAATTTTTTGAAATTAATTAGTATAATAAAAACAATAGGGTAGGTGTTAGTTATTATCCGTCTGGGCCCACCAAATAAAACGACCACTTACGCGCATTAATCGTAAGTGGTTTTTTATTTTTTAAATTTTGGTAAGCAAATGGTAACAGCTTAAATCATCAATTATTTATAATGACCTTTAGGGAATAAAGAGTTCAAAGATAGAATATCCTGATTTAATCGATTTTAATGATTGTTCTACAATCTTGTTCAAAAGCCGATTTTTCCCAAGCTATTTAAATTTAATAGATAACTTGGAAATGGGTTACATCTAATTTAATAAATTCTGTTAATCTTTGAATAAGTGCATGAATTCTATTCATTTGGATTTAGACAATGATTGCAGTCTAAAAAAATCGGTCAATCAAGACACATGCTTAATTTTTTTCAACACTTAGAACTTCAAAAATTCTGTATTTTAGTAGAGTATTTAACCTCAACCAAAAGCCAACAGATAACGCATAATATAGCGGGCTTTCCAGCCTTTGTAGCCATTGCCGATCGTGTCCAATCGGATCACGATATGGCACCCCTTGAAGCAAGTCAGGATTATCCAAAATCAATCGATAAAGTTTTGCATTTTTCAGGGAAAGGTCGTGATATTAAGGATTTTGAGTTATTTCTTCATCAGGCTAGTTCAGCTCAGATTAGAAATTTACTTTTGATCACTGGTGATAAGCTTAAAGAGCATAGTTATGGGGATGATCAATTTGAACGTACCCGATATCTAGAATCGATTAATGCAGTGATGTCCGCAAAGAATTATGGTGGCTTTAATATAGGTGTTGCATTTAATCCCTTTAAATATACTGAGGCTGAGCATTATGCTCAATATTTAAAATTACATAAAAAAGTTAAAGCCGGCGCAGATTTTATTATTACCCAATTAGGGTATGACATGGATGCCTTAAAAGAGATAAAGTCTTTTCTAAAACATTACCATTACAAACAAAAAATACTGGCTTGCGTTATGCCACTGAGCTTGGCACGGGCCAATTTTATAGTCAAAAATAAAGTCGCTGGTATTGTGATTACACCTTATATGTTGAGAGTGTTGGCTCAGGAAAAACAGAATGGATTGGCTGAAAATGCGTATAAGCGGTGTGCCATACAAATATTGATGTGTAAGCTTTTAGGTTTCAATGGTGTTCATCTTTCAGCATGCGAGAAGTCAGAAGAACAGAAGATTCTTCAAAATTATATTGAGCAATATCAACATGATGATTTAGAGGAACTAGAAGCACGCTGGAAATCTCTTTGGCAGATTAAGACTGGAAATGAGTTTGTTCCAGAATTAACTTATGATGCACGTCAACCGACATTAGGTCAGCTGATTAAATATCATCATTTGCATGTCATGCATAAAGCCCTTTTTGAGTCCAAAATCTCTAAAGGTATAGGTAAGTTTATTTTTAAAGCGTCCTTTTGGAATAACGAGCTAGCATCAAAAACTTTGTTAAAAACCGAATTTACGTCTAAACATATGGTTGTGGGCTGTGAAAATTGCGGTCAATGTAGATTGGCTGATACTTTATATATTTGCCCTGAAACATGTCCTAAAGGACTTGCAAATGGTCCTTGCGGTGGCACCACATTAGATCGATGTGAGTTTGGAGATCGTGAATGCATTCACTCTGTAAAAGCCCGATTAGCCAAAGCCGTACGACATACTGACGTTTTAAAAGATACCCTGATTGCAACCGTACCCATTGAAGTTCGTGGAACCAGTTCTTGGAAAAATTGGTTTTTGGGAAAAGTTTAAGTCTTTTCAATTTCTTGTATGGGTTGATTTATAGTATTGAAATGCAATTATTAATTAGCGTTATATAGGGGCTTAAATTAAATTATCCTATAAATCTAAAAGCCAAAATTTAATCTATTTTCCTATATATCAATATTTACTGATTCTTAAATTCTCATGATGACTCTATAATTTATTTATTACATAGATGTAAAACGAGAATTAAGGATGAGCATAACGCCCATTAAGTCAGGCACTGGCAATTTAGCTAATGTGATTTATCAACAAATAAAGGATGATATTTTTAGCTTTAAGCTCAAACCTGGACAACGTTTTACTGAAACGGACCTTTCTGAAAAGTATGAGGTTAGCCGTACCCCAACACGGCAAGCACTGTATCGACTTGAACAAGAAGGCTATGTGAATGTGCATTTCCGCAGTGGTTGGGAAATTAAGCCTTTAGATTTTACCTTTTATCAGGAGCTCTTTGATTTACGTATGATCTTGGAAAAAGAGGCTGTTAAACGTTTATGCGTAATGGATCATGAGCAATCTGAAGAATTACAGAATTTAAAGCGATTATGGCTTGTAGACGAACAGGACTATAACCAGAACACCCAAGCATTGGTGCTGCAAAGTGAAGATTTTCATTGTGCCTTGGTTAGAGCTGCAGGAAATCGTCAAATCGCCAAGATTCATCATGAAATCAGTGAAAAAATCCGAATTGTGCTCAGTCTAGGCGCCATGCGTGAATTCGATATCCAGCATGCTTATCAAGATCATGCTGCAATACTTAGATGTATTTTAGCTCGTGATGCTGATGGGGCGATCCATTTAGCAGAACATCATGTCTTACATAGTATTGAGGACGTGAAGAAAATTACCCTTAAAATATTTTCAACTGTTTAGGATAATTTATTAAAAAAATGCCAATTTTCAAAAATTGGCATTTTTTTTGCTTCTAATCCATATCTTGTATACAAGAATGTACACAAAACTAATCCAGCGATGCTAGAACAACTTGCGCTTAGTTTTAGTGCATTAATTTTATGAATAGTGCACCAATTTGAAATCACTATTTGTAAATGCATCAATATTGTGCGTATAGATGAGGATAGTTTTTTTGAAATCGCGTGTAGTTTTTTTAATGAGTTTGGTTGGTATAAATGATCAGGTGATTGCAACAGATCAGGTCAAAACCTTAGATACGATTTATGTCAGCACAGCTTTAGCCTCAGAATCTACACAGCAATCTCAAGCTTTAAGCAAGTTTCAGCATGATCTATTGGATATCCCTTTCAATAAAAGTCATCTGTCGCAAGATGTCATTCAGCAGCAAGATATTCAGCGCATGGATCAAGCCCTCAGCATCGTGAGTGGGGTATTGCATCAAAATAATTATGGTGGGGGCTTTTGGGATAATTATTCATTCCGGGGATTCCAAGGCAATCCCAATATGGGGGTGAATGCCATTCGTAATGGGCTAAGTGTCAATCGTGGCATTTCTGCACCGCGAGATATGGTGAATATTGAATCACTGGATTTTTTAAAAGGTCCCAGTGCCGCACTGTATGGACGTGGTGAGGTCGGTGGGGCATTGAATGTCACCACAAAAAAACCACAATGGACGCCTGAAACAGTGCTTAATCTTCGTGGAACAACACAAGATGAATATCGTTTAAGTCTAGAGCAGACCGCGCCAATCAGCGATGCGTTGGCGTATCGAATGGCCTTTGCCATTGAGGATAATCAGTCGTTCCGTGATCATGTCAGTAGCCAACGTTTATTTGTCGCACCGCAATTCTCGTGGAAATTATCTGAAAATACCCAAGTGGATTTAGACACTGAATTTACCCAGCATTTAGGCACATTTGACCGTGGTATCACGGCTGTAAATAACCAGTTATTGATGGATCCAAAGACCTTTACCGGTGAGCCTTCTGATGATGATATGCGCGTCAAAGACAATCTCTATCAAGTTCGATTAAAGCATCAGTTCAATGACGCATGGCAGATGAATGCTGCGATCAGTTATAAAGATGCGCAGATGGTTGGCTATTCAACAGAACCACGCAAATTACAGGCCGACCTTGAAACATTAGAGCGTCAGCGTCGTCATCGTGATTATCAGACTGAGGATATTCTGCTACAAGGTGAATTACTTGGTCAACTGCAACTCGGTCATGTGCAGCATGAATGGGTACTCGGTGCAGAAACAGGACGTTTAGACTTTATGCAACGTCAATTGCGTCTCAATCACTCGGCTGCTCAGCCCAATTGGATCAACATTTACCATCCCGTTTATGGGCAATTTAGTTCCGAGATGCCTTTACATACCGATTCGGATGAACGTCAGCAGTACATGGCTGTGAATGTACAAGATCAGGTTTTTTTTAATGATCAATGGAATATTTTATTCGGTGGTCGATTAGATCGTGTCGAACAGCGCTTGATCAACCATCGCACACAATTCAAGGATCAGAGTACAGCACAAAAGTTTAGCCCACGTATAGGCCTCAATTACCGTCTTACGCCAGCACTCTCTTTTTACACCAATTATGGCGAAACATTTTCCATGAATAATGGCATGGGTCGCACAGGGGAGACGTTTGCACCTGAAACAGCGAAAAGCTATGAAATCGGCGCGAAATACCATTGGCAAGATCACAGCATGCTTAGCATCGTCTTGTTTGATATGGGCAAAAAAAATGTTCTGATGACGGATGCGATTGACCCAAACTTTGAAGCTGCAATCGGTGAAGTGAAAAGCAAGGGACTTGAAATTGACTTCAACCATCGTATCAATGACCAGATGCTGGTGTCAGCAGGCTACGCCTATATGGATGCCAAAGTCAGCAAAGATGATGTGTTGCCTGCAGGCTCAGCACTGAGCAACGTACCCAAACATAGCGCACATGTCATGGCAAGCTATGACCTTTTGCAAAATGCGCAACAAGCGGCAGGTCTAAATTTCAACCTCAATTATGTCGGGCAACGCAGTGGGGACAGCCCAAACAATACGGCTAATGGTTTCAGCTTACCTGCCTATACCGTATTTAACCTTGGGGCTTATTACCAAGCAAATCCAAATTTACGCTATCAATTGAATATTCATAATTTGTTAAACGAGAAATATTATCTATCCAGTTATAGCCATGTATGGATTCAACCCGGTGAGCCGATCAAAGCAGCGTTATCGGTACAGTGGCAATACTAATGCAAAGATTTATTGTCCTTTTACTGAGCTGTGTACTGTTGGCTTGTACGGCAACAGAGCAACCGATACCAGCAAAAATACAAAGCCCAACATCGCATTGTGTGGTTGATAGCTCAGAGACCGAAGTCTGCCTAGCTCAGCCGGCACAGCGCATTGTATCCTTATTTGAGTCAGGTTTAGACGGGCTACATATGTTGGGGCAGGGTGCAAAGGTCGTGGGGATTCCTGCTGAGGTGTATTTACAGCCCTTGTTATTTAATGCTTATTCTAAAATGGACTCACGTATTGCCAATAAGCAACTCGCCACACCTTCACAAGGTACAAATGCCACCAATATTGAAAGCTTAATGCTGTTAAAGCCAGATTTGGTCATTTTAGTCAGTGGGCAAACGCAAACCATTCAATTGCTTCGACAATTCGGTATTGCGGTCTATGTGATGGAGTCAGGCACCTATAATCAGGTAAAAGAAGAGCTGTATGAAATTGCCCAACTCACCGGTGCTGAGCAACGTGCTAAAGAAATTCTGGATTTTTCAGATGCGCTTCTGGCTGAAGTGGCACTCAAAACCTCAAAACAAAAATATAAGCAATCAGTGTATTACGCATGGTCAGGTGGGCGAATTTATTCAACCTCAGGACGCAAATCGATTACCAATGATTTTATTGAATTGGCTGGGGCTTACAACATCGTTAAGACAGAGACCAATCAACCGAATGTTAATCCAGAAACGTTGATTGAGTGGAATCCTGACAATATTGTGCTGTGGAATACCGACCCAAACCTGATTTATCAGCGTAAAGAGTTACAAGGTTTAAAAGCAGTACAACAACAGAAAGTGTTTAATCTCAGCCCTGCATTTATCTATAACCCACATACAATCAAAATTATTGTGACTGCGATTTATCTGCATCATCACATTTACCCTGACACCTCAGGCTTAGCAGTTGAAGCCTTGCAACTCAAAATTTTAGAGAAACTCTATGGTCAGAAAATTGCCAAGGGGTTGATGTCATGAATAAGGCAAAATTGAAATACACCTGGTTTTATCCATTGCCGATTCTGCTGATTTTTGTGTCGCTGTTGCTCGGCCCCAGTCAAACATTAAGCGCAGGGGATTATGCACTATGGTTTATCCAGTGGATATTTGGTACAGCGTATTTTGATGCGCAACAATTTAGCTTGATGCACAATATTGTCTTCAATATTCGCCTACCACGCATCTTATTAACCTTTATGGTTGGGGCGGCTTTGGCAACAGCCGGCAATGGCTTGCAAGCTTTATTCCGCAACCCCTTAGTGGATTCCTATGTGCTAGGGATTTCTTCAGGTGCCGCCTTTGGTGCGGCTTTAGCATTATCTTTGAGTTGGTTATCGCCCAATTTATCAGCATTTATTTTTGGCGTATGTGCAGTGGCATTAACCTATGTGTTTGCCCAACAAAAGCATGAAAGCCAAACTTCATTGGTGATGGTGATTTTATCCGGCATGATTGTTTCAGGTCTGTTTTTAGCAGGACTGACCATTATTCAATATTTAAGTGATCCTTTTAAATTACAAGCGATCGTGCAGTGGACCATGGGGAATTTACATCAGGCATCGTGGCAGAAAGTCCAATATGCGGTTGTGCCGATTACGGTGGCTTTAATGGGCTTATACGCCATGCGTTGGCGCTTGAATCTGATGGCATTGGGAGCTGATGAAGCACAAGCTGTGGGGGTGAATCCGAAGTGGGAGCAACTCATACTGATTGTATTGGTGACGCTATGCACCTCCACTTCAGTGGCTGCCGCAGGCATTATCAGTCTATACGGACTATTTATGCCGCATATTGTGCGCATGCTGGTCGGCCCTGACCACCGCTACAGTATTCCTGCCAACATGATTCTAGGCGGTAGTTTTTTACTGCTGATTGATAATTTTTCACGAGTTTTACTGAGCTTTGAAATTCCAATCGGCATTTTCACCATGCTCCTCGGTGCGCCATTTTTCTTATTATTAATCAAAACACAAAGGACGGCTTGGGCATGATTCATATTGAACAGTTGAACTATGCCTATGGGCATAAACACGTGTTAAAAAATATTCAGCTTGAATTTCCAGCCCATCAGTTCTCGGTGATTTTAGGTCGCAATGGTTGTGGCAAATCGACCCTATTTAAACTGATGGCAGGTTTAGAACAGACCACAGATGGGCAAGTACTTTATGCAGGTCGAGCCTTAGAAAACATAAAAGGTAAAGAAAGGGCCGCGCTACTTGGATTTTTACCGCAGTTCCATAAAACGGTTTTCCCATTTTTAGTTAAAGATGTGGTGATTACAGGTCGGGCTGCATTTAGTCGATTTCGTCCATCTAAACAAGATTGGGACATGGTCGATCAGGCTTTAGTTGATCTCGATATCGAGCATTTAAAAGAGCGTCCTTATACGGAGCTATCAGGCGGGGAACGTCAATTGGTGATGATTGCCCGTATTTTAGTGCAAGCACCGAAAGTGATTTTATTAGATGAGCCGACCAATCATTTGGATGTTTATTATCAATCTTATTTGATGAAAAAATTGCGTCAATTGTCACGGCAGAATTTTACAGTGATTGCCATTATGCATGATCCGAATTTGGCATTTTTATTTGCCGATCATTTGTTCTTTATGCGTGAACATGAAGTGATTCATCCTGATTCAAAAGCGCGTCTCACCGATCCGAAATTTTTAAAAAGCGTCTACGATGTCGAGTTTCATGAAGCCATGATTCAAGACAAGACCATTGTTATCCCTGATCATTCTTGGTTGTAAAATGAATTTAACCTATGAAACACTGCAATCCGCCGATCAATCTGTCATTCAATTTGCTTTATATTCACGGCAGCTTTTATTTCCAGAACTGTATGTTGCTTGTATTCCAAAAGATATTGCCCAGTTTGAGCAGTACTATGTGGACAGTCCTTTAGGCTGTTTTATCGTGGTCAAAAATCAAGCCAAAATTATTGCAACGATTGCTTACCGTGCCTATGACGGACGTTTTGATTTGGATATTGCTGAAGGTGCTGTTGAGGTGGTCAAACTTTTTGTACTGCCTGAATATCGTCGACAAGGCATTGCCACGCAACTGTGTCAGTTATTATTTACACATGCCGAGCAACACGGCATAGAAACCTTGTATTTGCATACACATCCCTTTTTACCTGCAGCGGAGCAATTTTGGCGTTTACAAGGTTTCGACGTGATTAAACGTGAGTGGTTAAAAACTTACAATACCATTCATATGTTAAGAACTATAAAATCTGGTCAACGATTTTGAAATTTAGCCATAAGCTTAATTATTTATATAGATTATAGCTAAATACTGAAGTAATCAGTCTAGATCATCCAGAGCATTTGAATAGAATTTCACACCTATTTTGATGCGATCACGCCCTTGGCTCATACGCCAACGATTAGTATCACGTAAGGAATAGACGCAACCACAATATTCCTGTTGGTAAAACTCCTCTTTTTTGCTGATTTCGAGCATACGCACAGCACCACCATTCTTACGCCAGTTGTAATCCCAATAAGTTATCCCTTCATAATGTGAAGCTGAACGATGACCACAGTCGTTGATTTGCTTCATATCTTTCCAACGGGAAATACCAAGCGAACTACTTATTAGACTGAAGCCATTTTCAGCTGCATATAAAGCTGTACGTTCAAAACGCATGTCAAAACACATAGTACAACGAATGCCTTTTTCAGGTTCATTTTCCATACCTTTGGCGCGTGCAAACCAATTGTCTGTATCGTAATCACAGTCGATAAAAGGAATGTTATGTTTTTCGGCAAAGCGAATATTTTCTTCTTTACGAATTTCATATTCTTTGACAGGATGAATATTGGGGTTATAAAAAAAGATCGAAAAGTTGATGCCTGATTCAATCTGGGTTTCCATCACTTCACCCGAGCATGGTGCACAGCAGGAATGAAGTAGAAGTTTGTCGTGACCTGCTGGGAGAGACAGTTTTTGACGTTCAAGTTTGTTTGACATGGTTATATAGGTTTAAATTTAAACCCTATATTTTAAAGATTGAGTTGATAATTAAACCTCTAATAAGCTGATATTTTCTAAGGTTAGGTTGAGATAAATTCACTTGAGCACCATTTGAGTGAACGGAATCGCATCCGTAAACCAGTGATCTACTCATTAACTGCATGGATAAGTTAGCTCATCTATTCTAAATCGCTTTGAAATAGCGAATATGCTTTAACATGAGGGATTCTCATCTTAAGCTGAATTTATATCGTTTTACTCACTTTATTATTCACGTTTAAATACAGCCATTCAGAAATTTAGTTTTTTATAAAATTTTAGGTGGCAATCTCCATGAGTACAGCATTTGAGTGTTCAATTAAACGTATCCGTTTTGATGAAAACTATACGCCAGCAGAAAGTACACGTTTGACTACAAACTTTGCTAATTTGGCTCGTGGTGAAAGTCGTCAGGAAAATCTGCGTCGTACACTTGCGATGATCAACAACCGTTTTAATAGCTTGGCGACTGTCGATAATCCTAAAGGTGATCGCTATTCACTTGAGATCGACATCATTTCTGCAGAAATTGATATCGAAGGCAATGGACAAACTTTCCCATTTATTGAAACACTGAAAAGTGTGGTGATTGACCACCAAACAGGTGAACGTATTGAAGGTATGATTGGCAATAGCTTCTCATCTTATGTACGTGATTATGACTTCAGTGTAGTATTGACTCAGTTGGGTTGTGGCGTGGGTGAAAAACCTGAAGATTTTGGTAATCTACATGGCAAATTGTATAAACATCTGGTGAATTCAGCAGTATTTAAAGCAGAATTCAACAAAGAACCAGTAATTTGCTTAAGTGTTTCAACCTCTAAAACCTATTACCGTACCACCAACGTACATCCTATTTTGGGTGTGGAATACAAAAATGATGAATATTCACGTACCGATGAATATTTTGCCAAAATGGGCTTACGTGTACGTTATTTCAAACCTGTAGGTGGTAACGCACCACTCGCATTCTATTTTGCTGGCGATTTAGTCCGAGACTACACTGATTTTGAATTGATCAGTGCTATTGCGACCATGGAAAGTTTCCAACGCATCTATCGACCTGAAATCTACAACACCAACTCTCCTGCAGGTGTGGTGTATCAACCAAGTCTAAGCTATGGCGATTATTCACTTACACGTGTGGTGTATGACCGTGTAGAACGTGCTGAGTTAGCAGTCAAACAAGGTAAATGGACAGAAGAAAATTTCATTAAGCCTTATCAAGACATTTTAAATGAATGGGCTGAAAATTTCGAAGTCGAAACAGCTGCTTAAAACATCCAATTGATATACAGATTCACGAATTTAGAGAAAGAAGATTAGACATGGCACTTACACCACCGAAATTATTACTCCCAACTTCAACTGCGGGTAGTTTACCGAAACCATCTTGGTTAGCTGAGCCTGAAAAACTATGGTCTGCATGGAAACTCGAAGGGGAAGAGCTTCTTGAGGCAAAACGTGATGCATTGAAATTATCATTACATGAGCAAGTCACTGCTGGTATTGATATAGTGAGTGATGGTGAACAAACCCGTCAGCACTTCGTCACTACATTTATTGAGCATCTTGAAGGTGTGGATTTCGAAAAGCGTGAAACCATGCGTATTCGTAATCGTTATGATGCAAGTGTACCTTCTGTTGTGGGCGAAGTTTCTCGTAAACAAGCGGTATTTGTTGAAGATGCGAAATTCTTGCGTAGCCAAACCAATCAGCCAATTAAATGGGCGTTGCCTGGTCCAATGACCATGATTGATACTTTATTTGATGGTCACTACAAGAGCCGTGAAAAATTGGCTTGGGAATTTGCCAAAATTTTAAACCAAGAAGCTTTAGAGCTTGAAGCAGCAGGCGTGGATATTATCCAATTCGATGAACCGGCGTTTAACGTATTTTTCGATGAAGTAAATGATTGGGGGGTACCAACCCTAGAGCGTGCACTTAAAGGTTTAAAATGTGAAACTGCGGTTCATATTTGCTACGGTTACGGTATTAAAGCCAATACCGATTGGAAACAAACTTTGGGTAATGAATGGCGCCAATACGAAGAGTCATTTCCGAAGCTACAACAATCTAAGCTCGATATTATTTCGCTTGAATGTCAAAACTCACGTGTGCCAATGGATTTGATTGAATTGATTCGTGGTAAGAAAGTTATGGTCGGTGCAATTGATGTGGCAACTAATCAAGTTGAAACCGCAGAGGAAGTCGCGAATACCTTGCGTAAAGCTTTGCAATTTGTGGACGCGGATAAGCTTTATCCATCAACGAACTGTGGTATGACGCCGCTCTCTCGTCAAGTGGCACGTGGCAAGCTTGAGGCTTTAAGTGCTGGAGCTGCCATTGTCCGTAAAGAGCTAGAAGCTTAATCAAACGTAGTCTTGTATTAATCAGGGCAAATCGTCGCAAGATCATTTGTTCTGTCTAATGGACGACACGTCATATGTATATTTGAGATGAAAGAGATGATTGAAGCAACAGACTTTAGAAATGCAATGTCTTTACTTACAACTGCGGTAAATGTGATTACAACCACAGGCGAAGCAGGGATGCATGGCTTTACTGCATCTGCGGTATGTAGTGTCACAGATACTCCGCCAACACTATTAGTCTGTATGAATCAGTTCTCTCGTTCACATGCACATTTTGTTGAAAATAAAGTCTTGGCTGTAAACGTACTGAGTACTCAGCATGAACAGCTTTCGAATGCTTTTGCTTCAAGCAAGCTCAGCTCAGAAGATCGCTTCAGACTAGGTGATTGGATTGATTTAAAAACTGGGTCGCCGATTTTAGAAGATGCTTTAGTCAGTTTTGATTGCGAGATTGAGAATATTCAACAAGTCGGTACACATAGTATTTTTTTATGCCGTGTGACTGCAGTAAAGCAAAGTAATCAAGAAGAAAGTTTGGTGTACTTTAACCGTGCTTATCATCAAGTGGGTCAGTTGGAACACGCTTAACTCAACCCCTTAATCCCTTCATCTTTTTAAAAGTTAGTCTATTGTGGAACTTATAACCTTTTTAATCATCGGTGCATTTGCTGGTTTTGCGGCTGGGCTGTTTGGTGTAGGCGGTGGTACGATTATTGTGCCACTACTTTTTATTGTCTTTACCCAAATGGGTTATGATCCTGATGTCATTATGCATCTGGCACTAGGAACATCTTTAGCAACAATCGTTGTCACTTCGATTAGCTCATTAATGGCACACCATAAAAATGGTGCTGTGCTATGGCCTGTATTTAAAAATTTAGCTCCACCCATGGCCATCGGCTGTTTTGCAGGTGCTGGAATTGCTGGTTTGTTACCGGGATTACATCTTCAAATCATGGTCGGCTTATTTTTGATTTGGGTGGCGTATACTATGTTTACAGGCGCGAACAAAGCAGTTAATTCAACAATGGCTCTTCCTTCATCAAGTCAGCAAGTTGCAGCAGGTAGTGTCATTGGGATTGCATCGGCACTCTTTGGGATTGGTGGTGGTAGTCTGACCGTTCCATATCTGAATCGTTATGGGGTGGTGATGCAAAAGTCTGTCGGTACATCTGCTGCTTGTGGATTACCAATAGCTCTAGCTGGTGCTATAGGGTTTATGGTTTTTGGTATGACTGCTGAGATCAATGTGCCGAATACCATCGGGTATGTTCATATTTATGCTTTCGTTGGCATTAGTGTGATGAGTTTTATAACAGCAAAATTTGGTGCCAAAACTGCACATGCCTTATCGCCAGCAATGTTAAAGAAATGTTTCGCTGTCTTGTTGGTTATCATAGGAAGTATCTTCCTTGTAAAAGGATTGATTTAATTTCACCCAAATGTCTTATCAGCCTAGATAGCTCACTTAATGTGGGCTAAAGCGAAGATTTTAATATGTCCCTAGAGGGATCATGATTTGAGTTTTTTCCCATATGATCGAACTAAAACATTTGAAAATGCTATTGGCTTTGAGAGAGCATGGCTCTTTAGTCGCTGCAGCGAGTGATCTCTGCATTACACCTTCAGCCGTATCTCATCAGTTACGTGAGCTTGATCAGTGGATGGGGGTTGAAGTCGTCAACCGCAAGACGAGGCCAATTACTTTTTCTAATGTTGGTTTAAGACTGTTGCAGTTAGCGGATGAAATTTTACCGCAAGTTCAGATTGCTCAAAGCGATATCACGCGTATTATCCATGGGCAAACTGGTAGAATTACATTTTCTTCAGAATGCCATAGTTGTTTTGATTGGCTCATGCCGATATTAAATCAGTATCGAAACCAATATCCTGATGTTGATTTAGATTTTGCATCAGGGTTTGAAGCAAATCCTCATGAATTGCTACAAAATGGCGAATTTGATTTGTTGATTACTGCAGACCCAATTGCATTAAAAGGAGTTGAATATTTCCCAGTATTTGAATATGAATCACGACTTGTTTTATCTACAACACATCCTTTGGTACGTGCAAAAAACATTACTGTTCAAGATTTAGCTGAAGAAACGCTGATTACATTTCCAGTAGACAAACATCGTTTAGATATCATGTCGAAGTTGTTCATTCCTGCAAATATTCTTCCAAAAAATATTCGAACCACAGATCTGACCCAGATGCTGATTCAGTTAGTCGCAAGTGGGCGTGGAATCGCAGCTTTACCAGATTGGGTGGTAAACGAATATGAAATCAAAGGGTGGGTCACTTCACGTCGCCTAGATTGCGTTGCACCAGAGGGGTTAAGGCGTACTTTATATGCAGGTTTTCGAACTGAAGATAAGGAAAAAGATTATTTCGATTCATTTATAAAAAAATTAGCTAAATTTTCAGAATCAAGAAAACTCTATTACATGTAAGAAAGTTTAATCGTACTGAATAGAGTAAAGATTGAACCTCGAATGAATCTTCATATAAATAATGAGCGAAATTAAGATGAAAAGTAGATAGTCGCCATTATTTGTATGAAGACGAATTTTTTGCTTTTGATTATACTTTTTTAACTAAGAGTGATGTCTGACATCGAGACATTGGACTCATCATCTGTTTGTAGAAAGTAAACGATTTGATCTCAGTCCATTGTCCACTATTTTGGTCATTTATCTAAGTGGTTTTTTTAATTATAAAACTCAATACATTATAAATTTAAGATTATATCCATGATACAACTCATACCTTCATTTTCAGTTTCAGACTATCTCAGCTTATTTTCGATTATTTGTACGACGCTTATAGGTATCGTCGCTGTCTTTTACGGTCGAAAAACGTATTTTGTGAGTCTGAAAAGTTTTAATGAAAATAAAAATTTATATGAGGCTGCATCTTTTTACATTCGAGAATTTATCTCTGTAAGCCCGAATAAAACAATAGATCCTTTTTTGAAGAAAATTGCCAGTGATCAACTCAATGGCGGTGTTGAGATTCCTTCATTCTTAACCGATATACTTATACGCAAATATGCAGATTACTATTTTTACTTAGTGAAGTCCCTTCGCACTACATGGAAATTTTTTAAAGTTGAAAATGGAGAAATTCAATGTATTTATTCAGAACGGGAATTAGTCTTTAAAGGGTTAGCGTATGGTGCCTTATATACCGTCACCGGTTCTTTAGCTTTTTTTATATTTTCAAATTTTACTTGGTTTTTAGCTCGTTATACCTCAGATAGCGCATTAAACACAGGGATGACTTTAATCATTTTACTTGTATTTCTTTTGTTCGTAGCACTTGGAAGCTTAGTTATGATTTTTAAGTTAATCACTGTGCGTGATATCAACCAGAGTCTAAACCTACTTAAGCAATCAGAAAATAACCGCTCATAACAAACAAAATAGAATCACGTGTAAGCTTTTTTTTTGAACAAGAAAATTGCACGCAGGTTAATTTCGGTGCTTACCGCGTATTCTTTACTCCGACTGATTCATCAGGTTTACTTGAATTAAGTTGCGTTCAATACAATCAGCTCTAAGAGTAATGTTGTATATCAAGCGATAGTAATACTAAAACACAAAAAAGTATTACTTTGGCACAGCCTTTGCATCTATCTATTCAATCATAAAGTGATCTAGGGTTCCGATACATGAACAATCATGTATGTCTGCGACCGAGAGTTCACGGCTTAAGTTGCAAGCTCAAGCTACACGGAGGGATAAAAGCCCGGGAGGTAAACCGTAGAAGATTGGGATGGATGCATATGAGCACAATAACTTATCACGAAGATCAAGTCCTGTGGACGGAACGTTTACCGGGTGGACATCACTGGTCAGCACGTATTCAGCGTGGCGCAGTATTACAACTTAAATCCTTAGGCAAAAATGCCAATGTGGCATTGTACTGCGTCAATAGCGAAGACAAACTCGAACGCTATAACATGCCAGACAGCTTAAAAGGGCAACATACGGCATTTTTAAGCACAGGACATATCCTTGCATCTGATCTTGGTCGCGCGATGGTTTCCATTGTCAAAGATGACCACGGTTGGAATGATGCGTTTTGTGCACCAAGTACCGCACAACAAATCGAACAACAATTTGGCACGCAAACCTTTCAAGATGCGCGTAATGACATGTACCGTAACGGCAAAGATTCGTTATTGCTTGAAATGACCAAGTTTGGTTTATCGGCAACAGACCTGAGCAGTACCTTAAATCTGTTTTCTAAAGTTCAACCGGATGACCATGGCAATCTCAGCTATGTAGCATCTGACAATACGAATCAAGTGATTGAACTGCGCTTTGAAATGGATTGCTTGGTGTTCTTATCATCCGCACCGCATGCTTTAGATAACAGCACGGAATATGCGCCTGCCGATGTTCAGCTTTCATTGTTTAAAGCACTTCCTTTACTTGATACCGATGTATGTCGTGATTCATGCCCGCAAAATCAGCGTGCATTCCAAAACAACAATCGTTACTACGCATTAAGCGCTTAATTGGGGAATGATCATGACTGCACTTGTAAATTTAGAAAAATCAGTTTTAAGCGAAGTCTGTCCTGCCGGTGAAGCATGGATGTGCGAAGTCAAAAAAGGGCAATATTTCCGTATTGTTGATCTTGAAGGAAATCAAGCGGTCGATACGCTTTTTATCTCGGCGTCTAACCCTGAAGAGCGTTATAGTGCAACCGATACTTTAGCCATCAACCAACAAATTTACTTAGAAAAAGGCACGACCTTATATACCAACTTCGGTAATAAAATTGCCACCATTAATGATGATAACTGTGGTCGTCACGACACTTTAGGTGGTGCATGTTCATGTGAGAGCAATACTGTCCGTTACGCACACGATAAGTTCCCGATGCACAGTTGCCGTAACAATTTCATGATTGCTTTATCACAACATGAAATTGCCAAAAAGCATGGTTTAAACGTGCGCCATATTGGGCCAAACATTAACTTCTTTATGAATGTACCTGTGACTGCGGAAGGTCATCTTAAATTTGATGATGGCATCTCGGCACCGGGGAAATATGTGGAGGTGAAAGCGGAGATGGATTTAATCGTATTGATCTCGAACTGCCCACAACTGAATAACCCATGCAATGCCTATAACCCAACCAAAATTCAATTGATCGTACGTGAAGGCGAGGAATAAGCCATGTTTAATAAAGTATTAATCGCCAACCGTGGGGCAATTGCTTGCCGTGTGATCCGTACCCTTAAAAAATTAGGTATTCAATCTGTTGCGGTGTATTCAGAAGCAGATCGTGACTCACTGCATGTGACTTTAGCGGATGAAGCAGTGTTTATTGGTGATTCACCTGCAAGCCAAAGCTATTTAAATGTCGATAAAATTTTAGAAGTCGCTAAACAAACAGGCGCACAAGCGATTCATCCCGGTTATGGTTTTTTATCTGAAAATGCAGAATTTTGTGACCTATGTGAAGCGCAAGGCATTGTGTTTTTAGGGCCAAACTCAAGCCAAATGAAATCGTTTGGTTTAAAACATACCGCGCGTGAACTTGCGATTCAGGCCAATGTACCTTTACTACCGGGTAGTCAATTGCTTGCCGATGAAGCTGAAGCACTAAAAGAAGCATCACGCATTGGTTATCCTGTGATGCTGAAAAGTACCGCAGGCGGTGGTGGTATCGGCATGCGTTTGGTGTGGAACGAAGAAGAGCTTAAAGATGCCTATGCAACCGTATCTTATCTTGCACAAGCCAACTTTAAAGATGCTGGTTTGTACTTAGAAAAATTCGTGCAAAATGCCCGTCACATCGAAGTGCAAATTTTTGGTGATGGTAAGGGTCTCGTTTTAGCTTTAGGTGAGCGTGATTGTTCGGTGCAACGTCGTAACCAAAAAGTGATTGAGGAGACACCTGCACCACATTTGAATGATGTGCAACGTGAATATATTCAAACTGTTGCGATTCAACTCATGCAATCGGTGAATTACCGTTCGGCAGGTACAGTCGAATTTGTCATGGATACCGACACGCAAGAATTCTATTTCTTAGAAGTAAATACCCGTTTACAAGTTGAACACGGCGTGACGGAGCAAGTGTTTGGTGTCGATTTGGTAGAATGGATGGTGACATTAGGCAGTGGTGATTGGGTTGCACCGACATCAGCTTTGGAGTCTAAAGGTCATTCGATTCAAGTACGTTTATATGCCGAAGATCCGATTAAAAATTTCCAACCAAGTGCAGGGCTGTTAACGCATGTGGCGTTTGATGACAATGCTCGTAATGAAACTTGGGTAGAAACTGGCTCAAATGTCTCATCTTTCTATGATCCAATGATTGCTAAAATCATTGTGACAGCAGATAACCGTGAATCAGCAATTCAAGCCATGACAGATACGCTTGCTAAAACTCAAGTGGCAGGGATCGAAACCAATCTTGAATATCTACAAAACATTGTGGATGGTGAAGTCTTTAAAGCAGGCACACAAACCACACGTTTTTTAAATACATTTGAGTGGAAAACGCAAAAGATTGAAGTGCTTCAAGCTGGTATTCAAACTGCTGTGCAAGATGTTACAGGTCGTTTGGGTTATTGGGATGTCGGTGTTCCGCCATCAGGTGCGATTGATCCATTGTCTTTAAATGTAGCAAACCAACTGCTTGGCAATCCATTTAATACCGCAGGTTTAGAATGTACGCTACAAGGACCAACTTTAAAATTCCATTGTGACAGCCAAATCGTGCTTGCCGGTGGTGATATGCCATCGACACTAGATGGCGTTCAAGTTCCGATGTGGCAAACCGTGAATGTGCGTAAAGGTCAGATTCTCAAATGTGGTAAAATCGGCACAGGTTGCCGTACCTATATTGGTATTAAAGGCGGTTTGAATGTACCTGAATACTTGGGCTCACAAGCGACCTTTACCTTAGGTCAGTTTGGCGGTCATACAGGGCGTAACTTACTGATTGGCGATATGTTGCCGATTACTGCATTCACAAGTGATGAAGTGAAAAGCCTTGCACCTGAGCAAATCCCATCATTTAGTCATGAATGGGAAATTGCGGTGATGTATGGCCCGCATGGTGCGCCTGATTTCTTCACCAAAAATGACATTGATACCTTCTTTGCCAATACCTTTGAGATTCACTTTAACTCAAGCCGGACCGGTATCCGTTTAATTGGTCCAAAACCTGAATGGGCGCGTATCGACGGTGGTGAAGCAGGTCTGCATCCATCCAACATTCATGACAATGCCTATGCCATTGGTGCGATTGATTTCACCGGTGATATGCCAATTATTCTTGGTCCAGATGGTCCAAGTCTCGGTGGTTTTGTCTGTCCTGCGGTGGTGATTCATTCTGAGCTGTGGAAATTGGGACAGCTCAAAGCCGGTGATAAAGTCAAATTTGTGCCTGTGAGCTATCACCAAGCCAAACTTTTGAATGAAAAATATCATGCACAACTAGAAGCATCAGATACAGAAGCGGTGGCATTTGATGAGTCGTTCTATCCTGAGCTATCTACACTGAAAAACGCTGTGCTTGATACCTTAAAAGGTGAAAATGGTGCACCTGATGTGGTGTATCGTCCTGCTGGCAATAATTACATGTTGGTGGAATATGGCGAGTTGGTACTGGATCTGAACTTACGTTTCCGTATTCATGCGCTGATGCAATGGGTTCAAAAGCAAAATATTGCCGGCATTATCGACCTGACACCGGGTATTCGTTCGTTACAAATTCACTTTGATTCGATCAAGCTCGATCAATTGGATTTACTGCGATTGTTGCAAGTGGCAGAAGCTGAATTGCCAGATGTCACAGAGATGCAGGTACCATCCCGTACTGTGTATTTACCACTCGCTTGGGAAGATTCACAGACCCAACTTGCGACCGAACGCTATATGCAAACCGTGCGTCCAGATGCACCATGGTGTCCAGACAATATCGAATTTATCCGTCGTATTAATGGCTTAAAAGATAAACAAGCTGTGAAAGATGTGGTGTATGACGCAAGTTATTTGGTCATGGGCTTGGGCGATGTGTATTTGGGTGCACCTGTCGCAACACCACTTGATCCGCGTCAGCGTTTGGTGACGACCAAATATAACCCAGCACGGACGTGGACCCCTGAAAATGCTGTAGGGATTGGCGGTGCCTATATGTGTGTCTATGGCATGGAAGGTCCGGGGGGCTATCAGTTTGTCGGTCGTACCACGCAAATGTGGTCACGCTACCGTAAAAACGCCGACTTTGAGCAAGGCAAGCCGTGGTTACTGCGTTTCTTTGACCAAATTAAATTCTATGAAGTGTCTGAAGAAGAACTTATGCAGATGCGTGAGGACTTTAAAGCTGGTCGCTTAAAACTGCGTATTGAAGAAGGCGTATTAAACTTAAAAGAGTACAACGATTTCTTAACGGAAAACCAAGCCTCCATTTCAGCATTTAAGGCTGTGCAACAAGCCAACTTTGATGCTGAACGTCGTCGCTGGCATGAAGCAGGACTTGCAGAATATGTCTCTGAAAGCCTGGATGCAGTCGATGATGGTGAAGGGGTTGAAGTACCTGAAGGGGGCTGTGCGGTGGAATCGCATATGCCGGGTTCAATTTGGAAAATTGAATGTCAGTCAGGCGATATTGTGGAAGAAGGCGCTACGCTTGCCGTGATTGAAGCGATGAAAATTGAGATTCCAATTATTGCGCCTGAGCGTATGAAGGTTGAAGCGATTAGCATTGAAAAAGGGCAAACGGTGAAAACGGGGCAGGTGTTGTTTACGTTGGCGCCTGTGGCTTGATAAGTGCGATATAAAAAAAGACCGCTTAGGCGGTCTTTTTTTCTGGTTCAATTAAACCAAACTTTTCCTCAATTCTATTAATGAATTGAAGGAATTCATTATTTCCCTGTGCATCTGTACAGCTTTCTATAATTTCATCGCATGTTGTTAAATGCCATAGTTTTTCAATCATATTAGTTTGTTTAACAGTCTTAAATGGTAACAATAATGGTTGTAATATTATCTTTTGATCAGAAAAGTCATCAGGTAAGTGATTGACTTCATTGTTAGTTAATCTAAGTATCAGGTTTGGATGCAAGTAGTTTTCACATTCTCTTTTACGTGTTAAATGAAAAATTATATTAGGGTATTTTGCTTTTATAGCTAAATTTTGTTGATGTTTTTGACAGTTTTGACCATCATCATCTGAATCAAAAAAGACAGCCCAAGGTTTTTGAAGTGATTCAATTAACTTATAATTAACCCAATGTTTTAAATTATCACTACCACCACTTATTAAAAGTTGTACATCTAATTCAGCGATATAATCTTTTTGAATTAATCGACTTTCTGCATATTTTGCAAATATGTGTTTTAAAAACACTACATCAGATACACCCTCAACAAAGATATATCCTCGACATTGAGGATTAGAAATATTACCAAAAGGATGGATACCTAAATCTTCACTGATTGATTTTAAAATATCATTGCGATCAGCATGAGCAATTACATGTTGATTTTCCTCATCTTTAGTTATGTATCTTAAACTGGTTAGAGGCATCAAGCCTGCTAAGGCTGGGGTATGAGTAGTTACTAATATTTGAGTTTTGGGCAATATGGATAAATCTAGAAGAGCTTTTATTAGCATCTCCTGATAATCTGGATGTTGTGAGGTTTCAGGTTCTTCAATAGCATAAATAATTGAGCGACCATCTGCCTCTCGAAATTTTTTCTCTGCTTCGGCTCTAAAAAAGTTTAGGAGAATTAATCTTCTTACTCCGCTTCCTCTTTTATTGACAGGAATACCTTGTTCAGAGGCTAAAGCCATTGAAAAAATAGACTCCCATTTAGGTTCTTTTGAAAAATCTGGAATCAAATCTCTCGCTAATGCTGAATCCATTTCTGATAGTTTTTCCAAAGTTCTTCCCGCAACATCTTCAACTTTTGTTTTGATATGCTCCTGAATAGCTTGTAATTGTGGTTGAATTTCAGATAATGCATGTCGAATTGCCAGTTTCATTGGATCTTGGACTTCACTATCTTGGTCACTACTATTGCGGTCTGATTTGAATAAAGCATAAATAGGTAAGAAGTTTTTTAGGGCATCCCAAACATTTTTTGCATCTTCTTTATTTAATGGAATTTCTTTAAGCTGAAAGGTAAGATGTTCTGATTGGAATAAATATTGTCTTAAGGAGGTATTAGATCTTTGGTCTTGAACTTGGGATATATCTAGATTTTTTACCTTAAGCAATGCTTTTAACTCTGCATTTTTCAAAATTATCAAATTATCTAAGCCACTATTATTTGGATAGTTGGCAATCAGACATAAGTCAGTTGATACTTTCTGGCTTATACGAAAAGTTTTTTTTATTTCTAAGTATCCATCTAAATTTAGTAAATGTTCATCTTGTAAAGTTGTGACAGATGTAGCATCAAGTATTATAGAGGTTGGATTATCATCAAAAATACATGTTATTGAAACATTATCATCTTCGGTAGAATTGACACATTTATCACTCTTATCCAAAGAAGAGTTCTCAAAGAAAATATCTAGTGCTTCTAAAATAGTCGATTTACCCGCATCATTTTTCCCAATGATTCCTGTTAATTTAGAATCAATATTTATCAGATTTACACCTTGATAACCCCTAAAATTTTCTAATTTAATTGCTATTAATTTCATAATAATAAAATACTTTTGTTAGGATTTTTAGATTAAAAAAAATCAAATTTAAGATAACATTTTGTTTTATATATTAAAAGATAAATTTTATTTTACCAGTTAATGATCTAATAAAAGGTCTCTAAAAAGTTCGATGAACTTAATCCACAAATTGCAGAACAGCTTATTCGTAAGCTCGAGACAATTTTAGACAGTCCCAAAATCCCAAGAAAAATTCAGTGAATCAGTCGATTTGTATAAAGTAAAACTATGATCAGCAGATAATTGTTTGGTTTATCAAGTTATTGATGCAAAAATTGTGGTACTGGTCTTAGACTTAGACCGCCTTGATTCGATCAATAAAAAAATATAATTACTTCAAACTCTCTTTATGCTCTTGTCCCCAAACCGCCATTTGCACCATCAACTTTTCTAATCCACGACCTGATGACGTCAGATCATACATTGAGGTCGTTTTACCCGTGGTTTCATCAAGAGACTCAATTTTTTCAACAACATTGTTCAATTCAAGTTCTTTGAGCTCTTTAGAAATCATTCTGGGTGTAATGCCTTGCAGCAGACGTTCAATCTCATTAAAACGGCGTGGCTGTTTAATCATGGTTGCAACAATCGCAAGTTTCCATTTGCCATTAATGACGTTCATGGCATTTTTAAGTGCCACAATAAACATCAAATTACATTGGTCATCCTCGCTTAATGTTTCAGCATTCTCTTTCATAAAATCAGCCATCTATCCTCCCATCTCGTCATAAAATTTAATCAAATGAAATCCTAAATTCACTATACAACAGTATAGTGATCTCATTTTTTAACTCGCCTATAAATTATATCATTGCAAAAATAATCCAAGGTTATTGAATGATTTTAGTTACTGGTGCTACTGGCCATTTAGGGCGAAGTGTAGTGCAACAATTAAAGCAACAGCTACAAAACAATGAATTTGCTGTATTGGCGAGAAACTTAGAAAAAGCCAAACCTTATGTCAGTGAACATATTGAAGTCCGTGAAGGAGATTTCAATCAACCTGAAAGTTTGATCAAAGCCTTTCATGGTATCGACAAGTTACTTCTCATTTCAACGATGGAAATGAATCGCTTTGAACAACATAAGAATGTCATCGATGCTGCGCGTGAAGCAGGTGTTCAACATGTGTATTACACAGGTTTGTCCATTCAAAATATCGAAAATTCAGCGGTGAAAGATTTGATGATCAGTCATTTTCAAACTGAAGATTACCTCAAAGCAAGCGGACTGAAATATACACTCCTACGCAACACCATGTATGCAGAAGCGATTCCACAAATTATCGGTGAAGGAGTCATCGATACAGGCATCCAGCTCTCTGGAGGAGCGGGAAAAGTGCCTTATGTGCTAAGAGCAGAGTTAGGAGAAGCAATAGCAAATGCCTTAATTCAAAATGATCATGAGAATAAGGTCTATGAGTTAGTCGGCAGCCAAACTTATAGCTATCAAGATATTGCTGATGAGCTAAGTCAACTCAAAACAATACCAGTGGAATATCACGATCTCACTGAAGAAGCCTATCAACAGTTGTTAAAAAGAATCGGTTTGCCCGAATTTCTGATCTATCTCACACATGGCACAGTCGTAGATATTAAACATCGACAGTATGAAGTTCAAAGCCAAGATTTAGAACAACTTTTAGGTCGTCCAAGCCAATCACTCAAATCAATGTTGGCGAGTTTATACGCTTAAAGAATTAAAAATATTCACATTTAAATATTATAGGTAAATACATGAAATTATTAGAAGCTTTACAGTGGCGTTATGCAACCAAACAAATGACTGGTGAAAAACTACCGCAAGAATTAGTCGATCAAATTCTTGAAGCTGCGCGTTTAGCACCGACCTCAGCGGGCTTACAACCGTTCCATATTATCTCGATCAGCAACCAAGAACTTAAAGAGAAAATTTCACCAGTTGCATTGAATCAACCGCAAATTACCCAGTCATCGCATCTTTTGGTATTTACGGCTTGGGATACGATTCCAGACGAGCGTATCGATGAACGCTATAACGCAATGAATCGTGAGCGTCATTTACCTTTAGATACGACCATGGATGTGGTGCAAAACTTAAAGAACCTGTTCTCGACGTTTACTGAAGAGCAGCAATACCACCATACTGCAAAACAAGCACATATTGGCTTTGGTATGGCAATTGCGGCAGCAGCTGAGTTAGGTGTAGATGCAACGCCAATGGAAGGTTTTGATAAAGACGGTTTGGATGAATTATTAGGTTTAAAAGAAAAAGGCTTGAAGTCGGTGGTGCTATTGGCACTAGGTCGCCGTAATCCAGAAAAAGATTGGTTAATTGGATTGAAGAAATTCCGTATTCCGCGTGAGGAGTTCGTCACTGATATCCAGTAAAGTATTTCATTAGAACAAGAAGACAAAATAATAACTATTCGAGTTGACCGTCTATCTCCAGAAAGGCGGTCTTTTTGCATTTCTGAACATTGAACAAATCAAGTGCACAAATTTGATTCATGCACATTTTTGAATCTTTCCGACGACTTTTTTCCTAGCTCTCTTTTATATATCTCAAGAAAAGTTTTGGCACGTTTTCTGCATTTACCAAGTATTACCAATTCTTTTTTTTGTAATACCTAGAGGTGCTGCAGATGACGACAAATCAATCCAAACAATCGAAGCATCCCATCCTTCAATTCTTTATTGAACTGATGAGCGTCCGTGCGGGTTTACACCTACAACAATCTCAAAAACCTAAGGAGCTCAAACGTGCCTAAACAGAAGCTGGCGCGGATCAGCATCACTTTACCTGAAAATACATTGCAGGCTATGGATCAAAAAATTGTAGATCAACATTATGAAAGCCGATCTCAAGCCATTGTTGACATGATTAACCACCATTTGATCAATGACCTCGTCAGCCGAAATGAGGTCATGGTCGGTACTTTAACCTTACTGTATGACGTCAGTTTAAAGCCATTAAGAACACAACTTATTGATTTACAGCAACAGTTTTTGACTCAGGTGATTAGTTCACTACATATCCAATTAGATGATGACAAAGTCATGCAGGTGATGTTGATGCAAGGGGTCAGCAGTGACCTAAAAGCCATCAGTGAGCAATTTAAAGCATTAAAAGGGGTAATTAAGGGGCATTTAGAGCTGATGGATGCAGTCATGCCACCTATTCCTCAAAATTCGGAACACGTATAAGGAGCACCGCCGTGCAGACATTATGGACTATACAAGATTGGCAACAGGCTTATACAAATCAAACTATTCAGTTGAATGACTTAAAGCGTTATGTTGCTGAACTCTGCAATGATGATCACGCTTGGATTTCAATAGCCAGTGCAGAGCAAATACAGGCGCAGATTGATGCATTGGTCCATCAGGATATCGCTGATCTTCCGTTATATGGCGTGCCATTTGCTGTCAAAGACAATATTGATGTTGCTGGATTTTATACCACTGCGGCGTGCCCAGATGCGGCTTATTTAGCAACGCAAGATGCAACCGTAGTGGCTAAGCTTAAATCTGCTGGTGCAATCGTGGTGGGCAAGACCAATCTAGATCAATTTGCCACGGGATTGGTTGGCGTACGTTCACCCTATGGGGCAGTAAAAAACAGTTTCAATCCGGATTATATCAGCGGTGGATCAAGCTCTGGCTCAGCGGTTGCAGTAGCAAATGGGTATGTACCATTCGCCCTCGGTACTGATACAGCGGGTTCTGGCAGAGTTCCCGCGGGTTTCAATAATATTGTCGGACTCAAACCAACCAAAGGCTGGTTTTCAGCCACAGGTTTAATCCCTGCATGTCGAAGTATTGATGTGATCTCAATTTTTGCAACTCAAGTAGAGGATGCTTGGACGGTAGCGCAATTGATGCAAGGTTATGATGCGACCGATGCTTATTCAAGACAGCATCCGAGAACAGTTCCGACACAATTTTCGAAGGGCAAGATTGCAATCCCAGATCACTTAGAATTTTATGGTGATACTCAAAGTGAGCAAGCATTTCAAACAGCCATTACTCGAATGAAATCGCTCGGATTTCAAGTTGAAGAGATTGATTTCACAGTATTTAATCAATTGGCTGCCGCATTGTATAACCGCTCATGGGTTGCGGAGCGTACGCATGCCGTCGAACACAAAGTTCGACGTGAGCAATGTCATCCGGTAATTAAGCAAATTATTGATCAAGCTGATCAATTCAATGCTGTAGACGTGATGCAAGATGAGTATCAGCGTGCAGAATGGGCTAGACAGATTAATCTTCAATTAGAAAATTATGATGCGTTGATGGTGCCAACAGCTCCTTCGATTTATCGCATTGCAGATGTTGAAGCAGATCCGATCCAAAAGAATTCGCATATGGGGGCTTATACCAATTTTGTTAATTTTGCTGATTTATCAGCATTGGCACTTCCGAATGTCATCCGTGATGATGGTTTGCCAAGTGGTATCACCTTAATTGCTGGCGCTTGGATGGATCAAGCTTTGGCACACTTCGGTCAGCAATGGCAAGCGACTTCAGGATTAAATTTAGCAACGTCAAAGCAAGGCTATCAAATTCATAAATCAATAGGATCTGAGCACACCGTTAAATTGGCAGTGGTGGGAGCACATCTTACAGGCATGCCGCTGAATTTTCAGTTAACGAGCAGACAAGCCACCTTGGTAAAAAAAACGCGTACTGCGCCGTATTACAAACTATTTGCTTTAAAAAATACTCAACCACCTAAGCCGGGGCTACAACGAGATACATCAGGTCATTCTATTGAAGTGGAAGTGTGGGATGTACCAAGAGCATTGTTCGGTGACATTGTTGCTGAAGTCCCAGCACCACTTGGTATTGGCAATGTACAACTCATTGATGGAACATGGGTGAAAGGCTTTATATGTGAAAAACATGCTTTAGCAGATGCACTTGATATCAGTCACTTTGGTGGATGGCGTGATTATATTCAAGCCTCAAATTTTACCAATACTAAATTTAAGTGCACGAGCATTGGTGAGGTGGTGCAATGAAAACGATGGTCTGGGGAGTCATTGGAACTGCACTGTTATTCGTGGGTTGTGATAAAACCGCAAAAATTCCAGAACCAAGTCAACATACTCAAGCCGAAAAATCAATGCAACCGATTCGTATTGGTTACAGTGATTGGCCGGGATGGGTGGCATGGCAAGTTGCTATTGAGAAAGGATGGTTTAAAGAAGCTGGATTAAACGTAGAGTTTAAATGGTTTGATTATTCAGCCTCTATGAATGCTTTTGCAGCAAACCAATTGGATGCGGTTTCTGTTTCTCATGGGGATAATTTGGTCATCGCATCAGGTGGAACGCGGGGCATTATGATTTTAGCAACTGATTATTCATCAGGGAATGATGTCATTCTTGCAAAAGAGGGCATTCATAGTGTGGCAGATCTTAAGGGTAAAACTATTGCAGTCGAAAAAGGGCTGGTCGATCATAATTTATTGAATACCGCACTTTCAGATCAAAATATATCAGCCAATGAAATTAAACTGATTAATGCAGCAACCAACGAATTACCCCAAGTGTTTAGCAGCCCAGATGTGGATGCCATCGCTGTATGGCAACCTGTAGCAAATCAAGCTTTAAAAAGCGTAGCTGGGTCCAAAATCATCTATAGTTCTCAAGATAAACCAGGATTGATCTATGATACGTTGACGGTAAATATGACGCATTTATCTAGGCATCAAGCAGAGTGGAAAAAAGTGCTGCAAGTATGGGATCGAACCGTCAAATTTATTCAAGACCCTGAGACGAGAAACGATGCTTTGATGATTATGTCTAAGCGTGTTGGTGTTGAACCTGAGCAATATGAACAATTTATTCAAGGCACACATTTGTTGGATCTTGAGGCAAATCAAAAGGTATTTAAACGCTCCTCAACTTTAGATTCTATTTATGGATCAACTTATCATGTCAATAAGTTTAATCTTGAAAATGGAGTTTATACGGTAAAACTAGATATTGATGGGCTGATTTATCCAAAATTGGTTGAATCATTTAAATAAAAAAAAGCCCAGTGCAGAGGGGCTTGCACTGGGCACAAAGTTGGACTGAATGATTGGTCGGTAGAGCAACAGAGTTGCCTACCTTGTATGTATTAAGAATAGATAGAAATGGAAAAACTAGGAAACGGATTAAAATTATAAAATCAATCGTTTTATGCGATGAATGCGTTAGCGTGTATGAAGTGTCTATAAATCAACAAAAAATCACATATTTTTCACGAATGAACGCTTAACATCAACGTTTGATGCGAATGAAAAAGGATCATATGCGTTGTATACAACAGCTGATATTTCCAGAATTATTGAAATGGCGTGGGAAGATCGGACACCCTTTGAAGCCATTCTGCTGGAATACGGATTAAACGAAAGTGCAGTTATTCGATTGATGCGACAACAATTAAAAAAAAGTAGTTTTGAAATGTGGCGTAAACGTGTTGCGGGACGAAATACCAAGCATCTTCACAAACGCTCACCAGATATTTTAAGAGCTTATTGTACTCGACAATATAAACCGAAGTAGGCCTATTGGGAGATAAAGCTTTGCGTATTTTAAAACAACGAAAATGGTGGATTCTCATTCTGCTCATTTTGATTGGTGGGATATATTTCATTTTCCGTTGGTGGCAAGGTCCCGTAGTCGAAACTTACCTAATCGAAGAAAAACCACTGATTCAAACAGTGGTCGCTTCAGGTCGTGCTGAAAATGTAGCACGTAGTGAAATTGGGAGTGAAATTTCGGGTGTGGTGATTGAGCGACGCGTGCAAGAAGGTCAACGAATAGCAGCAGGAGATGTACTGTTAATTATTCAATCTGATGATTTAAAAGCACAAGTCCGTGAAGCAGAAGTTGCGCTAGAGGAATTGCAGAAAATTCGCTATCCACAAGCGCAGGTTGAATTGAAAACGGCAGAATTCCAATTGCAACAAGCCAGTCGCGAAGCAAGACGTCGTCAGCAAACGGAACCGGGAGTGCTTTCTGTTGAAGAAAAAGAACAAGCTTTAGAAGCTGAACGCTTAGCCAGAAATCAATTATCTGCGGCAAAACTGAAGGCGCAAAGCCTTGCTCCAGGTCAAGTGGAAGAAAAAACCTTAAGCGAAAGATTAAATGCGCTACGTGCCCAATTGGCAAAAAGTGAAATTCGGGCACAAGTATCGGGTACGATCTTGACGCGTGAAGTCGAAAAAGGGGATGCGATTCAACCTGGAAAAGTGCTCTTTACAGTCGCAGTTGATAGTCCAACGCAAATTAAAGTGGCGGTGGATGAACAAAATTTACCTTATCTGAAATTAGGTCAAAAAGCTGAAGTGATTGCAGATGCTTATCCAGAGCAAGCATTTCCAGCTGAAGTTAACTTTATTGCACCTAATATTGATCCTCAACGTGGTACGGTTGAAGTCAAATTGGCGGTGAATTCTGTACCCATTTTTTTGAAGCAAGATATGACAGTCTCAGCGAATGTCGAAACAGCACGTCGAAATAAAACCAAAGTAATAGCCAATGACGCGCTTATTGACCCTTCAACCACGCAAGCTGAAGTTATGGTGATAAGAGAGGGTAAGGTCCAACGTCAATCTGTAAAATTAGGGTTGCGTGGAACCACCATGACTGAAGTTTTATCAGGGTTGGATCATAATGATCAGGTCATAATAAAGCCTGATGAAGTAAAAGCGGATCAGCGTGTCAGAACTAAGCAGGTACAAGCACTTTGAAGATAAAGCGTTTATGGACCAATTGGCTCATCGCTGTTGGGTTTTTACGCGAGGGTCGCAGTCAAACACTGATGATTATTGGTGGTGTTGCTATTGGTGTTGCCGTTATTGTCTTTATTAGTGCATTAATTCAGGGGCTTCAGTCCAATTTGATTGAGCGTACGTTGGGTACTCAGGCACATATTAGTTTACATGCACCAGATGAGGTCAATCGCGTCGTTAAAGTGCCTGAGGGCGTAGCACACATCATCCATGAAGATCAAAGGGCTCAAAGACTTAAGTCGATCAATAACTGGCAAGAAGTTCTTGAAAATCTAGACAATATCAAGACGCTCAATGCCGTTTCCCCCATGATTTCAGGACCTGCACTGGTAAAACGGGGGGAAGCGATTCAGTCAGTTGCGATTATGGGGATTGATTTACCACGTTATCAACGTATTGTACCTTTGCAAGAGTATCTAAAAACTGGTCAGCTTCGTTTAAAAGCAGATGATGTACTCATCGGAAGTGAGTTGGCCAAAGACCTTGGTGTGCGCGTAGGCAGTAAAATTCGCGTTGATAACGGTCAAGATATTAACGCCGTCATGAATGTAACGGGTATTTTTGAACTCGGGGTCAAAGAACTAGACTCACGCTATATGTATATCGATCTAAAGCGGGCACAGTCTTTATTGGGTTTGCCGGGTGGGGTTACCATTATTGATCTTCGTATTTCTGATATTTTCTCCGCAGATCAGGTCGCAACGCAAATTCATCGTCTCACTGGATTAAAAGCTGAAAGTTGGATTGAAAGTAATGCGCAATTGATGAATGCGATTTCAGCGCAAAGTCTTTCAACCAATATGATTATTATATTTGTTGGAATATCTGTTGCATTTGCGATCGCCAGCGTACTCTCCATTACAGTGGTACAGCGTACACGTGAGATCGGAATCTTGCGTGCGACAGGTGCGAGCCGAGAACAGATTTTGATAATCTTTCTCATTCAAGGTGCGATTTTCGGCTTACTTGGTTCTATTGTCGGAATCCTGACCAGTTATGCATTGGTTTGGTCATTTAATGAATTTGGCCCAGGGTTATTCTACATTCCAATTTCACCTTATTTGATTGGATCCGCTTTATTACTTGCAACATTGAGCGGTTTAATTGCAGCGGCGATTCCTGCCCGTCGTGCAGCGCGTTTAGATCCTGTGGAGGCAATCCGTCATGTCTAATCATGATGAAGTACTACGTTTAGAGGCTTTGAAAAAGTCTTATAACATTGGACAACCCAATGAAATTGAAGTGCTGCATGGGATTGATTTTGCGATACATCGTCAAGATTTTGCTGCGTTAATTGGACCTTCAGGTTCAGGTAAAAGTACGTTATTAAATATTTTAGGTTTACTCGATCAACCCACCAGTGGTGAAATTTATTTACTTGGTCAACCAACCAGTCAAATGGAAGATCAACAAAGAACGGAATTGCGTGGGAAGAGCATAGGATTTGTGTTTCAGTTTCATCATTTGATTCAAGCGTTCACCGTTATTGAGAATGTTTTGATGCCTCTAATGTTGGTGCATGGTAAACCCAATCAGCAAGCTTTAGATCGGGCACATGATTTGTTAAAAGCGGTAGGATTGAGTCAATTTGCACAACGAAAAGCCAGTCAACTTTCTGGTGGGCAGCAACAACGTGTCGCAATCGCCAGAGCTTTAATCACTCAGCCTGCTTTACTCCTCGCTGATGAACCTACAGGTAATCTAGACAGTCAAACAGCGAGCGAAGTCTTTGAGCTGTTTCGTGAAGTAAATGAGCAACAAAATTGTGCGGTATTGTTAGTGACCCATGATCCACGATTATCCGCTACATGTGATCGAACCATTCAATTGGTAGATGGGCGAATTGAGCGTGATGAAATGAAGTCGTGATTAATCCAAGTCTGCATTTAAAATGGTGTGGTCAAAAGGATTGATGTTGCATGCTTTATCCTGACCGTTTGTGTGATCAGGATATAGCGCCTTATTTAGAATGACTGACCTTGGTCATTCTTGGAATTTTAGGTAAGTCGGCGAGTGCTGGATCAAGTTCATCTTCTTCAGCATGTACCAAAGCATCTACACGTTGTCTTAAATATTTAAATTTTTCAGTGAGCATCAATTCATGCTGACGTGGTCTTGGTAGATCAACCTCAATGATTTCCTTAATTTCGCCAGGATTGGCCTTCAATGCCACAATCCGATCGGCCAGTAAAATCGCCTCGTCCATATCGTGTGTCACAAAAATAATCGTGATATCGATATTGGCCCAAAGATCGATCAGATGCTTTTGCATTTTTTGACGCGTATGAGGATCTAAAGCCCCAAAGGGTTCATCCATCAAAAGAATTTTCGGCTGATTCACGAGCGCGCGAGCGATGGCAACGCGTTGTTTCATCCCTCCAGAAAGTTCATGAGGGTATTGCTGCTCAAATTTTTCAAGTCCGATAATGTTGATCCATTCACGGGCTTGCGCCTCAGCTGTAGCATTGCTGGCACCTCGCATGAGTGGACCAAACATGACAGTTTCTTTTACCGTTTTCCATGGAAACAGTGTGTAGCCTTGGAAAACCATGCCACGCTCTGGACTCGGTCCTGTGATGGTTTCACCGTCTACCAGTAATTCACCACTGGTATATGGATCAAGACCTGCCACAATACGGCTAAAGGTAGACTTACCGCATCCTGAAGGACCAATAACACAGATAAATTCACGTTTATGAATTTTTAAATCTAAAGCATTTAAAATGGTGCGCTCAGTTTTTCCGTGGCTAAACTTTTGGGTGAGATTTTTCGCTTCTAAAATGACGGGACGAGCGTAAATTTTGTCAAAGTAAGCGCGGGCATCAAAATCTGAGGGTTGAATTAGTGAAGACATTAGCGAGCTCCCGTTTTCCATTTAAATAAGTGCTGTCCAAGTTTCATTAAAATCACGTCGCAAATCAGACCAATCAAACCGATAATCAAAATTGCGGCAAAAACATTGTCAAAGTTTTGATAGCGAGCTTGTTGAGTGATGAACCACGTGATACCGGATGTACTTCCTATGAGTTCTGCAACGATTAAATAGGTCCAAGCCCAACCTAAAAGTACACGAAGGTTTCGATAAATTTCTGGGAGTGCAGCAGGGATGACCACATATAATAAACTTTTGATTTTATTGGTTCCTAAGGTGAATCCAGCTTCAACAAGACTGCGGTCGACCAGACGGGTGGTATTGGCAATAATAAGAATTTGTTGGAATAAGGTCCCAATCACAATAATGGCAATTTTAGGTGCGTCATTAATGCCCAAAATCGCAACAGCAAGAGCGCCAAAGGCTGGTGCAGGCAGATAGCGAAAGAACTCTACAAAAGGTTCAGTTAATTGAGAAATTTTATGAGAAAAACCGCAAAGAATACCCAAAGGAATACCGATCAAAGAAGAAATAAAAAATGCGGTAAACACCAATTTAATGCTGTGCCATAAACTTTCATGAAACCATGGTGCATTTGCTTGAGCGGGTGACGTTGTAAATGTGGTCACTAAGGCTGTAGCGACTTCATCTGGTGCGGGTAGATAAATGGGATTGACCAAAATTCCCCGAGGTGGTGGCAGTCCTTGATCGACTGCCGATTGCGCTTCAGCATAATAAACTTCTCTACTGACACGGCTATCGACTTGTAAAAATGATGTGCTACCAGAATCTGTGATTTGAACTTGGGGATGCCAAATAAAAGGCAAATAACTTACTGCACACCAGATTAAAATTGGAATTAAAAACGATCCAAAACCAAGCAAAAATTTATGCTTTTGACTCAATTCTCGTGCAACATAGCTCATTGTTGCCACCTCAGTAATACAAAAAATAAAATTCGTATGATTAGGTAGCAAAATCGATACCATTTTCGAAGCGTGCTTTAAAAGCGCTAAATTTTTAAGTTTTCATTCATTTTTCTTATGTACATTATTTCAATATCAAGGTTTCGATCATCAAAATATGATGGAGAATTACAACTCTTCACTTGATTGTGATCACTATCACGTTTTAAATGCAGATAGAAAAGATGAGAGCCTGCTTAAATGAGATCGGCTAAATTTGTGACATTCTTAGCATGTATGTTCATGTTCCAAAGCCTTTGGAATGTGGCGGCGGCTTTTTGTGTTCATGAAAGCGACTCAACATCGACACAAAGTTTTCACTTTGGTCATCATCAACCTGTACTTTGCCAAGCCGATCTTTCAAATCAAAGTCCGAAGTCCCAAATTGAAAAAGGCTTCGTGCTTGGTGATGATCAAAGCGTGACGCTAGAAGAAAAAGCGCAAATCGATGTTTTGGATCATCAAGATCATCTGCCGTCGATGTCTCAGTTTATTCTTGCTGTAAACGAGAATTTGCCTTCATCACAACACATCGAAAAGATTTACCAAAATCACTTTCTTTGGATTAATGCCTATCAATCGCCTCATTTAGGTAAAATCCCTCCGCCTCCTGAATTAACCCCGCTATTGGTGGGGTAGCCTAAAAATTTCCCACCACTTATTTTTAAATTAGTGGGAAATTCACATGTCTTTTAAATTAAAACATTCCATTCGATTATGGCTGGTTTTAGGTTCGCTTAGTTTGGGTGCAAATGCTCAAGCAATGACAGTCAATTCGCTTGAACAAGCACTCGTTCAAGTGTCTCGATATCAACAATCAGAACAGATTTGGCAGCAACGACAACAAATGTCAGAACTTGCAGTCAAGCAAAGTGGACTTTGGCAAAACCCGACCATCACTCTGTCTCGAGATGGCTTTGGCTCGAATCAAGATCAAGAGTTAAGTCTAGGTATTAGTCAGCCGATCGACATTTTTGGTCAAAGACGGATTCAAAAAAATATAGCGCGTTTGGCGGGTCAACAAAATGAATTGCAAGAAAAGTTGTGGGAAGCACAAAGCCAATTAATCGTGAAGTATGCTTGGTCACAGTTTTTAATTTCGCAATCTGAAGCACAAATTCAAAAGTCTCAACTGCAAGTCAGTCGTGAAACTTTAGACAGCGCTAAAAAACGATATCAGGCAGGAAGCATAGCCTTGGTTGAGTATGAACGAGCGCAGATTGAAGCGGCAGAAAATGAACGCAATTATCAGCAAGCCATTTTAAATAAAGAAATTGCAAAACGTAATCTTTCTAATCTCTGGGGAGAAACTGAAGCAGAGGTGAAGGTTGATTCAAATCGGATTTATTGGCCTGACCAAGTTGAACAGAATGTTCAAAATTATATTTCTGCAGGTTATTTAGAAAAGCTTTATGCACTCAATGTTGTACAGGCTAATCAACGAATTGAGCAACTTAAAGTAAAAGCAAAACCAAATCCAAATTTGAATGTAGGGATGACGCGAACAAAAGCGCCCAATGAGACAAACGATACTAGTTTATCTGTGGGTGTAGATATTCCGTTCAATATTTTTAATCGTCAGCAATACCAAATTCCGCTTGCCCAACGTCAGCAATCTCTACTTGAGCGTCAACAACAAAGAGAACTCAAACAACAAATTTTAGAGATTGCAAACTCATTTCATCAGGTGCGAGGCTTAAAACTACAGTATGACGCTGTACTGAGACAGAAAGGCTTGTCTGAAAAAGTACAGACGCGCTCTTTGCTCGGTTTTAAAAATGGAAAACTTTCAATCACTGAGGTGCAACAAGCAACGACACAATTACAAAATATTCGGCTCAGTCAAATTCAGCTCTTAAGAGAGGCATGGCAAACCGCACTTGCTGCTGAGGCATTAAGTATTGGTACCAGTTATGAACAAATTAGTCGTTCGGATGCCTATACCCAATTACTCAAAGAGGCTGTGTCACAGTCAGAAAATTTCATCAATATAGGGGCAGAATAAAATGAGATCTATACAACAAGGAAAAATAAACCAAGCATTCTTCATCGCCCTGATTATTGGGGTGACGGTAGTTATCGGGATTTGGATTGTTTTCAAAGATAATAACAAAACAGCAATTGTCGAGAGTGAAGAGCAAGCTGAAACGTCGAATGGCGCAGAAGCTGATCATGCAGAAGAAGGTGAGATTGAACTCACATCTAAACAGCTAGTCGAACATAGTATAAAAATAGAATCAGCTCAATTAGGTGCAATTCCGCGATACACAAACTTGCCTGCAAAATTGATGGTAAATACAGATCAACAAGCGCATATTTCCCCTAATTTTGCTGGTCATGTTGAACAAGTGAATGTAGCACTGGGACAAGAAGTAACTAAAGGTCAAGTACTTGCAGTATTAAGTGTCCCAGAGCTCATTGACCAACAAGCGAATTTGAGAATGGCGCAATCCAATTTAGATTTGGCACGCCAAGATTTGCAACGTGAACAACGGATGTGGTCGCAGGGGATCTCCGCAAAACAGGATTTGCAACGTGCTGAAAATGCATATCGTCAAGCACAAATCACAGTGCAAAGTGCCAATGCACGTTTACAAGCTTTGGGAGCTTCAGCAGGTTCGAATGGGCGTTTTACCATTCGTTCGCCTATCTCGGGCGTGATCAGCCAAAAAGACATCGTGGTAGGTGAAAATGTGCAACTTGCAGATCAGATTTTCATCATCGAACAATTAAAAGATTTATGGCTCGAATTTGTGTTACCTGCAGATGCGAGTAATCAAATTCGTGCACAACAAAATATTCAATTCAAATCTTTACAATCAGGTCAGACGTATACAGCAGTTGTGCAATCGTTAACGTCGCAAGCAGATGCGCAGACTGGTCGCTTGATTGTTCGCGCTAAAGTTCAAGGAAAGGCAAGTGAGTTAAGACCAAATTTGATGGTAAATGTTGAACTTCAAAGTCCCGATGCATCCAATGTATTACGCGTTGCAAAAAATGCAGTGCAACAAATCGAAGGTAAATCAGCAATATTTATTGTTACAGAACAAAAAAATGGAAAACTCCACTTTAAAGCACAACCCATTGAAGTAGGTGAAATGTCTTCAGATGGTCAATGGGCAGAAATTAAGTCTGGTCTTCAAGCGGGGCAAAAATATGTCAATCAAGGCAGCTTCTTACTGAAATCGGAGTTAGAAAAAGGAGAAGCTGACCATGGGCACTAATCATGACATGCCGAAGGCTGAAGGGCTATTTGAGCGAATTATTCAGTTTTCAATTCAACATGCGATTTGGATCATGCTGTTTGCCTGTGCTTGGATTGCTGTTGGAGTTTATAGTTATCAAAAATTGCCAATTGATGCAGTTCCAGACATTACCAATACACAGGTTCAAATTAATACCCAAGCCAATGGATTTACTGCGCTCGAAGTTGAGCAACGCATTACGTATCCAATTGAAAATGCCATGGCGGGGATACCAGATCTTGAATTAACCCGTTCGATCTCTAGGTATGGTTTATCTCAGGTCACCATTGTCTTCAAAGATAGCACTGATATTTACTGGGCACGTCAACAAATTAATCAGCGTGTGCAAGAGGTTCAATCCGAATTACCTGATGATATCGCACCTACCATGTCTCCAGTATCTACGGGGCTGGGTGAAATTTATCAATGGGTACTAAAAGCTGAGCCAAAGGCTAAAAAACCTGATGGTTCTTCATACACAGCAATGGATTTACGCGAAATTCAAGATTGGATTGTGCGTCCACAATTGCAACGGGTAAAAGGCGTTGCAGAGGTGAATACTATTGGAGGATTCAATAAAACATATGTTGTTTCGCCAGACTTGAATCGTATGCAACAACTACAAGTCAGTTTGACGCAACTTCAACAAGTTCTTACTGAGAACAATGAAAATCGTGGAGCAGGATTTATTGAAGATGGAGGTCAACAACTGACAGTACGAGTTCCTGGAACACTGAATACGATACAGGATATTGAAAATACAACGGTGGTTACCTTAAATGGAAATCCTGTCCGTGTTTCAGATATTGCTTCAGTGTCGATTGGACATGATCTTAGAACAGGTGGAGCTACCTATAATGGAGAAGAAACCGTACTCGGCATCGCCATGATGATGATGGGTGAAAACAGCCGTAGCGTTGCACAAGCGGTTGATCAAAAAATTCAGGAAATCCAAACCACACTGCCCCAAGGCGTAAAAATAGAAACTGTTTACGATCGTACCACCTTAGTCGAGAAAGCCATTAAGACAGTTCAAAAGAACTTAGTCGAAGGTGCAATTTTGGTGATTGTGATTTTATTCATTTTCTTGGGAAATATTCGAGCAGCTTTAATTACAGCATGCGTGATTCCACTTTCGATGTTATTTACATTATCAGGTATGGCACAGCAGAAAATTAGTGCCAACCTTATGAGTTTAGGTGCGCTAGATTTCGGAATTATTGTAGATGGCGCGGTGGTAATTGTCGAAAACTGTATTCGCCGATTAGCTCATGCCCAAGAACAGTTTAAACGACCTTTAACCCGTTCAGAGCGCTTCAAAGAAGTATTCCTTGCTGCTCGTCAAGCACGCCGTCCTTTAATTTTTGGTCAAACGATTATTTTAGTGGTGTACTTGCCCATTTTTGCGTTGAGTGGTGTTGAAGCAAAAATGTTTCACCCTATGGCACTCACCGTAGTATTAGCACTTATTGCTGCGATCATTTTATCCATCACTTTTGTTCCTGCAGCGGTAGCCTTATTTGTAACAGGTGAAGTGAAGGAGAAAGAAGGGCGTTGGATGGTATGGATGAAGGAAAAATATCTAAAAGCATTAGATATGACTTATTTATATCGAACGGTCATGTTAACGCTCGCAGTCAGTATTTTAGTTTTAACAGGGTTGTTGGCGACACGTTTAGGAAGTGAATTCGCACCGCAATTAAGCGAAGGTGATTTTGCAATTCAACAAATGCGTTCACCCAGTACCAGCTTAGAAGAATCGTTAAGAATGCAGGAAATGACTGAGAAACTTTTGCTTCAAAATTTTCCAGAAATTAAAAATGTTTTCGCACGAACTGGTACTGCTGAAGTGGCGACAGATGTGATGCCACCCAATATCTCAGATGGATTCATTATGTTGAAACCTCGTCAAGAGTGGCCGAATCCCAAAGAAAGCTTAGATGATTTAAGGTCACGTATTGAAGCTTTTTTGGAGACTTTGCCTGGCAACAATAGTGAATTTTCTCAACCCATTGAATTGCGTTTTAATGAGCTCATTTCTGGAGTCCGCAGTGACATAGGTATAAAAATTTTTGGCGATGATATGCAGGTGTTAAACGATGAAGCTGCCAAAATTGCCAGGATTGTGCAAAAAATCAGTGGCAGTACCGCAGTCAAAGTAGAACAGACTTCAGGTTTACCTTTGTTAAATATAGATGTAAATCGTTCTTTAGCAGCGCAATATGGTCTTTCGGTTCGTGAAATACAAAATTTAGTCGCTTCAAGTATCGGTGGTCAACAAGTCGGTGAAATTCTACAAGGCGACCGCCGTTTTAATTTTGTTATTCGACTTACTGATCAAGATCGGACAGTCATGGGGATTGCACAATTACCCATACAACTCCCCAATGGTGGGACAGTAAGACTGGCAGATGTGGCTACAGTGTCAAATATTGATGGTATGAATCAGGTGAGTCGTGAAAATGGCAAGCGTAAGATTATTGTGACGGCAAATGTTGAAGGGCGAGATCTGGGTTCATTTGTCCAAGAGTTGCAATCTAGCCTCACGACATATGCATTACCGAGCGGCTATTGGATTGAGTATGGTGGACAGTTTGAGAATTTGGCATCTGCCAAAGCTAGAATGACTATCGTGATTCCATTGGCTTTGATTACGATTTTTATCCTGCTGATGGCTGTATTCAAAAATATCAGAGAAAGTTTATTGGTGTTCACGGGCGTACCCTTTGCTCTCACGGGTGGAGTCTTATTTTTATGGTTACGTGATATTCCTATCTCAATGTCTGCCGGTATTGGTTTTATCGCTTTATCAGGTGTCGCTGTTCTGAATGGACTGGTTATGTTGACCTTTATTAAGGAGCTAAGAAGTGAATACAGTTTAAAAGATGCCATTTGGCAAGGTGCAGTGTTGCGATTACGTCCTGTGCTGATGACGGCTTTTGTGGCGTCTTTAGGATTTGTTCCAATGGCCCTCGCTACGGGTACGGGTGCTGAAGTACAGCGACCGCTTGCGACAGTGGTTATCGGTGGAATAATTTCGTCTACAATACTGACGCTACTACTTTTACCTGTATTGTATAGGTGGATGAATCAAGCAAAAGCAGAACAATAAATTAAACAATAGCATTATGTATATGAATCAGATCCTCACTTTATTTTAAGTGAGGTTTCTGATGAGGAGTATAAAATGGGTAGTTCGCATAATCATGATCACAGTCATGTGGAAGTCAGTAAAGGCAACGCAAAGAAACTGACTTTTGCACTCGCTTTAACCACGACCTTTCTAATTGTTGAGGTCGTTGCAGCATTCCTTACCCAAAGTTTAGCTTTATTGTCTGATGCTGCACATATGTTTACTGATGCTGCCGCTTTAGCCATCGCGTTGGTTGCAATTAAGATTGGTCAAAAACCTGCAGACAACAAGAGAACTTTTGGATATCAACGGTTTGAAATTTTGGCAGCTCTATTTAATGCGGTGATGTTATTTATCGTTGCAATTTATATTTTGGTAGAAGCGATTCATCGATTAAGTAATCCGCCTGAAATTCAAAGTGTTGGAATGATGATTGTTGCCGTCATTGGCTTAATCATTAATTTAATTTCGATGAAGATTCTTTTCTCAAGTAGTCAGGACAGCCTCAATATCAAAGGGGCATATCTAGAAGTATTAAGTGATGCACTTGGTTCTGTGGGTGTGATCATCGGCGCTGTGATTATTTATTTTACAGGTTGGGTACTCGTTGACACGATTATTGCAGTCCTCATTGGGTTTTGGGTTTTACCCCGTGCTTGGATTCTCGCCAAGCAAAGTGTCAACATCCTGCTCGAAGGTGTGCCTGATGAAATTGATATTGAAAAGCTCCGTGCAGATTTATTATCGCTTGAAGGAGTCACGGATATTCACCAACTCAAAGTTTGGGCGATCACATCCAAAAAAGTCATGCTCACAGTTCATTTGGTTGCACCGAATGTCGATCCTAAACGTTTACATCAACAAGCTTTTGAAATGTTAAGTCATGATCATCATATTACTGAAATGACCTTGCAGATAGAAGATGATGCATATCACCATGAACTAGAACATCAGCATTAAAAAAGCCCCCGAAAGGGGCTTTTTTTAGATTTAGAGAATTTAAATGGATCTACACAGATTCAAGTGTTGCGTTTTTGGTTGTGGTGTGCAGCCCATTCGTTGATGACTTACGGTATTGAGCACCACGATGATCATCGGGAAGTAATGGTCCATGACCAAACAACTTTTCTCTCAGTGTCCCCTTGGTATATTCTGTAGGATAAACACCGCGACGTTGTAACTCAGGAATGACGTATTCGACCACGTCTTCAAAAGATTGATGTGCCAAAATATAAGCCAAATTGAATCCATCAATGCCAGTTTCATCCACCCATTCTTGAAGACGATCGGCTACTGTGCTTGGTGAGCCGACAATCACGGGGCCGTTTCCACCAACACTGGTCCATTTTGCAATTTCTTCTATGGTCCAAACTTTGTCTGGATCTGCTTCTACGTATGATTGCAACATAGATTGAATGGCATTGGTATGAATATATTCAACCTGGTCTGTAGCTTTGAATTGTGAAAAATCTACACCAGACCACCCTGAAGCGAGTGTCAATCCACCATCATAACTTCCGTAAGATTGATACTCTGCAAATTTAGCCTGCGCTTTCTCATCAGTTTCATCGACCACAATCGCAAGCATCGTATAAATTAGAACTGCATTTGGATCTTTACCTTCCTCAATAAGATTCTGACGAATTCCTTGTGCTAACTTTTTTACAGCAACTTTCGTTGGTGCAGATATAAATACGCACTCTGCATTTTGACTGGCAAATTTCTGTCCACGCTTTGATGCACCAGCTTGGTATAATACAGGTGTGCGTTGCGGAGAAGGTTCACAGATATGAATACCTGGCACGCTAAAATATGTACCTTCATGAAGGATTGGATGAACTTTGGTGTGATCCGCAAAAATACCAGCAGCTTTGTCGCGTCGTACCGCATCATTTTCCCAAGAGCCTTCCCAGAGTTTATATAAAACTTCCAGATACTCGTCTGCAATATCATAACGATTGTCGTGACTTACTTGGGTTTTTAAACCTAAGTTTTTGGATCCGCTTTCTAGATATGAAGTCACAATATTCCAACCCGCGCGACCTTTGGTGAGATGATCCAACGTGCTCATACGTCGTGCGAAGGGATAAGGATGTTCGAATGAAATAGAGGTGGTTACGCCAAATCCTAAATGTTGGGTGACTGCTGCCATTGCTGGAACAATTTGAATTGGATCATTCACAGGAACTTGAACAGCACCATTTAAAGCATGTTGAGCCGATTGATGATACACATCATAAATACCCAAAACATCTGCAAGAAAAATACCGTCAAAAATACCTTTTTCTAATATTTTTGCTAAATCAGTCCAATATTCCAAATCTTTATATTCCGTAGAGCGATCGAGCGGATGACGCCATAAGCCTGGGGACTGATGTGCAATGCAATTCATTTCAAAAGCATTAAATCGTATATGTTTAGTCATAATGAAAATATAAAATAATTAAATGTTTATATTCTGATTATATGAAATGTCATACTTATTATTTAATGAGAAAAACTGCAATATACATAATAAAAAAATAAATGATTTATTTTGTTTGAAATTAGATTAGTAAATAAAATAATCGTATAAAAAATTAAAATAATTAGTGCTAGTTTAATTTTATTCAATTTTTTTGAAGAGAATAAAATGACTGCACAAATAGATATAAAATTGCATGAGGCTGAAATTTCAAAAGAATTCTACCAAATTCATCAGCCAGCGCATGTGATTAAGACAGATGAAGAAGCGATTCAAATCGCACAACAGCTCGCTGAAGATTTTGCAAAGGAAGCCTCCATTCGTGATCATGAACGCCGTTTACCTTTGAGTGAAATTAACAAGTACTCTCAATCAGGGCTTTGGGCAATTAATATTCCAAAGCAATATGGCGGTGCAGGAGCGAGCTACAAGACTCTCGCTGAAGTTGTTAAAACCATTTCTAGCGCTGATCCATCACTAGGTCAAATCGCACAAAATCATTGGGTGTTTCTAGAGCATATCCGTTTAGATGCCACCGAAGAACAAAAACAATTCTTTTTTAAAGCAGTACTGGGTGGAGAGCGTTTGGGGAATGCTTTCTCAGAAAAAGGGTCTAAGACGGTTGCCGATCTCACCACAAAAATAGAATTTGATGCTTCTGGCAATGGGATTGTGAATGGTCAAAAATTCTTTGCAACTGGAGCTTTACTGGCACACCGCATTCCAGTTGTTGCGATTGATGCTGAAGGAAAACCATTTGCTGCAATCGTGCCACAAGGGACAGAAGGTGTAAAAATTACCAATGATTGGAGTGGGTTTGGTCAGCGTACAACGGTCAGTGGATCAGTCGAATTAAACAACGTTAAAGTAGATGCAAAATTTATCGTTCCAATTTATCAAGCTTTTGTAAGACCGACTGCAGCTGGAGCAATTTCTCAATTTATTCAAGCTGCTGTAGATGCTGGGATTGCGCGTGGTGCGATTCAAGAAACGATTCATTACGTTCGTAACTTTGCACGTCCATGGATTGATTCAGGTTTAGATAAAGCAAGTTCAGATCCATATACCATTGCTAATATTGGTGAATTGAAAATTAAGCTGCGTGCTGCTGAAGCGGTTCTGGATTTGGCAGGATTAGCGATTGATTTAGCGCTTGAACAACCGACCGAAGATCAAATTAATGAAGCAACATTGCTCGTGGCTGAAGCAAAAGTCTTGACGACTGACATTGCGATTTTAGCAGCGAATAAATTATTTGAGCTTTCTGGCACGCGTTCGACCTTATCGGAATTAAATTTAGATCGTTATTGGCGCAATGCTAGAACACACACCTTGCATGATCCCGTGCGTTGGAAATACAACATTGTAGGAAATTATTTTCTAAATGATGTCCCACCACCACGTCATCCATGGAGCTAAGGAGAAATTTATTATGACTATATTAAATCAGAATGAAGAACTTTCACTTGGTGCCAACTATGAAGAGGTTGCAGCAAAGTTTCGACCGATTTTTAAGCGGATTGCAGAAGGGGCCGTTCAACGAGAAACCGATCGTGATTTGCCTCATGAACAAATTAAATGGTTAAACGATGCAGGTTTTGGTGCATTACGTGTGCCAAAAAAATATGGCGGTGCAGGTTTTACCCAACAGCAACTTTTCCAAATCTTAATCGAGTTGGCGACAGCGGATTCAAATATTGTGCAAGCTTTACGTGGACATTTTGCATTTGTCGAAGACCGTTTAGTGGCGCATAAAGATCAATCACAAGCGTTTTGGTTTAAGCGATTTGTAAATGGTGAAATCGCAGGAAACGCTTGGACAGAAGTCGGTAATGTTGAGATAGGCGACGTCATTACCCGAGTGAAACAAAATCAACAAGGCGAATATGAAGTTTCAGGAGAAAAGTTCTATTCTACAGGTACTATTTTTGCCGATTGGATTGATCTTTTTGCCTATGATGAGACCACTGATCAGCATGTGATTGCAGCGGTCTCAACTAAAGCTAATGGAATTAAAGTACATGATGATTGGGATGGATTTGGTCAAAAAACCACTGGAAGCGGGACGCTAAAAATCAACCAAGTGTCGATTGAACGAGATCATATTTACCCGTTTGATCAGCGTTTTAAATATCAAACAGCTTTTTATCAAGTTGTACATCTAGCAACACTGACCGGCATCGCATTTTCTGCGGTGGAGACCTTTAGTGAGGAAGTGCGTAAGCGTACTCGAATCTTTAGCCACGGGAATGCTGATCTTGTCCGTGATGATGCTCAGATTCTACAAGTGATTGGTAAGGCATCTTCCCAAGCATTTGCCAGTCAAGCCATTACTTTAAAAACAGCTGCAGCACTGGATGATGCATATTTAAGTCACTTTAATGCTTCATCTGAAAAAGATCATGAGATTAACCAAATTGCGGAACTAGAATCTGCTCAAGGGCAGGTCGTCATTTCAGATCTTGTACTTGATTTAACAACTAAACTATTCAACAGTTTAGGTGCTTCAGCTAGTGCTTCATCAAAACAGTTAGATCGTTTCTGGCGTAATGCAAGAGTTGTATCCTCACATAATCCGATTATTTATAAGGAGAAAGTGGTGGGTGCTTTTGTCGTGAATCAAACTGAATTGCCATTTGTATGGCAAATTGGTAATAGTCCTTTGGCGAAACATTTGAAAACTCAAGCTGCCTAATTGATGTAATTTCGATGATGCTAAAAAGGTCCTGTTAAGGACCTTTTTACTAGGTTCGTAAATAAGAGCTCTAATAGCCTAAGCGATTTAGATAGATCACTTTAAAAAACACTAAAAAAAGACACTAAAGAATAGTGTCTTAAAGATTTAAAGCGAGCTCAAGAAGCCTTATCTGTTTGTAGAAGCCCTGATTCGTCAACTTTACCGATACGCCATTGATAAGGGGGCAATGCACCATTTACGCTAAAGTCTCCGACAATTCGATCTTTATAAATTCTTGGGTTGTGTGATGCGAGCGTACGAATATTTCGCCAGAAACGATCTAAAGCTAAGTTTTTATCAGTGGCTGATGCTCCTAGAGCATCAAAAATGATGGTCGAAGCATTTAATGCAAGTGTGGTGATAATGGTTTGAGATTGAGCAACCTCTAATTCAGCTATGGCATTTTGATCTGCTTCGAGTTGTTCATTATCATTCAACCCAGCTTCAAAAGCACGTTGTATAGCCTGTGCATTTTTTCCAATAATTGCTGCAGTGGTGTACGCTACACCACGAATTTGACCCACCACTTGTAGGATTTGAGCATCATTACGGACGAAGGAAGCATTGGCATGCGTATAATTTCTTTCACGTTTATAAACCTCAGCTGATACTTCATAGCTTGCTGCTCTTGTAAGCCCTGAAATAATTGCCAATTGAATCAGTTGATAGAATGCTGCTGAATATTTAAAGCGCTGTTGGTCTCCGATGACATCTTGTTGATTCACAACAACATCAGTGAACTTAGTAGTACCACTTGCTGTAAGAATTTGACCAAAACCATTCCAGTCATCCACAATCTCAACACCTTCAGCATGTCGAGGGATTAGAATACTGGCTGATTCTCCATACAAATCAGTAATACCCACATCAATCCAGTCTGCATACAAGCTTCCTGTGGTATAAAATTTTTGTCCATTCAATATCGTGCGTCCCTCAGCATCTTTGGAAAGTCTCGTTTTAAATTCATGAATGGACTCATTTCCACCTTCAGACCATGCGCTTCCAATAATTTGACCTTGAGCCACTCTAGGAAGCCATATAGATTTAAACTGTGGGTCGCGGCTGAGCAGTAAATCTTCCACAAAGCCAAAATGTACGCGAAGTGCCTGCGGTAAATTTGCATCAGCTTCGGAAAGTTCGATCAATAGATTAAATAATTCTGGAATCGTTGCATCAAATCCCCCTTGCGAACTGGGTAAGCGAAGTCTCGTAAAACCGATGTCTTTTAACCATTGAATCTGTTCAAAAGCTAAAATTCGCTTTTCTTCGCGTTCTGATCGCGAAGCTTTGATTTTTTCAAATGTAGGTCTGAATAACGAGGCGAGGCTTTCATAACGTGAAGATGGTCCTTGTCCCCATACAGCATTAATTTGTGTGGTCAGTGCGCTGGGGCGGTGTTGCAATGCAGTTTGAGGTTTTAAATTAATAATACTCATAATAATCAGTCTTTATTCTAAAATAAAATAAAATAATAGCGCTTATAAAATGTGTGGAAATCGATTTATTGTGATATGTAAATATAATATATTGGATTGATAAAAAATTAGATATTATCTTAAATAAAGAAAATGATATTCAATAAAATGAATTGAGATATAATCATATTGTGACTAGAAAAAGGATTTAAATTAAATGGGTAAAGATTTTAAATCAAATACTTATATTTGTGATGATCATGCCATAGATACGATTTATTGGTTGATGCACCACCAAGATAGTTATGATCGCTTTGAGTTTGATGCATTTAGTCAAAAAATAACGGTACACCATGCCAATGGAACAGATGAAATTAAGCCAGGACAGTATCTTAATGCCAGTTATGGCATATTGATCACATCATAAAAAAACCGAAGCAAAGCTTCGGTTTTTAATTGAGTGAAGCTTTGAAATTAACTTGCCATTGCATCTATAGTCAGCTCTGATACAGTCGGCTTCGCTTTTTCTGCTTTTAGACCTAACTTATCGAATAACTGCTTATCTTTGCCTTCACCAGCATTAGGTGTCGTTAAAAGCTTTTCACCTGAGAACAAAGAGTTAGCACCTGCCATAAACGCTAAAGCTTGATCAGAATCAGAAAGAGATTCACGACCCGCTGAAAGTCTTATATAACTTTTTGGCATGATAATACGCGCTACGGCAATAGTGCGAATCCATTCAGTCACATCGAGTTTTTCAACATCTGCTAAGGGTGTGCCTTCGATCGGCACAAGCATGTTGATTGGTACCGATTCTGGATGAATAGCTAAGGTCGCAAGTTCATGTAATAGACCAATACGATCTTGAGTATCTTCACCTAAGCCAACAATTCCACCGCTACACACTTTCATGCCTGCTTGGCGTACAAAGTCTAAAGTATTTAAACGATCATCATAAGTGCGTGTGGTAATCACATTTGGATAGTACTCACGAGAGGTATCTAAATTGTGATTGTAATAATCTAAACCTGCTTCTTTTAAACGTTCCGCTTGTGATTGATTGAGCATCCCTAAGGTCATACAAGTTTCAAGTCCTAGGGCCTTTACCTCACGTACCATTTCAAGTACATAAGGCATATCGCGTTCATGAGGATTTCGCCATGCAGCACCCATACAAAAACGAGATGATCCAGAAGCGAGAGCTTCTTTGGCTTCATTAATTACTTTTTCAACAGCAATTCTTTTTTCGGCTTCAAGTTTGGAATCATAACGTGCAGATTGAGAACAGTATTTACAATCTTCAGGGCATTTCCCCGTTTTGATCGATAGTAATGTGCTGACCTGAATGGTATTTGCATCAAAGTATTGACGATGCACGCGTTGTGCTTCGAAAACTAAGTCCATGAAGGGTTGTTCATAGAGTTTTTGTATTTCTTCACGCGTCCAATCATTGCGTACTTGCATAATTTATCCATCAATTAAAAAGCTACTTATTTGATCATACTGTAATTTTAATAAAGCAAAATCGTAAAATATGACAATAATGACTCAAAAAAATTATCAAATTCGCCAACTCAATAGAAATTAATCATTGTTGATTTAGTTACAAACTTGACTATTTTTATGCGTTTTTCGCCGCAAAATTATTTTTTGGGAACTTGATGTTGAGAACTTGTTGCTAACGTGTGCTTAAAATTTCAGATCATGCTCAAAATGGTGATTTTGTCTTGTCAAGTCATCTTGGAAAAGTAGTGTTAATTGTTTCTTTTTGAGTGTTGTTCTTGTACTGCCCAGTCAATATGGATTTGCACAATCTCACTAGACTGATTTCTTTTTAGTATCAATTGCTCAATATTGTTTGGATGATACGGTGCATTCCCGATTCCAATCGCAATATTCCGCATAAAGCTTTCATAGCCTGTTCTACGCAGTGGACTGCCTTCTGTGTTGGCTAAGAATGTTGCTTCGTCCCATTGCCATAATTCCATTAAAGAAAGACGATCCAGCCCATGACGGGGATGGAAATCAGTAACCGTTGTGGTTTGTGCGAAACTATTCCAAGGACAAATCAGCTGGCAATCATCACATCCGAATACGCGATTACCTATGCCATGGCGTAGTTCTTCAGGAATCACACCTTGGTATTCAATGGTCAGATAGGCAATACATTTTCGGGCATCTAATTGATATGGCGCTACAATCGCCTGCGTTGGACAAATATCAATACATGCTGTACATGATCCGCAATGTGCACTGGCAGGCTCGTCAAAGGGTAATTCAAGTGAACTAAACAGTTCACCGAGTACAAAAAACGAACCCGATTTTTTGTGGATGAGCAGGGTATGTTTACCTGTCCAACCCATACCTGCAGATTCAGCGAGTGATTTTTCAAAAATAGGGGCTGAATCGGCGAAAGGTCTTGATTCAAACGGACCGACTTTTTCACGAATAAGGTTTGAAAGTGTTTTTAATTTACCGCGCATGGTTTTATGGTAATCCCGTCCGCGTGCATATCGCGCAATAACGGCAGAATTAGGGAAATCAGGTACTGTTCGAGGTTGAGGTCGTTCAACCAAATAATTCATTCTGACGCAGATAATACTTTTTGTATGGGGAACCAACAGTGTTGGATTAGCACGTTTTTCCAAATTTTCTTCGAGGAACTTCATGTCACCATGAAATCCTTGATCTAAATATGCTTTTAATCGAGGTAATTCATCTTGAGCATCAGGTCGGGCAATGACACAATCAGCGAAGCCCAGTTCCAATGCTTGAGATTTAATCCAAGCTTTAAGCGCATGAGGATCAAATTGCTGTGTTGGAATACGAGCTGGTATAGATGAGAGAGATTGAGTCATAAATAAAAAAAGGAACGATAATGCATCAACAAGTTTATCACAGCAGTGAGATACAAGCTTGGGAACAGCGCTGGTTTGACGATCAAAATAGTGCTTTTGGTCTTATGCAGCAAGTTGCTTGGATGATGGCACAAGAAATCATCACAATTCTTCAAGGTATTGAAAAAAAGAAAATCCGTATCGCAGTCTGCTGCGGCAAAGGAAATAATGCAGGGGATGGTTATCTTGTTACGTACTATTTAGCACAGCACTCTTTATCACGACATTGTTCATTCAACCAAAATCTAGAAATCGATATTTTTTCTTTTTCACAAGTCGATCATCACTCGGCTGACTCCTTGCAGAGTGCTTATAAAATGAGTCAATCCATACCACTTAAGCAGTTCACCGATCTGAACCATTGTAAGGGTTATGATGTCTATATTGATGCATTGTTTGGAATTGGAATTAATCGTACTTTAAGTGAAGACTGGCAGAGAATTATCCATCATATTAATGAGCAAGACGGCGTCAAAATTGCGATTGATATGCCGAGCGGTTTAGATGCAAATACAGGTCAACCATTACCAATGGCTATTCATGCTCAGCATACGCTTACCGCACTCGCATATAAGGTAGGGCAATTTGTAGGGCGTGCACAGGATTTTATAGGACATCTAAAACTCATTCCCATTTTACCATGTGACTCAGATTTAAAACCTGTGGCCCGATTAAGCCCAGTCAAAACAATTTTGCCGCGACGACACTCTACAGGACATAAAGGAACGTATGGGCATGTGCTCGTGATTGGCGGTCATGCACAAATGGGAGGTGCGGTGATTATGGCGGCTGAAGCTGCATTTGCCGCTGGGGCGGGTAAAGTCACGATCGTGTGTGATGCTAAACATCATTCAGCAATTTTGTCACGATCTCCCAATGTAATGGTGCAGGATATTAATCGTTTCGATCCATCACAACGAAAAAATTTGCTACAGCAAGTCGATTCGATTTGTTTTGGAATGGGGTTGGGACGTGATGATTGGGCAGCTGAGCAATATGATCAATGGATGAGTATTCTGTCCTCTATGAACAAACCGACTGTACTCGATGCTGATGCATTGTGGTTCTTATCTGAAAAGCCCATTCGACTCAATGAGAGAACTTACGCAACGCCACATCCTGGTGAGGCTGCAAAACTTTTACACTCTAGCGTGGCGGAAGTTGAGCATGACCGCATCAAAGCAATTAAACGATTACAAACACTGTATGCTGGTGAATGGGTATTAAAAGGTGCAGGAAGTTTAACGATTGACGCGCAGCAAACCATTTGGATTTGCACCCAAGGTAATCCAGGAATGGGTACAGGTGGAATGGGGGATATCCTTGCAGGAATGATTGCTAGTCTTAAAGGACAATTGTCTAATTCCATTCAACTTCATGAAATTGTTAACTTACATGCCATGGCAGGTGATGTATTGGCTCAACAGGGTAAACGTGGTTTGTTAGCTCAGAATATGGTTCAAGCGATTTATCAAATAGTAAATCTAAAATAAAATTCAGGGATAGATATGCGATATTTAAAATTAACGATACAAGGTCTTGTTCAAGGGGTCGGATTTCGTCGCTGGTTTATGGAACAAGCCTTAAAGTTGCATTTAACTGGTTACGTTAAAAATATGGATAATGGGGATGTGGAAGCTATCATTGTTGGCACATATAAAGATGTCAATGACATGATCAAACTGGCCATGGCAGGGCCTCATAATAGTAAAGTTAAGCAAATCTTCTATGAAGACTTAATTGACATCAAAGAGCGTGATTTCGATAACTTTCAAATTCGCCAATAAGTGCATTGAGTGTCGAGAGACTTTTAACGTCGACGACTACTGCTGCGGCTTCGTCCACGTGCCATTCCACCTAAAGCATTTAAGACAGCCAATTTACTCATACTGCCAGAGGCATGTGCATGGCAAATTGCTGCGGCAAGTGCATCTGCAGCATCGGCTTGTGGTTTAATACTTAAATTAAGTATGCGCATAACCATCATTTGAACCTGTTCTTTATCAGCAGCGCCATAGCCAACAACAGATTGTTTAATTTGACGCGCAGTATATTCAGCCACTTGTAGATCTAAATTGACCAATGCCGCTATAGCTGCACCGCGTGCTTGACCAAGTTTTAAGGCAGAGTCAGGATTGACCGCCATAAATACCTGTTCCACAGCAGCTTCGGTAGGACCATGAAATTTAACGATTCTTTCAATGCCTGAAAAAATTCGTTTTAGACGCTCAGGCATGTCAGGTGTTTCAGTGCGAATTGTTCCAGCATCAACAAAAGTGAGTTTTTGCCCCTCTTTTTGAATAATACCGTAACCTGTTAGACGTGAACCAGGATCAATTCCGATAATTAATGACATTCCATGACTTTAAAAATAAAATAATGCCCATATTGTTACATAAGCGTATGAAAAAAGCTTGATACAGATTGAGCAGATGATTACGACCCTATATTTAAATTTTTGAGATTAGATTACATTTCATGAAATTAGCTCTTATTGTTTTAATCGGTATAGTCCTTGAAATCTTCGTATGGGTCGGTGTGGGTGATCTAGTCGGAAGTATGTGGTATGTATTCTTCTGGTTTATTGCTGCATTCTTTATTGGTTTAAATATGGTTCGTTCTCATGCATCAGGTTTAATGCCACAGATGCAGCAAATGCAACAAGGTCATATGAGTGCTGATCCGAATTTGACCAATAACTTACCTAAAATTATTGCGGGTATTTTCCTTTTAATTCCGGGGTTAATTTCCGATCTATTCGCCTTACTTATTCTAATTCCACCTGTTCAAACAGCATTTAAAGCGGTGATGATGAAAACCATGATGAAGCGTCAGCAAGCCATGATGGAAAAAATGATGGGTGGTATGATGGGAGATATGGGCGGCATGGGTGGTCAAGCAAATGGTCAGAATCCATTTGCAGATTTAATGCGCCAAATGCAAGAAATGCAAAGCCAGCAGCACGGTCGTGGTTCAAATGACTCTACTATCATTGATGGTGAAGCAAGAGAAATTACACCTGAAGCAAAGAAAATTGAAATGAAAGACGTTAATCAAAAGTAAATTGCGCATGTTCAAAACCAGATGTAATGTCTGGTTTTTTTATTTTTGTATCTCGATTTTCCTAAAAAACAGTATAATTCAAACAATTTTTATTCATTTTTGATTTATGTCTCTATTACTTACCATCTGTGTCCTACATCTTGTTGCTCAATTGAGTCCTGGACCTGATATTTTGTTGATTGCCAAATGCGCAGCGTCAACCACAATCGCAAACACGTTGAAAGTTATTTTAGGTATTTCTATTGGAATTTTATTTTGGGTGATTTTAACTTTATCAGGTTTTGCACTTTTGATTGCCCAATTCCCTTGGATTCAACAAGTCTTAATGTTAGTCGGTGGTTTATTTTTGGCAAAAATGGGCTGGGCGATGCTAAAGGGTGGTTGGCAAACCTATAAGTCTTTCAAACTTGATGCAATTGATGAAAATCAGTTACCTTTAAAAGCTGAAAAATACTTTCTGATGGGGTTGTTTACAAACCTATCCAATCCTAAAACACTGATTTATTTTAGTAGTGTATTTTCACTTGCCTTAACTGCTTCAGCACCAGAGATGTTGAAAATACAACTGGCAGTCATTATTCCGATTCAAACGTTTTTAACCTTTACGTTTTTGATGGTCGTTTTAGCACGACCTAAAATTAAACAGCTCTACCAGCGTTCAGGGCATTACATAGATATGGCATCGGGTGGTCTATTTTTGATCTTTGCAGTCTGGTTGTGGATAGATGCGCTTATTTTGCTTAACTGAATCCTGATCTAACTCTTCTGTTTGAGTCAGAACGAGCGTGTCTTGCTGATAACGTCTTGGTCGCAAAGTTGCTTCAGTATTTTCAGAACCTTGATAAGAGCGACTTCTGTTTGCTCTTTCTCTCAAGCCGCCTTTCTTAATTAATTGAACCATCGTCATATCATCATTTTTTCACTACGTTTATTTTACTTCAATTTATGATTTCCATGCGGATATGATGGGCGAGTGCGTGAATAAAATATGGATAATCTCTAGAAGAAAAAAGAATGATAGAGCAAGTTGTCAAAAAAAATTCATATAGATATCTGATAATACAAGATATTGAATGAAGACATAGATGGTTGCTGTTTTATAGCTACATCATGAGGTTGATTATTGGTGAAGGCTTATATAGTATAAATATTAGCCTCTAAGGTGATGTAGATAAAAATAAAAAGACAGTCAAATCGGGAGGATGAGTATGCTGTATCAGTATCATTGTGCGTGTTGCGACAAGGTGGTTGCTTCGACAGACAAAGTGTGTTCTGAATGCGGATCACAAAATATCAGAACACCTTATGGTTTTTGGATATTTTGTATCATTGCGTGTTTAGCCGCAGCCATTGTGTTTAAAGTGGCCCATTTATATTTACAAGATAACCAAAATGTCCCTGTGAAGCAGTCGTTTTTGGACACGCTTCATCAAAGTGATAAAGCAAATTGAATCTATAAAAAAGCCCACATCAATGTGGGCTTTTTTATTTGGAAATTACAAACCAGCTGATGCTTTAAGCGCTTCAACCTTGTCTGTCTTTTCCCAAGTGAATGCAGTATCAGAACCTTCACGACCAAAGTGACCATATGCAGCAGTTTGCTTATACATCGGTTGAATGAGATTCAACATACGTGTAATACCATACGGACGTAAATCGAAATGCTCTCGTACCAATGCAATAATCAATTCTTCAGAAACCTTAGCAGTATTGAATGTATTGATTGAGATAGATGTTGGTTCAGCAACACCAATCGCATAAGACACTTGAATTTCACATTTATCGGCTAAACCAGCGGCAACAATATTTTTTGCAACATATCGACCAGCATAAGCAGCAGAGCGGTCTACTTTAGATGGATCTTTACCAGAGAAAGCACCACCACCGTGACGAGCCATACCACCATATGTATCTACAATGATTTTACGACCTGTTAAACCACAGTCACCGACTGGACCACCAATCACAAACATACCAGTAGGGTTGATATGGAATTTGGTATCCGCATGGAACATATCTGCTGGAATCACTTTTTTCACGATTTCTTCAATGACAGCTTCTTTTAAATCAGTCTGTGAAATCTCAGGATCGTGTTGAGTCGATAATACGACCGCATCTAAACGAACAGGTACGCCATTTTCATATGCAAAAGTCACTTGGCTTTTCGCATCTGGACGTAACCATGGCAGACTTCCGTTACGACGAAGTTCTGCTTGTTTTTCCATAAGACGGTGCGCATACGAAATAGGAGCAGGCATTAAAACATCTGTTTCGCGACTTGCGTAGCCAAACATTAAACCCTGATCGCCAGCACCTTGATCTTCAGGTTTTTGACGATCTACACCTTGAGCAATTTCAGGAGATTGTTTTCCAATCATGTTGATGACAGCACAAGTCGAACCATCGAAACCTAAATCAGAATGATGGTATCCAATGCCATTTACGGTTTGGCGTACAATTGCTTCAAAGTCTACATTTGCAGTTGTTGTGATTTCACCTGCAAGAACAACAGCACCTGTTTTTACAAGCGTTTCACAAGCAACCCGTGCATATGGGTCTTCTTTTAAGATTGCATCCAAAATAGCATCACTGATTTGGTCAGCCATTTTATCTGGATGGCCTTCGCTTACAGATTCTGAAGTAAATACAGCGTACTCGCGCATAAGTCCTATCACAGTTATTTCTAAAGACGCAATATGGTACATCGACTTAACGTTAAGGACTAGCTTAACCTGACTAAAAAGCATGAATTTATGTCATTTTTGTGTTTTTTTAATTGATATCATCATCTGTTAAATTGATAAGTGAAAACTTTTGTATAAGACTTATTCTTTTTAAGACTGAGCTGAAATAAAAAACAGCTTAAGTGGGTACGAAAGAATGTGAATACATGATTCAACATCAGTACTTTAAAAAAAGGCCAAGCGACTAAAAAATATTGAATTGAATATTGATAAAACCGACTCGCATTGTATGAATTTTTTCGCTTTAGGGCTGAAATATACGTTTCTGGGCTTTACGCTGTTTGATTTTTTTAAGACAATACACCCAGTTTTTGAATTTTATTCATTTCCCATCTTTAATTTATCGGACACTGATCTATGACAACCCCGCTGAATGAACGTCGCATTGCTAACGCAATTCGTGTACTTGCAATGGATGCTGTGCAAAAAGCAAATTCTGGACATCCAGGTGCACCAATGGGGATGGCTGATATTGCTGATGTTGTATGGCGTGAATTCTTAAATCACAATCCGACAAACCCTCAGTGGGCTAACCGTGACCGTTTTGTATTATCAAATGGTCATGGCTCAATGCTTCAATATGCATTATTACATTTGACTGGCTATGATCTTTCAATTGAAGATTTAAAAGCATTCCGTCAATTGCACTCAAAAACACCGGGGCACCCAGAATTAGGTTATGCACCTGGTATCGAAACAACCACTGGTCCATTGGGTCAGGGTATCGCGAATGCTGTTGGTTTTGCTTTGGCTGAAAAAACCTTAGCAGCGCAATTCAACAAAGAAGACATTAAAGTCGTTGATCATTTCACTTACTGTTTCTTAGGTGACGGCTGTTTAATGGAAGGTGTTTCTCATGAAGCATGTTCATTGGCAGGTACTTTGGGTCTAGGTAAATTAATTGCTTACTATGACGACAATGGTATTTCAATTGATGGTGAAGTAGAAGGTTGGTTCTCTGACGATACAGAACAACGCTTCTTAGCTTATGGCTGGCAAGTATTGAAAGTTGATGGTCACGATGCAGATGCATTACGTGCGGCAACTTTAGAAGCTAAAGCTGAAACGAAGAAACCAACAATCATTATCTGTAAAACGATTATTGGTTTAGGTTCACCAAACAAACAAGGTAAAGAAGATTGCCATGGTGCACCACTGGGTAACGACGAAATCGCATTAACGCGTGAAGCGTTGGGTTGGACTGAAGGTCCATTCGAAATTCCCGCTGACGTTTATGTTGCATGGGACGCGAAAGAAAAAGGTCAACAAGCAGAAGCAGCTTGGAACGAAGTATTTGCACAATATGAAGCAAAATATCCTACTGAAGCGGCTGATCTTAAACGTCGTTTAAGCGGTGAATTACCTGCTGACTTCGTTGCAAAAGCGGATGCGTATATTGCTGAAGTAAACGCAAAAGCTGAAACCATCGCAACACGTAAAGCAAGCCAAAATGCAATCCAAGCATTTGCCCCAATGCTGTCTGAAATCTTAGGTGGTTCTGCTGACTTAGCAGGTTCTAACTTAACACTTTGGAAAGGCGCACAAGGCGTTCAAGACAATGCTGCAGGTAACTACGTACACTATGGTGTACGTGAGTTCGGTATGACTGCAATCGCAAACGGTGTTGCACTTCACGGTGGTTTCATTCCTTACGTAGCAACATTCCTCATGTTTATGGAATATGCACGTAACGCAGTACGTATGTCTGCATTGATGAAACAACGTGTGATTCATGTTTACACACACGATTCTATTGGTTTGGGTGAAGATGGTCCAACACACCAACCAATTGAACAAATCGCATCTTTACGTGGTACACCAAACCTCAACACATGGCGCCCATGTGACACAGTTGAAGCAGCAATTTCTTGGAAATCTGCGTTAACACGTTCTGAAGGTCCAACTGCGTTGATCTTCTCTCGTCAAAACTTAGCATTCCAAACACGCACAGAGGCACAAATTGCTGATGTTGCGAAAGGTGGTTATGTATTGGCTGAAGAAAAAGGCGAATTGAAAGCGATCATCATTGCAACAGGTTCAGAAGTTGCATTGGCAATGGAAGCTTATGCACAGCTTGAAGGTGTGCGTGTTGTGTCTATGCCATGTGCTGAAGAATTTGTGAAGCAAGATGCTGCTTACCGTGAGGCAGTTCTTCCATCTAACATTCGTGCACGTGTTGCTGTAGAAGCGGCACATGTAGATTACTGGTGGAAATTTGTAGGTCTAGATGGTCGTGTAATCGGTATGACTACGTATGGTGAATCTGCACCAGCGAAAGATTTGTTCCAACACTTCGGTATTACGACTGAAGCAGTTGTCGCAGCAGTGAAAGAAATTACTGCTTAATTCTTAGAATTAAGTGTTTTAAAAGGCGTCCCAACTGTGGGGCGTCTTTTTATTTTTATGTATCTATATAGATACATTCATTCCCTAGATTTCAGATTGGAAGTGAGTAGCGCAATGAGTTTGTATGAGCAAATTAGTGATGAAATTACTTTAATGGATGCGGGTGAGCAAAAGTGGATTGGTGAAGACTTACCACTTGAAGCGATGGTAGCAGTAGAATTATTGCTACAAGATATGGCTGAAGAGAAAATCATTAAAGTACGTCGAAAAAATCGTGAAAAAACTTCAGGATTAAAACAGATTGATCGTATTCTGATTGAAAAGCTTTAACAGTCATAAAAAAAGCCTCTTATGAGGCTTTTTTATTATCCTATTTTTATTATTTTACAGTTAATTAGCCGTAGTTTCTGACACGGTAAAATTTAATTTTGGATCAGCATTTTGTTGAATTGTCCATTCACCACTTACTCTGAAAGATGCAGCTGAAGCGTAAGTATCTTCCATAAACTGGAAATACGTGATTAAGCCATCTTTAACTATTGCTTTAATTGAAAAAGGTGAAGTAAAAGTGCGCTTAGCGTAAACAGATGTATAAGTAAATTGACCGAATACAGCCACTGTTTCATCTTCAGCTAAAATATCTGTGATTTGAAAATCATCGATCGTCCAATAAGTTCCGACATTAGAAAAAGTATAAATGTAGACATCACGACCTGTAGAAGTACCAGCCCAAGGTTCAATTTGTTTAAGTTCAGGATTATTAAAATTTAGCGAAGTATAAATGGCATCTTCAGCCACTAACTTTTCTGAAGCAATCGCTACTCTTGATTTATCAGTATTATATAAAAAAGCCAATACGACATCTTTAGGTGCTTTAGTTTTAAGCGCTTTATCAATCGCTTGTTGTTGTTCACTCATCATTATTCTCCAGTTCAAAGCGGTAATTTTAGTATTATAAATGAGACAAAATATTAGTATATTGTATAAATGTTTAATTTAATCTCATATTTAAGATATGTGTTGATGTTAACTGCTTATTAGGAGAAAGCTTAAAGATGAAAAACATGATCTATACACAAGTGATAGTCATAATCTGATCAAATTGATTTGATAAAAGTGACACCTTCTTAAGGTGCGTTCTAATCTTGCAACAAACTGTTCTATCTGTACTGATGCAAGAATTTCAGAATGCTATACATTATTCACTATCCATTTCATAAATGTTTTAAAAAATTCGAGGAAAAATTGATGAACTTTAAAACAATAGCGTTAAGTGCCGTAGTGCTTTCTGTAGCAACAGTTTCAGTTGCTAAACCAGTTGAGTATAAAATTGATCCAACTCATACAGCGACAGTATTTACTTGGGATCATTTTGGTTTTTCTACACCCTCAGGTAATTTTAGCGATATCCAAGGGACGATCAAAGTAGACAATGAAAAGCCTACGAATTCAGCAGTGAATGTTACAATTCCACTTTCAAGTATCAATACAAATGTTAAAGCATTAGATGAACATTTATTGAAACCAGATTTCTTTGATGCTGAAAAACATCCGAATATCACTTTTAAAAGTACTAAAGTTCAACCAAATGGTAAGAACAAGTATAAGATCACAGGTGATCTAACGATTAAAAATGTTACTAAGCCTGTCGTACTAGATGCTGTTTTGAATAAACAAGCTGAACATCCTATGACGAAAGCTCAGTCTATTGGTTTCAATGCAACGACTTCATTTGACCGTTCTGCATTCGGTGTTGGAGCATATGTGCCTAATGTAGGCGACAAAATCACGGTGAATATTACGACTGAAGCTTCAGTCGCAACTGATAAGAAATAATATTCTTCAAAAACAGTACATTTAAGAAAGCACCTACGGGTGCTTTTTTAATCGCGATTAAAAATTAAGAAACATCCAAAACTGATAAAAATACTACCTGTTATAAGATCAATCTTCTTGCTGATTTTTTGATATATTGTGTTTACTTGTTTAGCAGAAAAAATAAAAGCAACTATCGCAAACCAAATCAAGCTTTCAATAAAAATTAACATTAACAGTGAACTCTGCTGTATCAGAGTTGCATCACTATTCATCGCAAGCGCAAAAACACTACTGAAGTAAACTAATGCTTTAGGATTTGCCATATTGGTGAGAAAGCCTTGAATGAGTAAAGAACTGTATTTTTTCTTGACTATGCCTTTTGTAACGTAAGCTGAAGCAGGTTCTAATTTCGTTAGCCCTGATTTAAAGAGTTGAATGCCTAAATAAATGAGATAAACCCCTCCTAAAATCATCATAATTGTTTGGAGCCAAGCCATTTTTTGGAATAGATAGTGTAATCCACTCATAGCACAAATTGCCCAAACTAAAATACTAAGAGAAATTCCTAATGCTGCAAAAAGTGCATGTATGCGAGACTGTCGAACGGCACTTTGCGTGACAAATAAAAAATCTGGTCCAGGACTAATAAGTGCAAAGAAATGAACGATGGCTAAACTGAACAGTGGTGACATTTATATCTTCATTATAATTTTTGGATATTGAATTTAGGTATAGCATAATCCAATATCCTGATCTACAGTTGGGTTGAAGGCATTCAAATCAAAATCATTTAATCTGTTCAATAAAATGGCTTAAGATTGAACCTGCCACAGATTCTAGCTTTTCAGCATAACGGTGGTTATCTGCACGTAATTGAGTAATATCGATACCCGCTTTACGCAATTCGCAAGTATGACCAATCAACCATTTCTCTAAACTATCTGAGGTCACTTCAGGATGGAACTGGAGTGCTAAAATATTAGATCCAACTTGAAAAGCCTGATTTTTATAAATTTGTGTGCTCGCCAGAAGTTTCGATTGCGCGGGAAGATCAAAGGTATCACCATGCCAATGCAAAACTGGCACACCATTTAAAGAATTTAGAACGTTGTCTTGCTCATTTATAATATCTACCGTACTCCAGCCAATTTCTTTGGTGTGGCCGGCATATACTTCACTACCCAAGGCTTTTGAAATGAGTTGAGCACCTAGACAGATGCCAAGCGTAGGGCGTTGAAGTTTTAATCTTTCTTTAAGTAAGTCTATTTCTGTTTGTAGGAAAGGGTAATCTTCTGTTTCATAAACACCAATCGGTCCACCCAAAATAATGGTCAGACCTTCGTAGTTTAATGCTACTGAAAGATCATCCACACCTGCATCAAAATATCTGACCCGATAACCCAGTTGATATAGTGTCTCCTCAAAAGAACCTAGATCTTCAAAGGCTAAATGCTGTATTGCATATACTGTTTCAGGAAGCTTTCTCATGATGTGACGTTCTTAAAAGAATGATGAGGAAATTATAGAGCTTTTGGAACTAAGGTTTCTTCCATAAAACAATATAAAACGATTTATTTCGCAATCCCATTTTTTAATAATGTCTTGAGCATAGCTAGACTAGAATTGAGAATATCTTTTTTTAAGCATTCATCTTGAACTCCACGTGCTAATAGTACGGAGCCCACCATTTGACAGAGTATTGACCAAGCGAAATCAGGTTCTGGAGCATGCTGCGCAAATAGTTTGTAACCACGCTGAAGTTCTTTTTCAAAACATTGTTTAATGTCAACATCAGCGCGTGAAACTTCAGCAGCAAGTGAGGGTAAAACACAGCCTTTTTCTGGGTGTTGAACGTGTAATAGAGAAAGATATCGGTTCATTTCAAAATCTAACCAAGATTCTGGATCTTGATGAGGATTCATTTCCCACTGTTGAATACTTGCTCCGATTTCAGATTCGATTAAGGCTTTAAATAAGTCGTTTTTTGAAGAAAAGTGAGAATAGAAAGCACCGCTGGTCATATTTGCAGCGTGCATAAAACCATCAACCCCAGTATTGTTAAAACCTTGTTTTTTTGCGAGTTCACCACTGGTTTTTAAAATTTCGCGACGTTTTTCTTCTTTGTATCCTGCTTTATATCTCATATTGAATATTCAATAACCATTGACTGTGCCTCAAAACTATAACATAGTGATCGTTATAATAACGATCGTTATTTAATGGAGAGATGATGAACGATCAGCAGTCAGAAATTAATCATTCAGAAGAAAAATCAACATATAACAAGGTCGCACTGATCATTGGTGCAGGAGATGCCACAGGCAGTGAGATCGCAAAACGCTTTGCACGAGGTGGATATACTGCTTGTATGACTCGACGCAATGCAGACAAGCTTGCACTTGTCATCCGAGAGATTGAAGCACACGGTGGTAAAGCTTATGGATTTGCTTCAGATGCAAGAAAAGAAGATCAAGTGATTCAACTGATTGACACAATTGAACGTGACATTGGTCAGATTGAAGTATTGGTTTTTAATATTGGAGCAAATGTGCCGTGTAGCATTCTAGAAGAAACAGCACGTAAATATTTTAAAATCTGGGAAATGGCTTGTTTTAGTGCTTTTTTAAATGGTCGTGAAGTAGCTAAACGGATGGTCGCAAGGCAGCGCGGCACTATCATTTTCACTGGTGCAACAGCAAGCATCCGTGGTTCATCATATTTCAGCGCTTTTGCTGGCGCTAAACATGCGTTAAGAGCCTTAGCCCAAAGTATGGCAAAAGAGTTAGGGCCTCATCATATTCATGTTGCGCACATCATTATTGATGGGGCGATTGATACTGATTTTATTAAAGATACTTTCCCTCATTTGTATGAAAAAAAACAGCATGACGGTATTTTGAATCCTCAACATATAGCTGATAACTATTGGCATATTGCTCATCAACCACGAGATGCTTGGACACATGAATTGGATTTGCGACCATGGTCTGAACAGTGGTAATCATATTTAATAAGGATAAGACATGACTACACAACAACAAAAAGTTGAATTTTATTTCGATCTTGGCAGTCCATTTAGTTATTTGGCTTTTTATAAGCTACAAGAAATCACCAAAAAATATAATGCATTGATTGATTACACACCAATTTTATTGGGTGGAATTTTTAAATCGACTGGTAACAAGAGTCCAATTGAGGTGCCTGTTAAAGGGATCTATTCAATGCAAGACTTAAATCGATGGTCAGATTATTATCAGATTCCGATGCAGATGAATCCATATTTTCCAATGAATACATTGACTTTAATGCGTATATTAACGGGAGTCAAAATCTCTCATGATGAATATTTTGAAGTGATTTTGACCAAGCTTTTCGATGCGATGTTTAGAAAGCCCTTGAATTTAGCCGATCCAGAAGTTCTGATAAATTTATTTCAAGGTGATGCAATCGACGGTCAGCAACTTTTGGATTTAAGCCAATATCCGGTGGTAAAACAAAAATTGATTGATGAAACAAACCATGCCGTACAACGAGGGGTATTCGGAGCACCTACATTTTTTGTACGGGAAAATATGTACTGGGGGCAAGATCGCTTGCATTTCGTAGAGCGCGAATTACAAAAATAAGTGAAAAAGAAATTAGATTGAGACTCAGCTAAATTTATTAAAAATATTGATGTGATATAACGAATAAGAGAGTACGAAATTAATAGCTTGAGGAAGTCACGATGACCCATAATGTTTTAGCTTACGCAGCGCTTGATTCTAAAAGTCCATTGGTTCCATATACGTTTCAGCAACGTCAAGCTCGCCCCGATGATGTCATTATTGATATTGAATACTGCGGTGTATGTCATTCTGACTTACATCAAGCGCGTAATGATTGGGGTTTTAGTCGTTACCCAATTGTACCGGGTCATGAAGTAATTGGTCGTGTAAAAAGCATCGGAACATCTGTAACGAAGTTTAAGGTCGGAGATCTGGTCGGAATCGGGTGTATGGTAGATTCATGTCGTACTTGTTCAGCTTGTCACCAAGGTTTGGAGCAATATTGTGAAGCTGGCAATACACAAACGTATGGTAGTTTAGATCGTCATGATCAAACACCTACTTATGGTGGCTACGCACAAACGATCATTGCGAGCCAAGATTTTGTATTGAAAGTACCTGAAAATTTAGATACTCAATCCATTGCACCCATCTTATGTGCAGGGATCACGACATGGTCGCCGTTAAAACATTGGAATGTCGGTAAAGGCTCTAAAGTGGCTGTTGTTGGACTCGGTGGTTTAGGTCATATGGCGATTAAACTTGCTCATGCGCTTGATGCAGAAGTGACTTTATTTACACGATCAGCAAATAAAGAACAGGATGCACGTGATTTAGGTGCAGATCATGTCGTGTTATCAACAGATCCAACACAAATGAAATCAATGAAAAATCAGTTTGATTTAATTATTGATACTGTGCCTTATGATCATGATCTAAAGCCTTATATTCCGACACTTGCATTGGGTGGGACACTGGTATTGGTAGGCTATCTCGGTGAATTTAGCAGTAATTCAGTGCCCATGATTATGGGAAGAAAATCAATCGCTGGATCGGTGATTGGTGGGATTCAAGAAACTCAAGAACTACTTGATTTTTGTGGTCAGCACAATATCGTGTCGGATGTAGAAGTCATTGATATGCAAAATATTAATGAGGCATTTGAGCGAATGCTTCAAAGTGATGTGAAATATCGTTTTGTGATTGATATGAAAAGTCTACAAGCCAGCTAATCCATTAAGCTCCTGTAGCAGAAAAGAAGCGGCAATCAGCCGCTTCTTTAGCTTTTGTTTTAGAAGAAACCCATTGGTTTAGTTGAGTAACTCACCAATAAATTTTTAGTTTGTTGGTAATGATCCAGCATCATTTTATGATTTTCACGACCAATCCCTGATTTTTTATAACCACCAAAAGCAGCATGAGCAGGGTAGATATGGTAGCAATTTGTCCAGACTCGACCTGATTGAATTGCACGTCCTGCACGATATGAAGTATGCGCTGATCGTGACCAAACACCAGCACCTAATCCATAAATGGTGTCATTGGCAATGTTGATAGCATCGTCGAAATCTTTAAATGTTGTCACAGCCAAAACTGGTCCAAAAATTTCTTCTTGGAATGTTTTCATGCTGTTATTGCCTTTGAAAATCGTCGGCTCAATATAAAAACCTTGTCCAATTTCTTCACGTGCTTGACCACCTGTAAGAATTTGAGCACCTTCTTCACGACCTGTCGCAATACAACCTAAAATTTTATCTTGTTGCTCTTGCGAGGCTTGAGCACCAATCATGGTTTCTGTATCAAGTGGATGTCCCGTTTTAATTCGCTTCACGCGCTCTACAGCCATCTCTAAGAATTTATCAGCAATACTTTCCTGGACTAAAGCGCGTGATGGACAAGTACAAATTTCTCCCTGATTCAGGGCAAACATGGCAAAACCTTCAAGCGCTTTATCTAGATATTCATCATCCTTATCCATGATGTCTTCGAAGAAAATATTTGGAGATTTGCCACCCAGTTCTAATGTCACTGGAATAATATTTTCGGTGGCATATTGCATAATTAATTGACCAACCGCAGTTGAGCCAGTAAATGCAATTTTTGAAATACGTGGATTTGTGGCAAGAGGGCGTCCTACTTCAACACCATAACCATTGACGATATTCAGCACACCTGGTGGTAAAATATCTTGTATCAGTTCAACTAAAACTAGAATACTGACAGGAGTTTGCTCAGCTGGTTTTAAGACAATACAGTTCCCCGCTGCTAATGCAGGCGCAAGTTTCCACGCCGCCATTAAAATCGGAAAGTTCCATGGAATAATCTGTCCAACGACACCCAACGGCTCATGAAAATGGTAAGCGATAGTATCTTCATCGATTTCTGAAATACCACCTTCTTGTGCGCGGATACAGCCAGCAAAATAGCGGAAATGGTCAATACACAGTGGAATATCTGCAGCTAAGGTTTCACGGATAGGTTTACCATTGTCCCATGTTTCTGCCACAGCAAGTAATTCTAGATTCTCTTCTAAGCGATCTGCTATTTTTAATAAAATGTTAGAGCGAGTTGTTGCAGACGTTTTGTTCCATTCAGTTTTAGCGGCATGAGCTGCGTCCAAAGCGAGTTCAATATCCTCGACTGAAGAACGGGGAACTCGAGTAAAGACTTTCCCATCTACGGGAGAAAGATTATCAAAATACTCACCTTTTACTGGAGGAACCCATTTCCCACCAATGAAATTTTCGTATTGTGCTTTAAATTGAACTTTAGAATCTGGTTGATTGGGATCAGCGTAGCGCATAGTGTCCATCCTTTGGTTGTGCTGTAAAGTTATGGAAAATATCTTCGTCTTTGGTATTAGATATCTTCTATTATTGATGAGTTAACATAACCACAATAAGGTTGGAAAAAGGTTGGAATGATGAAGGTTTACAACTGATCAACAAATACTATAACTATAATAAGTACAACATATGCATATTGGGAAATGTTGAGATAATAAGGAATGAACTCAATGCAGACTCTTATCAAGCAAAGACAACAAATAGAAACACTTAGAGAGAAAATCAGTCTTTCAACTGTACAGGCGAAACAACTTGGTCAGCATATTTTAAAGTCTTGGCAAAGATCGAAGTTGGCAGAAATTCCGAAAGAGCGAATGGTAGCGCCGTTGATCACAACGAGTACTGTTGAAAGTAACAGCCTAAATCAAGCATTGAAAATATGTGAACAAGAGTTAAAACATGTTGCACAACAATCATCTATGGTACTTGCGGTAGGTGATATCAACAGTACCATTATTTGGACGGAAGCAAGTCAACAAATGCGTAAGGCTGCAGAACGCGTTCACTTTATTGAAGGCGGTCAATGGCGGGAGGAAGTGGTTGGAACCAATGCTTTAGCATTAACCTTGAAAACTGAAAAATCAAGTTGTGTTTTTTCAAATGAACACTATATGGAGTCTATTCATGATTGGGTGTGCTATGCAGCACCAATTGTTGATCCATTTTCGAAGCAACTCATTGGTGTATTAGATTTATCAACGACATGGGATCATCACAATAGTTTTGGACTACTCGCAGCAGAACGTTGTGCATCTTTAATACAATCAGCATTACTGAATTATCAACGCCAACATTTATTTATTCGTACCTTTGGAATTCCTCAAGTCATATTTAACGGACGTACCTTGGTGGTTACCCCTAGACAGATTGAAATTTTGACAATATTGGCATTATGTCCTCAAGGGCTTAGCTTAGATTCGCTTCATCAAGCTTTGTATGGGGAACGCAAGGTAAGCATGGGAACTTTAAAAGCTGAAATGTCGCAGCTTCGAGATTTATTGGGTGGAATGTTAGGCTCAAGACCCTATAAATTACTGGCGCATATTGAGGCTGATTTCCTCCAAATCGAAAATGCTTTAGACGTTGGATTTATTGATAAAGCTTTACAGCAGGTCAATGGTGTAATGCTCTCCAAAACTGAAAGCCCATTCTTATGTTCTTGGCGAAATTGTCTAGATTCGCGTCTAAGCGAAGCAATTTTTAACTATTCTGATGTTGAAGTGCTTTTAAAATACATTGCACGAAATCCTGATGCAGTTGATGCAATGGAGCGTTTAATGGAGTTATCACCGCAAGATCATTCAACGCAACAACTTTTACAGCACTATCATAATTGAGCCGAATTAAAGTAAAACACAACGACCTAAAGCATATTCTTCGTATTGTTAACGTATTTTATTCTCATTTTTTTATACCTACAAAATTTTAAAGCCGCTGTTCCTGATGTAATGTACTACCGAATTCGATTGTGAACCAAAGAATAAAAAAAAAGAGAATCTGAAGTGTATCCAGATTCTCTTTTAGATCTAGCAACTCAAAAATTTACATTGCAGCTTTAAAAATGTTGATGACTTGTTGGAGATCTGCTTTACGTGGGTTAGTGAGCATGCAGGCATCTTTTTGTGCATTTTGAGCCATCACTTCTAAATCTTCCTCTTTAACCGAAAGCTCTTTTAATCCTGTTGGAATGCCAATGGATTGAGAGAGGATTTTGATCGCATCAATTGCTGCATATGCAGCTTCATTAATGGTTAATCCTTCAATATTTACACCCATTAATTCAGCTATTTTGGCATAACGATCAGGGCAGGCAATTAAGTTGAACTCACAGACATGAGGGAGCAAAATCGCGTTACATACACCATGCGGAAGATTATAAAAACCGCCTAATTGGTGAGCCATGGCATGTACATAACCTAAAGAGGCGTTATTAAATGCCATGCCTGCCAAATACTGTGCATAACTCATTGCATCACGTGCTTCAATATTCTCACCATTAGCAACCGCTGGACTCAGCCATTGACTGATCATGCTGATGGCTTTTTCAGCACAGGCATCCGTAATTGGATTTGCTGCTGTTGAAACATAGGCTTCGACGGCATGAGTAAGCGCATCCATACCTGTTGCAGCTGTCAACGCTGCAGGTTTTGCGATCATCAGTTTAGGATCATCTATGGCAATGAGTGGAGTGCAACGCCAATCGACGATTGCCATTTTTACATGGGTTTCTGTATTTGTAATAATACAGAAACGCGTCATTTCCGAAGCAGTTCCTGCAGTTGTGTTGATTGCAATAAGAGGTGTCATCGGAACGGTGCTTTTATCGATTCCTTCATAATCTCGAATGTGCCCACCACCTGCAGTCACTAAACCAATACCTTTAGCACAATCGTGTGAAGAGCCGCCACCTAAAGAAATAATAAAATCACAAGCATTATTATTGTAGGCTTTCACACCATCGTGAACATTAATATCAGTCGGATTAGGCTCAGCACCTGCAAATATGTAGCTCTCCACTTGCGCTTCTTTTAAATAGCCAGCGATGATATCTGCGACACCAAATTTGTATAAACCTGCATCAGTCACAATCAGTGCTTTTTTAGCGCCCAAATTTTGAGCTTTGCTTCCAACTTCTTTAGCACTACCTGGTCCGAAGAGTGAAACACAAGGGATATAAAACCCGTTTGTTTGGTCTGCAATATTTTTAAAAGCCATGGTGAGATTCCTTTTACCATTTATTGTTGTGTTCGGCGATATTTACCGTGTTTGCAGTATTGGACACGCTTGAGAAGATGTGTACCTACCAAATACCAACCCAATTTCTCCATGGCTCAAAACAAAAAACAGAAAGCAAGAAATAATATTTCAAATGGGTGAAAAGGAGATTGGTCGCAAAGGTCTGTGAAGAGATGGGAAGGTTGAAGAATAGAAATATTGTATGACCAAGAGAAAGTCAATTCAGCTTGATCAATACACATTAACAATCAAGACCAATAAAATGAGGTCTTAGATGAACAGAATTTAGAGATTTTTTGAAGCAAGCCAAGCAAAGAGTTGGTCATATACTTGCTGACGAACCAGTTTTTTTGAAAGAACCAAATCATGCAGACCATCTTTAATTGTCATTACAGTGACATCACCTTGTAATGCTTTTGCATATTTTTCGATAGTTTTTACATCTAAAATCACATCAGAAGTCTGAGCATCAATGTTGTATTTCTTGGGATTGGTCGTGCGACTTGAGTGCATAACAAGAAGCGGAACTGAAATTTTAGGACCAGATTGGATTTTCTGTTGTGCTTTCACAACAGCACCGATAAAACTCAAATACACTTTGGTGTAGGTTTTAGGTTTAAGCTTGAGATCAAAACTCCATTCGCCATTTAAATTTTCGTGCAAACTCTTCACGTAAAACTTATTTAATTCACTTGGTAATTGCATCAACGGAAATTGCTGAGCTAATTTTGCAATCATTGGAAGCGCATATTTCTTTTTTAATACATTCATATTGAAATCATAAAATGGGCTGTTGGCCCAGATTGCTTTAATCAATGGATGATCAGGGTGTCGAATTGAAAAATAAGTGGCAGTTAAACCACCTGTAGAATGACCGCATAATAATACCGATTCATTACCCTCACTTTGAATTGTATTCAATGCGGCATGAATATCTTCATCATATTCGGTTAGGTCTTTCACAAAATAAGGTTTTTGATGCGGAAGTAGTGATCTACCGTATTTTCTAAGGTCAATGGCGTAAAACTGAAAACCTTGGGCATTAAATTTTTTCGCCATTTCTTGTTGAAAGAAATAATCAATAAAGCCATGGATATACAGCACAGCTTTAGTTGATGGAATATCTGATGGACGACGTACTAATGTTGCAATAACCTCACCATCATAATCAGGCGAAAATTTGAAAATATGTTGCTCAAATTTTTCACCTAAAATGTCGGGTTGGTAGTGTAGCGTGGTCTCAGCACTCATTTTTTCGATCATCTATTGATTCATTCCCTGATTCAAAACTGTTTAGGTTGATTATAAATATTCTTTTAAAAGTTGTTCTGTCTCGTCAAACAATCGCTGAGCTAAACTACGATTTTTCGCATGTGCAGATTGAAAAGCTGGTGTTTGCAAACTTTTGTATTGACCTGTTTTCTTAGACCATTCAGGTGATAACGCAATTTGATGAATAAGATTTGCTGGTTTGTTGGGTGAGATTAAGAACAATTTTAAAGCGCGATATTGATAGTTAGGAAGCTCGCGATAAATTTCGGAATCCACACCACCTGGATGAATTGCATTACTGGTGATAGATGTGCCTCTGAGCTTTTCAGCTAAGGCATGACTAAATAGTAAATTTGCTAATTTACTATTTCCATAGCTGAGTACACCGTTATACTTTTTAACAGAATGAAATTTAAATTGATGTGTGTCAATTTTACCCAGAACATGCATCATGGATGCAAGATGAATGATACGGCCTGAAGGCGCGTTTTGAAGTAAAGGTAACAATTGTATTGTCCACACAAAATGCCCTAGATAATTGACACCTATTTGTTTTTCAAAACCATTAGCCGTTTCTTCTAATTTAGGCGTCATCAGACCTGCATTGTTGACCAAAATATCAATCTGTGAATATTTTTCTTTTAAAGTTTGTGCTGCAGATTTGACTTGATTTAAATCATTTAAATCTAATTCTACAATATCAATTTGACCATGACCTTTGGTGCTGATTTCTGCTTTAGCTTTCTGAGCTTTATCCAAATTACGACAAGCAAGCACGACGTGATGACCATCTTCAACAAATTTTTTTGCTGTCGCTAATCCAATTCCTGTATTTGCACCTGTAATCACCACTGTTTTCATTATTGTCTCTAAAGTTCTTAGTATGAGATTGTTTTAATACAGTCAGAGCAGTGAGTCAAACCTACTTTAAAGAAATTTTCATATAATTGCTGCATGATACGAACTGCTAATGTGACTCATACAAAAGTTACAGAATCTGAATAGCACAACTCATTTTAAGATAGAATAATGTGGTTATATCGTTGTTATTTTTAAAAATCTTCCAGTCTTTCATATTTAGGCAAACTGTATGCTGGCGTGTCCTCCGCAAAATCCAAAGCAACGTCATCAATATACTGCACAGGCATTAATTGATCATTGCGATACACTCAAAGCTGTATTTCAGGATCAGTGGTTATATCTATGGACGATTACGCCTGAAAATTTATTCGTAATTGATCAGGAAAATAATAGCTTAATAATCGCAGATGGATTGCTCACAGTTGAGTGTATCGATGATTATAAAATTCAATTTTATACATCCCACTCAAATGTCGAGATTCAAAAAATTGCGGATTTTATGTTCAATGATTTTAGTTTTATCTTTAATCATAAGGCCTCACATCATTCTTTATATTTAAAAACGAAAGTGCAGTTATTTCGTCAAATGCTGGTTGAAGAAGTCTTTAAATGGGTCGATGGAGAAAATCGTGTTGAACAGTGCCTCTATAATTTGACCGATCAACAAGCGATGCAGTTAGATCGAATCATGATGCAAAGTGAGTATTATGATGAACCTCATTTGCTGAATTTCAGTCGATTTGGTGCTGAAATACCTCTGGAAGTTGAACTAAATTTTAAACATCTGTGTTTGGTCAATTCAGTCATGGGAGATAATTTTCTTGCAGTGCAAAAATTGATTCCAGTATACGATCGGTTAAGCACTTCAGCAGAATTAATGTTGCCAAAACGGTTATATCGTATGGCACAAATTTCTTTCGAAGAACAATTTAGCTTATCTCAATTGGTAGACTTAGAGCCTGATTTCAATTTACTCAAACAGCATAACGAGCAAACACCGCATTTATTAGGTTTTACACGTTGGATCAAACGAGGGTATTGGCAGTATCAAGATATTTTCAATAAACAAAATTTTTTAAATAAAGATGTGCAGTATTGGGTAGAAGATATAGCGCAACAGTCGCCACTGTTTATACACAAAAGAGCAGTGAATTGGTTATTTAAACAAGATTATCTTGTCATCGACTGGGTAAGTGAAAATTTAAAAGATCCCAATATTCGATTGGCCGTCACCGCTTTAAGTTTTGTGGATTGCTGTAAAGTACATCCGCATGTCATACAACTCTCGATTCAATATTTTGAACAGGTTATCGGTCGTTTATTTATTTCTGAGTGTTTACGTATTTCACAGCAACAATCATGGTTTGAACTATCTGCTGAGCATGAGCCGCTAAATGTTCAATATTCTAAAAAATCACAACCTCTCACGGCTTCTATTTTATATCTTAATGAATGGTTGGACTTGTTATGGTCATTGGATCAGCAAGGATTGAGTTCAGTGAAATATGTCTTTAAACGTATTTCTCAAGTGATGCAGTCTTATATGTTGTTTTTAAATGACTTAGTTAAAGATCTACCTGATGAAATCATCAAATTTATTGAGCCCTCAACACAACATCAAACGCATTTTCATTTCTTGATGCAGCAGTATCATATCAATCTAGATGAGTTTAGGCAGCGCTTTAAACATCCAAACTCTCAATATAACCGAAGCAATAGTATTTTTGACTCTTATGTCGCAGATTATCTCATTGATTTTTTCCAACAAGATAGAACTATTTCGAAAAATATGACATGGCCCGCATGGTATCAGCAAGCAATACGTTGGCATCAGCATTTACATTATGTGGATACATTGACGACTTTGAAATTGAGACATGCTGAAAGTCATTGGAAACGAGTATCACCTCAAGCAGTCATGTATACAGAGAATTGGAAATTTGTGGAGTTGAATGAATTAGAGCAAATTATTCAAGAGTCTGTAAATTATAAACATTGTTTGGCTTTATCTTATACCCAAAGAATTATTGATGGTGAATATGTGGCGTTCCATATGTCAAATTTACATGATCCCTCACAGCATTTGACACTCGGGTGTTTTTTTAAATTCGATCAGTTGCATTTTGACCAACTGCGTTTGCCCAATAACGAAGTTGCTGATCTTAAGGTTGTGAGGGAAGCCAAAGCGTTTGTACATCAAGTCAATGAAATGTTGATTTGGAATTTTGGAGATCCTGAACAAATCAACAGCTGATGCGCCTTAAATTGACGTATTCAAGCGTTAACATGATCACAAGGCTGATTTTTGGCTTAACTTTTTGATGAAATGTCGTTAGGCTATGAGCGTTCAAATTAGGTTAAGCACATATGAAACAAGAAACTGCACTGAAGTTAATGAAAGCAGGAGAAAATGTCTTTTTGACAGGTTCTGCGGGTGCAGGAAAAACGTATACGCTTAATCAATATATTAATTATCTTAAGGCACGAAAAGTTTCAGTCGCCATTACCGCATCTACAGGCATTGCAGCCACACACATGAATGGGATGACCATTCATACGTGGGCGGGGATCGGGATCAAAGATTTTTTATCAGATGATGATCTAAAGCGCATGAAAGAGCGTAAATATCTCAAAGAGCATTTAGAAAATGCGCAGGTATTGATCATCGATGAGATTTCGATGCTACATGCGAAGCAGCTTAATTTAGTTAATCAAGTGCTTAAGTTTTTTAAAGAGTCTGATGAAGCATTTGGTGGCATACAGGTGATTGCCGCCGGAGATTTCTTCCAGTTACCACCAGTCGGACGCAATGACGAAAAAAATCGAGATAAATTCTGTTTTATGTCCCAGGCTTGGGTAGAAGCGAAATTTCGTGTTTGTTATTTAACTGAACAACATCGACAAGATGACTCAGCCTTGAATGATATTTTGAATGCAATCCGTGCACAAAATATTCAAGCCGAGCATATTCAAGCTTTACAACAAACGCGTGAGCAAGATATTGGTGAAACATTTACACGTTTGTATACCCATAATATGGATGTTGATGCCATTAATTACCGTCATTTAAATGAGATTGATGGGGATGGTCATCAATTTTGTGCACAAATGGATGGTAATGAAAAATTAATTGAGACATTAAAATCTTCCGTTCGTGCACCAGAAGAATTGACCTTAAAGAAACATGCCAAAGTCATGTTTGTAAAAAACAATTTTGATGTGGGTTATATCAATGGCAGCCTTGGTGAAGTCATTGGCTTTGAAGAAGTAGATGATCACGGGGTATTACCTAAAGTTAAATTAACAGACGGCACTGTTTTGGTGGTCGAACCTGAAACCTGGTCTGTTGATAATGATGCAGGAAAGACAATCGCGAGTTTTTCCCAAGTTCCTTTGCGGTTAGCTTGGGCGATTACTATTCATAAGTCTCAAGGGATGACTTTATCGGCGGCGGAAATCAATTTGGCGAATACCTTTGAAAAGGGTCAGGGCTATGTCGCCTTATCTCGTTTGAAATCTATTGATGGTCTGAGGTTGCTAGGCTTCAATGAGCAAGCATTAGAATTAGACAGTTTAGCAATTAAAGCCGACCGAAGATTTCAAGAACTCTCTGATGAAGCAGAAGCGCATTTTGGTGATGCTGATTTAGAAGCGCAACATAAGGCATTTATTCGGCACTGTGGTGGCACACTCAATGAGCTTGAGATTAGTCGTAATGAGAAAAAAATTGCCAAAAATGCAGGCAAAGCCAATTATGCCACCGCGACTCTCGATGAAACTCGCGAGCTCTTCGAAAATGGTTATGAAATTCAGGATATTGCGGTTGAGCGTGGTTTAACGCCAGCAACCATTATTAACCACTTAGGCAAACTTCATCGTGAGCAGGGCTTAGATATCTCGGTTGCTCATCCTGGGGATGAAGTCGTTGAACAAGTACGTAAAATCTATAAAAAATTACTTAAAAGACAGAGTCCTGAACATTTCGGTGAAGATGGCGCAATCAAGTTGCGTCCGATCGTGGAAAATACCAATCCGCGTATAGGCTATGACCAAGTGAGATTAGCCTTATTATTCATTGAATAATGAGTTACGCGTTTGAAATTGATTTTTTAACACACAAGCAAAGGGAATTAAGATGCCACAGATGATCGTTGAGTATTCGGATAATATTCAAAATTTAGATGCGAAAGCGTTGCTTTTAGGCTTAAACCACGCTTTATTTGATACAGGTCTAGTGGGGCATCCTTCTGATATCAAATCACGTATTCGTGCTAATAGTGATTTCCTGATTGGTTTTGGCGAAGAGCCTCAAGCCTATATTCATGTTCGTTTAGGGATCATGACGGGGCGTAATGAAGAGCAAAAGAATCTTATTTCAGATCGCTTAAATGAGTATCTTCATAGCTTTAATGGTTATCATGCTCAAGGCTTAACGGTTCAATTGATCATTGAGTTGGCGGAAATGCCAAAAGAGCATTATCGTAAAGGTAGAGTTCAGAAGTAAGACAAAAAAGGCTGAAGTGATCTTCAGCCTTTTGTTATGCAGCAAAAGTCAGTATTTCGATATCTGCACTATTTTGAATTTTTTCAGCCGAATAGCTATAGAGTTCATCGATAAAAGCGACATTAAAACTTCCGACAGTTTGAGCCTGCGTATAAGCGAGCTTACCTGCGATGGCAAAGTGTACATGGGCAGCAATACAGGCAATGGTTGGGTTTGTTACGCCAGCATAAGCAGCAATTAATGCACCTAAGGCGCATCCTGTAGCGGTAACTTTTGGCTGTAAATGTGAACCTCCATTAATCTTAACCATACATCCATAAGACTTAGAAAGAATAAAATCAGATTCGCCAGAAATTGCGATACATTCAGAGTAATCTAATAAAGTTTTTGCCTGTTCTACTACGGCAGCGCTATCGAGGGTACTGTCTACACCCTTAGATTGATTTTGTTGTCCTGCTAAGCTCCCAATTTCTGAAGCATTACCTCGGATAATGGTGGGTTTAAACCGCAATAAATCATTTGTAATTTCAGTACGCCATGGCAAAACAGCACTATAGCCAACAGGATCTAATACCCAAGGTATATTTTTTTTGTGAGCAGTTTCTGTGGCAATTTTCATTGCGGCAACTTGTTCTGTATGAGGAGTCCCTAAATTGATACTTAAAGCTTGACTAATACTCACGAAACTTTCAGCTTCAAAAGGATTATCAATCATGGCAGGTGAGGCACCAGCAGCTAACAGTACATTTGCGACATAGTTGGCAGCAACCTGATTGGTCATACAATGCACTAAAGGTTGAGTGGTTTTTAACAGATGCCATGCTTCAATGACCTGTTTAAGAATCTCTTGGGTTTGAACCTCAATATCTTTTGGAGCATTTGCTATCAAGTTTTCTGGATGATTCATAGTCGTTCGCTAGCGTGTAAAATAGTGGTCTTGGTGATTACAATTACGACAAATTAAACTGACATAGTCATCAGCGTCATAATCCACAGAAAGTTCATTCGAGCCACAATTCATACAACGTTTTTGTGAGTAGAAATTTAAACGTGGCTCGATTTTACTCCACGATCGCCAAACGGGTTGAAAAAAGATTGATTCATCATAGCCTAGAAAATGAAAAAATAAGATTTCGCTCATTTTACTTAAAGGTAAGTTAGGTAGCCTTGGCAGTGTTGAGGTTTCCCATTTTTCAGCTAAAGAACGTTCACGATATTGCTGTAAGGTCTTTTTTAAAAGGTTGGTATTGATAAAATTTTCATTACGGGCTTGGAGTGCTTTCTGATGGTGCAAATACTCAAGCGCAGTTTGAACTAAATAATAGATTTGACCCACAGCAAGAGAGTCTAATAATCTAAAACAAAAGGTTTGAAAACTCTGATTTCCAGCAATTTGAACGCCCCAAGTTCGACAGTAGTATTGCGCAAATTGAATAATTTCTTGGTACAACAGAGTATAGAGTGCACTTTTGACTTCATCACTATTTTTAAATGGTACACCTTGGCTCAGATTTTCATAAAAGAGCTGACGTAACGCTTGAGTAATACTAAACAAGCTCGGCTCAGAATAGCCGTCAAGACGGACATTAATATAGTATTGACTGAGTTCACTCGAAAAGTCACGTGGGACAAGAATATTGTCTTTCAAAAGTTGTTTCATCAAATGATTTTGAAATAAATAACTTGGGGTAATGGTATGATATTTAATATTTTCCCAATCGATGAATTCTTGATGTTGGGTATGCTCATGGACTTGTTGATCTAATATTGAGAGTAAAAACAACTTGTGCATAAAGCTCAGTTGATGCAAATCGAGTTCTTGTATGTCTTTATTCTTCGATGCAATCTTACGTTGTTCTTGAATGCGAGTTTCCTGCATCATTTTCTTTCGTTTTGCTGTGCAGCGCTCACAATGGCAGTTGCGGTTTTCATCTTGAAAGACTTGATGGTGGCAATGGGAACATTGATGGAATAGGATTTCTTTATCAAATTCTTCTGCTTCAATAAAGTACATACTGGCCTGACAAAGTGGACAGAAACTACTTTCATCAGCATTTTTTTGGAGAATTTGCAACATGGCAGCACTTTAATTTCAAGATGAAAGAATTATACACACGATTGTTCAACATCGCTTGATTGAGTCAGTATTGAAAACAAATCTGACTGGTGTTGCGATCAATAAAATAAGCAGGTGAATGCCTGCTTATGTGAAATATATGAATAGATCGAACCGGAAAATCATTTCCTCAAGTGTTAGATCGACCTAGATAGAGGATTTAATAGGTTAAAGGGCAAGGGAGCTCTGAATCGGAAAAATGTTGCATTTTAGCTTGGATCAGTACCTGAGATTTCTTTTGAGATAATCTCTTGATTCCGAGTACATCATAGTTTTTCAATACAGCTGTGACTTCTGATGTTTCAATAGGCATTCCCTCACTGGTTAAAAACGCTGCAATCACGCGATGATCAATTTTAGCAGCATCCATCATCTGCATGGTTTTGATGTTTTCTACTCTGACTATGTGGTCCCTGATGAGCATGATTCACCTCATTTATGATTTATAAGTTTTTTGATGATTACCGCTCTTAAACTGAAGCAATAATTATGCTTGAAAATAAAGAAGTGAATTTTTGTTACATTTCTATCGTACTTAGACAAGATATTTGAAACGGGTAATAAAGAAGCAAACTGTTGTTACTACAAATAAATTAAATTGAAAAAAACATGAATAGACCCATATTAAATAGAGCGTCAAACACAGACAATTCGTCAATTTTGACCTATGATCAATTGACTTCACATAAAAGCATAATCGCTGTAAAGAACAGCTTATAGGACGAGTTATGAATATCGCGGCAAATCCAGTGATCGAAGCAGATCAAACGATTTTTTTGAAAGATTATCAGAAGCCAGCATTTGTCGTGGATTCGATTGATTTAAATATCCAAGTCTATGACGATCATACGATGGTGACAGGCACACTAAAAATGCAACGTCAGACTGAAGGTGATTTGGTATTGCTTGGTCGTGAGCTTGAGTTGAAGTCAATTACACTGAATGGTCAAGAGTTAGATTCTTCGCAATATCATCTAGATGATGAACAGTTAGTGATTAAAGATGCACCTGATGATGCATGCATCGTTACAGTCGTTGAAATTCATCCTGAATCAAACACACAACTTGAAGGTTTATACCAAGCAGCATCTGATCTGTTTGTAACTCAAAACGAGCCAGAAGGCTTTCGTAAAATTACGTTCTATCCAGACCGTCCAGATGTGCTGTCTGTTTTCACAACACGTGTCGAAGCGGATAAGAAATTTCCAGTCCTACTGGCGAATGGTAATTTAATTGAAGCGGGTGAAGTGGGCGAAGGACGTCATTATACCATTTGGCAAGATCCAACCAAGAAACCAGCCTATCTCTTTGCATGTGTCATTGGAGACTTAGCGGTATTAAAAGATCGTTACGTCACTTCTGAAGGTCGTGATGTAGCTCTAGAAATTTATGCTGAAGAAAAAGATATTCCTAAGTGCCATATTGCCATGGAAGCACTTAAACATTCTATGCGTTGGGATGAAGAGCACTATGGATTACCTTATGATTTAGACAATTATATGATTGTCGCGACCAGTGCATTCAATATGGGTGCAATGGAAAACAAAGGGCTTAATATTTTTAACACATCATGTGTTTTAGCTGATGAAGAATACACGACTGATGCTGCGATTATGCGTGTTCAATCTGTTATCGCTCATGAATATTTCCATAACTGGACGGGTAATCGTATTACTTGCCGAGACTGGTTCCAACTTTGTCTGAAAGAAGGTTTAACCGTTTTCCGTGATCAATCTTTTTCTGAGGATTTGCAGTCTGCTGCTGTTCAACGAATTGATGATGTGGCAGTGCTTAAAGCGCATCAATTCCCTGAGGATTCAGGCCCATTGTCTCATCCTCCACGTCCAGATCATTTCGTAGAAATTAATAACTTCTATACAGCGACTGTGTATGAAAAAGGTGCAGAAATTAACCGAATGATGGCGACTTTATTAGGTAAAGAAAAATTCCGTAAAGGAACGGATGAGTATTTCCGTCGCCATGATGGTCAAGCTGTGACTGTGGAAGATTGGGTTGCTGCATTATCAGCAGGTTCTGGTGTGGATTTATCAGGATTTTTAACTTGGTATAACCAACCGGGTACACCTAAGCTTGAAGCCAAAGGTGAGTATGATGCTGAGCAGAAAACTTATCGTTTAAACTTTAAGCAAAGTTTAAAACCACATCCAAAATATCCAAACTTAAAAGCGGTTCCAATTCCTGTCGCTTTGGCTTTGTTTGATGAACACACTGGTGAGCAACTTCAACTTGAATGCTCAGCTTTAGTTGAAGATCAAGTCAAAGATGGTGTTTACTTATTCACGACTGATGAAGCAACGATCGAGTTTAAAAACGTGGCGAAGGTGCCTGTAATTTCACTATTACGAAATTTCTCTGCACCCGTGAATTTAGAGTTTAATTATACTGATGAACAGCTTGCCTTCTTATTACAGTACGAAACCAATGGCTTTAATCAGTGGCAAGCGACGCAAACATTGCTTGAGCGCATCTTATTAAATGACCAACCTGCTGACATATATATTGAAGCGATGTTAAAAACGCTACCTAGAGTAATTCAGCAAGATCCGCTGTTAGCTTCACGTTTATTTGATGTTCCGAGTGAAGGATATTTGGGTAGCCGTATTGACTACGATTATCAACCGACAGCGATCTATGAAAAGCGTAATGCTCTATTAGATACTTTGTCTCGCCGTTTAGGTGATTTTGCTAAAGAGACTTATTTATCATTAGATCCAGCAACACAGTCAGATTTTTCCCAAGCTATGGGTACACGTGCTTTAAAGAACATCATGCTTTCTTTTATTGCACGTCAAGGAGATGAAGCTGCATTTGACTTAGCTGAGCAACAGTATCGTCAAACACGTAATATGTCTGAACGTTTAGGGGCTTTAAAAGTGTTGGTGTGGAATGATGCACCGCAAGCTGCTGAGATTTTAGAAGATTTCTATGCGCGTTTTAAAGATGAGGCTCTATCAATGGATCAGTGGTTTATGATCCAAGCAGCTCATCCGAAAGCGACAGCAGAGACGATTCAAAAACTGACATCACATGCTGATTACGATCTTAAAGTACCTAATCGAATCCGTGCTGTAACTGGTGGTTTAAATTCAAACCCTGTGAATACTTGGAGTTTTGGGGTAGATCACATTATTCAGTTGGCTCAATATTTGGACGAAAAGAATCCGATTGTAGGCTCACGTTTGTTACAACTTTTGTCACGTTGGTACACGTTAGCCCAACCTCAACAAGCCGAAGTCAAAGCGAAACTTGAAGCATTGAAACCTATCGTGAAATCTAAAAATGTATCGGAAACTTTAAATAGTATGCTTGCTGTTTAAATCACAAATAAAAAACCAGTGCAATGCACTGGTTTTTTTTGACTCAACAGAATCAAGCTTGCATGGTCATTAGACTTGCATTACCACCTGCAGCTGCGGTATTAATACTAATTGCACGCTCAATAAAGAAGCGTTCTAAAGGAATGTCATAATTACCAGGCTCTAGATGTGTAATTCCGATGATCGGACCTTGTCGCTGAGCCACTTTATCTTGCAATTTTAACAGTTGATTTTTGGTGCCATGATGTAGAATTGCATCAAAACTACCTGTCTCAATATCAGCAATAATGGCGATACGTTGAGCGACCTCTTTAGGCATAGACTGTAAGTATTTTAGAACAAACGTATTCTCGCCTAGAACGGTTGGCTGAGAGCCAATCGCTAGAATGGCATGCAGTTGATGAATCTGATCAATTTCCTGATCTGCCAAGCTTAAAACACGATGTCTCGGTAACACAACATATTGATTACTTTCACCTGTTGGTCCTTGTAATTCATAGCTATGTCCGACACAACTTGGTTGCAATGCCTTCATTTGATAATGAGGAAATGACTTATTGACCCAATCTTTATATTGATTCAATAAATTTTGATGTTCAGTCAATTCAACGCCTTTGCTCGTTGCATACGGTTGTGCAATTTTTTTATGTGTACATTCATGCATTAACCGATAAATATACATCGGTCCACCAGCTTTTGGACCTGTACCAGATAAACCTTCTCCACCGAAGGGCTGTACACCGACAACAGCACCTACAATGTTGCGGTTAATATAGAGATTTCCAACTTCTGCTTTTGAAATTACGGTTTGTATGGTTTCATCGATACGCGTGTGTAAGCCCATAGTCAAACCATAGCCTTTGGCATTGATTTGATCAATAAGTCGATCAAGTTCGCCATATTTATAAGTAATGACATGCAGTACTGGACCAAAAACTTCACGTTCAAGATCATCTAAATGTGGTAACTCAACCAAAGTCGGTTTAACAAATGTCCCTTGCTTGAGATGAGAGTCATCTTCATCCAACATGAGTTGTTGAACGGGATAGCCCAAAGATTTCATTTTATTGATATGTTGATCAATGGTTTGTTTTGCTTCTCGATCAATTACAGGTCCGATATCAGTTTTTAATAAACTTGGAATACCGACACGCAATTGCTTCATTGCACCTTTGAGCATTTTGATCACGGTATGCGCATTATCTTCTTGAACACATAAAATTCGCAGTGCTGAACAACGCTGACCTGCACTATCAAATGCTGAGCTGACAACATCTAATACCACTTGTTCAGTCAGGGCAGAAGAATCTACGATCATGGCATTTTGACCGCCAGTTTCTGCAATGAGAGGTATTGATTGACCAAATTGATTCAGTCGTTTTGCAACGGTTTTCTGCAAAATTTTCGCAACCTCAGTTGACCCTGTAAACATAATACCTTGAATACGATGATCACTACTGAGTTGTGCACCCACTGTTTCACCACGTCCTGGCAAGAGCTGTAAGACAGATTGTGGTACGCCAGATTCCCAAAGGATCTGAACTGCAATTGAGGCAATTAAAGGGGTCTGTTCCGCTGGTTTAGCGATTACAGTATTTCCAGTCACAAGTGCTGCCGAGATTTGACCTGTAAAAATTGCCAATGGGAAGTTCCAAGGACTAATACACAATACTGTACCTAAGGGTTGAATAACGGCTTTGTGATCTAGATCTTTCACTTGTGCTGCGTAGTAGCGTAAGAAATCTACTGCTTCGCGTACTTCAGCAATCGCATTGGCAAATGTTTTACCGCTTTCACGACTGAGCAGAACCATCAGCTCTTCAAGTCGAGACTCCATCACATTGGATGCTGTAATTAAATATTCTGCACGTTGATCTTTTTCCAAATTTTGCCAATCCTGCTGTGCTTCAGTCGCATTAACTAACGCCATTTCCACTTGCATGGCATGAGTTTCCGTCACATTACCGACAATATCTTGATGGTTTGCAGGATTGAGAATTGCCATTGACTCTGTATCGTGTATGGATTCATCTAATCTCAGACCCATTGGGGTGGCTTTAATTTGAACTTTAGACCATTGTTGATAAGTATGATTCAAATGTTCAAGGTCTTGGTCATTTGCAAGATCAATTCCAAGAGAGTTAGGGCGATGATCAGCATATAAATGTTTCGGATATGGAATAGCAGGGTGCTTTAATCCAACTTTGCCTTCGATTCGACTTGTGACATCAATGGTTTGATGTGGATTTTCAATCAAGTCATCAATTTTGAGTGTTTTATCAGCAATACGATTAACAAAAGACGTGTTTGCACCATTTTCAAGCAATCGTCTAACCAAATAAGCCAAAAGGGTTTCGTGATTTCCGACAGGTGCATAAATTCGGCAAGGTACGCCAAGTTTATCATCTGCTTTAGAACCGACGACTTGTTCATAAAGTGGTTCGCCCATGCCATGTAAACATTGGAATTCGTATTGTCCCTTATAATAATGTTCAGGATTTGCTAAATGATAAATAGTGGCTAAGGTTTGTGCATTATGTGTCGCGAATTGCGGATAAATAAAGTCTGGTTCGGCTAAAAGTTTGCGAGCACATGCAATATAAGATAAATCTGTATGCACTTTTCGAGTAAAGACAGGATAATCGGTCATGCCTTCAACTTGTGCTTTCTTAATTTCACTGTCCCAATAGGCGCCTTTGACTAAACGAATCATTAAACGTTTTTGACTACGCTTAGCTAAATCAATGATGTAATCGACCACGTAAAAACATCTTTTTTGATAAGCTTGAATCACAAATCCAATGCCTTTCCAGCCATTCAATTTCGGTTCGAAACATAAGCGTTCAAGAAGTTCCAATGAAATTTCCAGACGATCAGTTTCTTCAGCATCGATATTTAGACCAATATCATATTGTTTCGCTAGAACCGCTAGATTAAAGACTTTGTGATAAAGTTCATCGTGTACACGGTCAATTTGCGAGCGTTGATAACGTGAATGAAGCGCCGAAAGTTTGATTGAGATCCCAGGGCCTTCGTAAACATCTTTGTTGGATGATGCCTTACCAATCGCATGAATCGCATTTGTATAATCTTGATAATAGCGCTCCGCATCATGATCTGTAAGCGCTGCTTCACCTAACATATCATATGAGTAACGGAAGCCTTGTTCTTCTAATCGTTCGGCATTATTTAACGCCTCATCAATGGTTTCACCTGTAACAAACTGTTCACCCATCATACGCATAGCAACATCAACGGCTTTGCGAATAATGCCACGGCCACTTCGTGCCAAGATGCCTGTGAGTAGACCAGATAAACTATTTGCTTTAGGTGTTTCCATTAACTTACCGGTCAACATTAAGCCCCATGCTGCCGCGTTTACAAACATTAGGCTGCTTTGACCTAAATGATCTTTCCAATTGCCTTGGTTGATTTTGTCTTTGATTAATAAGTCACGTGTTGCTTTATCAGGGATACGTAACAGCGCTTCAGCTAAACACATGAGCGCAATACCTTCTTGTGAAGATAATGAAAATTCTTGTAATAAACCCTGTACAATGCCTGCTTTGCCTGCTGACCCTTTACGTTCACGTAATGAATGCGCTAAATTGAAGGCTAATTGATAAATTTTGTCTGAAATTTCTTGATCAATCTCGGTCTGTTCGAGAAGTGTTTCGACACATTCAGATTCATCACGGCGCCATGCACGATTTATTTCTAATTCTAGATCTGATTTATCTTTAAATTCAGTAATGTCTTGAATGTCTAATGGGCGAGAAAGGGGTGAGCTAAGTTGTTCCATGAGATATACGCCAGCGTCCTGTGACAATGAAATAGATTTATCTTTAAGGTTTATTTAATTTATAATTACAGAAAATATGGTGCATAACTCACTATAATTAGAGTTAAATTTAGAGAATAATTCGCATGCAGACTCAAATGATGACCTTGGATCGTACAGATTTAAAAATTTTAGATATCTTGCAAAAAGATGGGCGTCTATCAAATATAAAACTTGCTGAAATGGTCAATCTTTCTCCCACAGCAGCGCTTGCTCGAGTACAAAAACTAACCAAAGATGGGTATATTACAGGTTATGAAGCCAAGTTAAATCCAGATCTGCTGAATCGAAGTTTTGTGGTATTTGTCGAAATTTTATTAGATAAAACAACTCCAAATGTATTAGAAGAATTTTCTGATGCAGTCAGAAGTTACCCTGAGATTGTTGAGTGTCACATGATCAGCGGAGGTTTTGATTTTGTGGTTAAAATCCGTTGCGCCAACATGGAAGAGTTTCGCAAGATTTCTGGACAGGTTTTATGGCAACTGCCAGGCATCAAAGAAACCCGTAGCTATCCAGTGATGGAAGTTATTAAGGAATCGTCGCAAGTGCAACTTAAGCAAACATTTAAAAAGTAAATGTATAAGAAAGGGGCTATAAGCCCCTTAATTCTTTATTTCTCATTACCTTCCATTTTTGATTTCTTGCATTTCAGTTTCATATTTCTGTTGAGCTTCGTCAAAACGGTCAGTCACATCTTGCGCTGGCGGGCGGCCTAATAAACTCACCACCATAATACTTACCCAAGATAAAATAAACCCAGGAATGATTTCATAGACGCCTGTATCAGCCATTGTGTTTTTCCATACAATGACGGTAACAGCACCAACAACCATACCTGCCAATGCGCCATTGATGGTCATTCGCTTCCAGAAGAGAGAAAGGATAATCAGTGGTCCAAATGCTGCACCAAAGCCAGCCCACGCATAAGCAACTAAACCGAGTACCTTGCTGTTCGGATTCATTGCAAGGAAGATCGCCATAATCGCAACGATTAATACCATCAAACGACCTACCCAAACCAGCTCGGTTTGTGAGGCAGATTTACGAATAAATGCTTTGTATAAGTCTTCTGTAAGCGTGGTTGAGCATACCAATAGCTGGCAACTTAGGGTACTCATCACTGCAGCAAGGATCGCGGCAAGAATCACTCCTGCAACCCATGGATTAAATAAAATTTTAGTTAATTCCATAAAAACAGTTTCAGGATTTGCATTGACTGCAGCACCGAGTTGAGGAAACGTATCAAAGTAAGCGATTCCGAAATAACCGACAGCGACTGCACCACCAAGACATAGAATCATCCATGTCATTCCAATGCGACGTGCTGCTGGAATAGACTTCACGGAATCTGCTGCCATAAAGCGCACAAGAATATGTGGTTGACCAAAGTAGCCAAGTCCCCATGCCATTGAAGATAAAATTGCTACAGTGCTGAGATCTGAAAGTAAATTATTCGCTAATGGGCGTGCGGATTCCACAATGACACTAACTTGCTGAGCATTTTCACCAATGGCTAAATAGGTCATTACTGGAGCAAGTAAAAGCGCAAAGATCATCAAGCCTGCTTGAAATGTATCTGTCCAACTGATGGCTAAAAAACCACCAATGCAGACATAACTAATCGTTGCTACTGCTCCAATCCACAGGGCTGTGTTGTAATCCCAACTAAATAGGCTTTCAAATAAACGTGCACCTGCGACCATGCCGGAGGCACAATAAATTGCAAAGAAAATCAAAATTACAAAAGCTGAGATGATTCGAAGTACTTTTTTCCGATCACCAAAGCGGCTGGTGAAATAGTCGGGGAGAGTCAATGCGTTATGTTGAATTTCGGTATGAACACGTAGACGACCCGCGACCAAAAGCCAGTTCAACCAAGCACCGATAATTAAACCAATGGCAATCCAAGCTTCGGATAAACCTGAGAGATAAATTGCACCAGGTAGACCCATGAGTAACCAGCCACTCATATCTGATGCACCTGCGGATAATGCAGTGACGACACTGCCTAAACTCCGACCACCTAAAATATAATCATCAAAATTATTCGTGGCTTTGTAGGCATAAAGCCCAATGCCAAGCATCGCCACAATATAAAAAATAAATGTGATTAGCGTAGGATTTAATTGGCTCATTGCTATGCCATCCTTTGTCTGTCCTAAATGACCATCTTTCCGAGATGAATTTTTAATCGAATTATTCGAGGAGCTGATTCAAGCACGTTTTGAAAATTACGCTCTGTTACATTTGAGTGAGATTTATAGTCGTTTAGTGAAACTGAATGTAATTTTGGTTACAAAGACTATTTTTTTCAAAAAATAATTACTTTGAGGTTTAATACAATTCTATAAATGATTGTCTTTAACATAAAGTTACATTAGTCACCTAAACAGCGAAGTTGTAATTTTTTATTGCATAAAGAAGTATTAAATCAATAGTGAAAATAAGCATGAAGCCTATCATCGATATTGCACGATAATGGTGCATTATTGTTGAGTAATAAAAGTGTCTACGGTTCAATTTGATAAAACAAGAATAGAGCAGGATCTGCTCGGTGAAAAAGCGGTTCCTTCCGATCGTTACTATGGGATTCATACCCTGCGTGCGATGGAGAATTTTCAGATTTCGCATCAACAAATAGGTGAAAACATACATTTTATTCGTGCATTGGCACAGGTAAAAAAAGCATCAGCACAGACAAATTTAAAATTTTCCAAATTGAGTCAAGATGTCAGCCAAGCGATTCAATGGGCTTGTGATCAACTGATTGAGCAGCCTGAAAGTTGGAAATCATCATTTCCAATTGATATTTATCAGGGTGGGGCTGGAACTTCTATTAATATGAATAGTAATGAAGTGGTGGCTAACCTTGCACTCGAGCGTCTCGGCTTGCCTAAAGGTCAATATGATGTAATTCATCCAAACGACCATGTGAATAAATCGCAATCGACCAATGATGTTTATCCAACTGCATTGAGACTAGCAACATATTACAGTTTAGAAGATTTATTGTCTCAAGTTCGCTCATTAATCGCTGCTATTGAGATCAAAGCATCTGAATTTCAACACGTAATTAAAATGGGGCGAACTCAACTCCAAGATGCTGTACCCATGACACTCGGACAAGAGTTTCGTGCATTTGCGACGCTATTAAAAGAAGATTATCGCCTCATCCAAAAGATGCGTCATTTACTGCTAGAAATAAATTTGGGTGCGACTGCGATTGGAACGGGTGTGAACACACCTCATGGATATGCACTAGAAGTGGTTCAAACGCTTTCTCAAATTACTGGATTGAAATTACAAGGTGCTGAAGACTATGTTGAAGCCACCAGTGATTGTGGCGTATTTATTATTCTATCAAGTACTTTAAAGCGTTTAGCCATCAAGCTCTCAAAAATTTGTAATGACCTGCGCTTATTAAGTTCAGGGCCTCGTACGGGATTAGCTGAAATTAGATTACCTGAATTACAAGCCGGCTCATCCATTATGCCTGCGAAAATCAATCCAGTTATTCCTGAAGTAGTGAACCAAATTGCTTTTAAAGTCATTGGTAATGATTTGACAGTGACCATGGCAGCTGAAGCGGGGCAATTACAATTAAATGTCATGGAACCTGTAATTGCACTGACCATGAATGAATCAACCAATTTATTAATTCAAGCAATGCAAACACTAGAAAACAAATGTATCCAAGGTATTACTGCAAATGAACAGACTTGTTACGATGCAGTGATGCGAAGTGTTGGCATTGTCACATTATTAGATCCGATTCTAGGTCATGCCAAATGTGATGAAATTGGGAAGGTTTGTCTTGCAGAAAATAAAACCATTCAGCAAGTTGTCATTGAGCAGAATCTTTTAACGCAAGAGCAGTTAAATCAAATTTTCTCTTTTGAAAATTTAGTGTCTGAGATCGCTGGTCATGTAGTCGATGATATGAACATGGACAAAGTAAGCTAATAGAGTAGATAGAATCTGAAAATCAATTGAATATGAATTGATGGCATATTTCATTCAATGAGGTATGCCATTTTCATTGAAACTTTTAAGTATAATTTCTTAATTGAATGTTTATAATAATTAAAATTATGAGCCATCAATACAAACATTATAATTTAGAGAAAATGAATGAAAAGAATAGTAATAAGCACGCTGCTGTGTTCGATGTTGCTGGCATCCTGTTCAAAAAAAATAGAGGAACATTCTGCTGAAGCAGTTCAAGAAAATACTGCTGATACGCAAGTTGATATGCAAGAAGCGGCTGAACCAAATACTTCGCCCGTCCAGGAGCAAAAACCTGAGGTCATATTAAATCAAGAGGTTAATCCAGTTGAGCTGACTCGTCGTATGGTTCGAGAGGCGCAAGTTAACTTTACCGTTAAAGATGTGGTGAAAAGCAGTTTAGAGATAGAAAAAATAACCCTTGAAGCAGGCGGATTTATTGAAAGAAAAGATATTGATTTCAATGTGGTTGATCTTAAACGTCAGAATATTTCAGAAGGCAAAGTAAAAGTATTTGAAAAAGTTGAACCTGTATCTTTTATGGTGCTACGTGTACCGAGTGAGCGTGCCCCACATGTTGTTAATCAACTTTTACCTTTAATGTTTTTTTTGAATCAGCAACGCTATAGTGCACAACGTTTTGAATTGAAGCTTCTTCAAGAAAAAATGAATCAAGCACAGACTATTTCAAGTCAAGCACGACCAACTCATTTGAATGAAATCACACGGCTCACTCAACTCGAAGTTCAAGACCGTGTTAAATTCAGTACGATCAGTTTACAACTGAATCAACCAACACTGGTCCGAGAAAGGGTTGATATTGATATTGATGCAGTGGCGCGATTAAATGGTGATCACTTTACTCAGCGTGCTTGGAATAGCATCAAATATGGCTGGCAATTTGTGCTCGATCTTTTGGTGTTTTTATTAATGATTTGGCCTTTGTATTTGATTGTCTTAATTGGCTTCATGTTATCTCGATGGTTAAAACCTTATTTTGATAAACTCAAATAAGCCCATGCCTCAATTTGGCTGAACTGAAGAAAGAAGTTTAGCCAAATCTTGCATTCCTTCGGTTGCTGATTTTGAGATACATGTATAGTGTTGTGGCACACGGCCGAGATCGGCTCTAGGGTCGATATAATACGCATCACAGCTTGGTGAAATACTGTGTACTAAGCCTGCAACAGGATAAACAGCTAAGCTCGTTCCAATCACAACAAAGATTTCAGCTTGCTGGCATATCACATCTGCTTCTTCAAAAGCGGGAACGGATTCACCAAACCATACGACATGTGGACGAAGCGGATATCCAGCATCACAGAAGTCACGAGAAATATCCAGTTCAATTCCTTCAATTGAGTAAAATTTGTCTGTGAATTGAGCATTTGGCCCCGATGTTTTAGCGAGTGTTATATTTCCATGAAGATGCAGTACTTTTTTGCTACCAGCGCGTTCGTGTAAGTCATCAATATTCTGCGTGATCACATGTACATCATAATGTTGTTCAAGTGCTGCAATCGCAAGATGTGCTGCATTAGGTTCAGATGCTAAAATTTTTTTTCGCCGTTCATTGTAAAAGCGCTGTACTAAAACAGGATTGTTACGCCAAGCTTCGGGCGTTGCAACATCCTCTATGCGATGGTTTTCCCAAAGTCCATCGCTATCTCGAAATGTATTGATACCACTTTCAGCACTCATACCAGCACCCGAAAAAATCACAAGCTTTGTTTTAGACTGATTCATCCAATCTCCATCCTATTGATTTTGTGCCCAAGTATGACGTCTGGATCAACTTAATATTCAAATATTCATTAGAGCTTATATAGTTTGATTCAGAAATTTAGAAATTTCTTGTGCGAATTTAATGGGTTCATTGATCAAAGGCGTATGCCCTGAGCGCTCAAACAGTACGATACGATGATTTTTAACCGATTCAGCAATGAGCTTTTGCCCTTGCGCTGGATAGAGTGCGGATTTAGTGCCGATAAAAAAAGTTGCTGGGCATTCTAACTTTGAGATCGCGGCTCTGTAATCTTCTTTATGGTTTAGATAGTTGTCAATGTACCAACGCATATAGTCGAGACGTTGCATAGGGAGGATTAACTTTTGAATTTTCGGTTGATTGAGCGTTGTTTTAAAAATTTTAGCGCTCAATTGATGATTATCTTGTAAAGATAAAAATTTAACCCAAAGCTCGACTAATTCGCGGCTTAAGTGAGTAGGTAATTCACTCAGGTTTTGATAATTTTCATGTTGATGTAAAAAAGAAGAAAGTTCGATGAGTAGCTTTTTGAACTCTGGATAGCGATCGCCCAATAGCCCGAAACTCCAAGTTTCATCAGAAGGTATTTTAGGGGTTTGATCAATATGCAAGTATGCTTTGATTTGATCAGCAAATTGACCATATTGCATACCATGCATGGCAGTAGTTGCCCCCATAGAATAAGCAATCACTTTATAATGTTGTCTAGGGCGTTGACTGATCAATGCCTGAATATCGTTCCAGTGACTTGAAATAGCATCAGTATCTGGAATTTTACAATGCTTAGACCCACCAAAACCACGCCAGTCAGGAATAATGAATTTATATTTTTTTAAATTAAATGCAAAAAAAGGGATCCACTGCCAACTTTGCATTCCTAAACCAGATAGCACCAAAACAGGTTCACCTTGACCAATTTCACGAACATATAATTTTTCGTTATCATGCATAGTAAAAAATGGCATAGATATATCCTTTATTTTGTATTCATTATTTTCAATTGTGGAATTACACGTTCTAACCAACTGATCCAACCTTGCTCTAGTTCAATGCCTAATTGAAGAATCATTTTATGAATATAGAGTGTACGGTCATCATTATCTTTATTGGCAAAATCTTTATCGTAAATCGCTTGATATATTTTTAACTTATTTTTATGAATCTCTAAATGAGATTCCAATTCTGTCAACACATTATTACCACCTAGTTGTGCTTCAGCTCTTAGACGCACCATCAATTCTTCTCTGAGTTGGGCAGGCTCACTATGCTGTACCATCCAATTGGCAAGTTCAGTTCGACCTAGAGCATCAACTTTATATTTTTTCTTTCTCGAGTTGGGATCACCTTCATCAATAGTCGAAATCCAACCTTTTTTTTGCATAGCATTGAGTTCACGATAGATTTGTTGATGAGTTGCATTCCAAAAGAATCCCATAGAACGGTCAAAGCGACGCGCAAGTTCAATACCTGTACTTGGTTTTTCGATGAGACTGGTCAACAAAACATGTGCTAAAGACATAAATCATATATCGTAAAATGTTGAATCAACTTTATTATGCAACATGTTGCATAAAATGCAAAATTAGAATATATATTTATGCAACAAGTTGCATGAAGCACACAATAATAGCAAGCAAACGCGAGCCATGAGGTCAGAATGTCAAATTATCCAAACTTACTTGCACCACTAGATTTAGGTTTTACCACTTTAAAAAATCGTGTATTGATGGGTTCAATGCACGTAGGTTTAGAAGAGGTTGAAGGTGGCTATGAACGTATGGCCGCATTTTATGCTGAGCGTGCTCAAGGACAGGTCGGTCTTATCGTGACGGGGGGAATTTCACCCAACGATGCTGGTGTGACTTTTGCTGGAGGGTCAAAATTAGACTCGATTGCTGAAGCTGAGAAACATAAAATCATTACGCAAGCGGTACATGATGCTGGTGGTAAGATTGCAATGCAGATTTTGCATACTGGTCGATATTCATATCAGCCTGAAAATGTTGCACCATCAGCAATTCAGGCACCAATTAATCCAGTTAAACCTCATGCTTTAAGCTCGGCTGAAGTTCATCAAACCATTGATGATTTTGCCAACTGTGCAAAGCTGGCTCAATATGCAGGTTATGATGGTGTTGAGATTATGGGGTCTGAAGGTTACCTCATCAATGAGTTTATCGCAGCACGTACCAATCACCGTGATGACGAATGGGGTGGGAGTTATGAAAACCGCATTCGTTTGCCGATTGAAATTGTAAAACGTACCCGTGCAGAGGTGGGTGAAAACTTTATTATCATTTATAGACTTTCTATGCTCGACTTGGTTGAGGCCGGTTCAACGCTTGAGGAGGTCATCCATCTTGCAAAAGAAATTGAGAAAGCCGGCGCGACTATCATTAATACAGGTATTGGTTGGCATGAAGCGCGTATACCCACGATTGCAACGAAAGTACCTCGAGCAGCATTTACATGGGTGACAGAAAAGCTAAAAGGTGAAGTTAATATTCCATTGATTACCTCAAATCGTATCAATACCCCTGAAATGGCTGAACACGTGTTAGCTTCAGGTCATGCAGATATGATTTCTATGGCTCGCCCAATGCTTGCAGATGCAGAATTTGTACTAAAAGCTGAACAGGGTAGAAGTGACGAAATCAACACGTGTATTGGCTGTAACCAAGCGTGTTTGGATCATATTTTTTCACTCAGAATTGCGTCATGCTTGGTTAATCCACGTGCATGCCATGAAACTGAACTCATTTTTAAAGAAACCCATACGCCTAAAAAAATTGCTGTCATTGGTGCAGGTCCTGCAGGATTGAGTTTTGCTACTTATGCAGCTGACCGTGGTCATCAGGTCACCATTTTTGAAGCAGCCGATCAAATTGGGGGGCAATTTAATATTGCAAAAACGATTCCAGGAAAGGAGGAGTTTTATGAGACATTGCGTTACTTTAAGCGAAAAATTGAGTTGCAGCCTTTAATTCAATTAAAACTTAACCATACTGCAACTTTTGAAGAGCTCAATACAGATCAGTTTGATGAAATTGTAGTCGCTACAGGTGTGACACCTCGACATTTAGATATTGAAGGAATTGATCATCCAAAAGTGTTGTCTTATATCGAAGTTTTAAGAGAGAAAAAACCAGTCGGACAGCGTGTTGCGATTATTGGTGCTGGTGGTATTGGTTTTGATACTGCTGAGTATCTAACACATGAGGGGGAAAGTGGAAGCTTGAATCCTCAAAAATTTTATGATGAATGGGGAATTGATACATCATATTCTAATGTAGGAGGTTTAAAACCTGCTCAAGTAGAACAGCCATCACGTGAAATCTACTTATTACAACGTAAAGCCACTTCAGTTGGTGCAGGCTTGGGTAAAACGACGGGTTGGATTCATCGTACTGGATTAAAAAATCGCGAAGTAAAAATGATTCCAGGTGCAACGTATAACAAGATTGATGACCAAGGTTTACATATCACAATCAATGAACAAACTACCGTATTAGACGTGGATCATGTGGTGATTTGTGCAGGTCAAGAATCATATACGGCTATGTTTGATCAACTCGAGCAGGTAGGTAAAAAAGTTCATTTAATTGGTGGGGCGAAAGAGGCGGGTGAGCTAGATGCAAAACGTGCGATTCGTCAAGGCGCTGAATTGGCTGCCAAGATTTAAGCCAGAAAATTTCTCTCCTGTATTCTAGATGAAAGTGCAAGAAGAGGATTTGGAGAGGGTACTTAATTGAATGAGACCTCTCCTTGACGCAGTATTCTCCCTTTTCTTCTAAAAGATTGGACTGATACAACAAAAAGGACATAAAAATGACACTCGAAACCACACAAAAATCTATTCAACGTTGGCACCATATGCTTGAAACGCGTGATTTAAGTCTATTGAATGAGCTTTTGTCTGAAGAAGTCGTATTTAAATCACCCGTCGCATTTAAGCCTTATCCAGGCAAACAAGTTGTTACTTTTATTTTGACCAATGTGATTGAGATCTTTGAAAATTTTCGTTATCACCGTGAGTTCTATACAGCAGATGGGCTCAGTGTTGTGCTTGAATTTTCCACAAATGTGGGTGAAAAAACATTAAAAGGCATTGATATGATCCAGTTTAATGAGCAAGGTCAAATTATTGACTTTGAGGTGATGATTCGGCCTAAAAGTGGTTTAGAAGCTTTGGCGTTGCAAATGGGCCAACGTATGGCTCAATTTCTACCAAAATAAATTAGGCATGTTTTTGGCTTATGAATTGGAGTAAGTAAATTCGGAGTCTGTATGAATCTTAATCAGCGTTTCAAGTGGATGCAAGAATTCACTCAAACCCAACTTGATCATTTTACTGGTGCAGCTATACCTTCAATCTATTTTAATCCGCAAGGTGAGTTAGCGCATGTGATTTCAAACTTGAAACGTCTGCATTATAAATATAGACCAACGCCGTGGCTCTCGAATACGCATGCTCACTTGGTGTATTTTGATAAAGTTCGAAAGAAAACCGTAAAATTAGAATATGACTTCATTGAACAGTTAACAATGTCTGATGGGGGAACAACGGGTATTGCTTGGTATGGCATGCATCTGCCTGCGGAAACACCTACTATTTTAGTGCTGCATACCATTACTGGAAGCCCAGCCAGTATGAGAGAATTGGTCAGAGACTTACATCAAGTAACTGGTTGGCGTATTGCATTGTGTTTAAGACGAGGGCATGCAGGTCTACCACTTTCAGTTCCTAAAATTAATCTTTTTGGAAACACGCAAGATCTAAGAGAGCAGATTGAACATATTCAACAGCGCTTACCATATTCTAAATTGTATGCAGTTGGGTCTTCAGCAGGAACTGGATTATTGGTTCGATATTTAGGTGAGGAAGAAAGCTCCACACCAATTCAAGCGGCTTTCGCACTTTGTCCTGGATACAATACGGAAACTGGTTTTTCAAATGTTCATCCTTTTTATAGCCGTTTGATGGCAAAAAAGTTAAATGCACATTTTTTAAAACCTTATGAGCAACATTGGCGAAATTTAGAAAGTTTAAAGCAACTGAGTGTTGCTAAAGATTTATTTGATTTTGAAAAAACATATTATCAGTTCGCTGGATTTGAAAATTATGACGCATATTGTAAAGCGACAAATCCCATCTATGTCTTTGAGAAGATTAGAGTGCCGTTGATGATTTTAAATTCGGAAGACGATCCAGTATGCCATATCCGCAATTTAGAGCCTTATAAAGAAGTGATTCAACATATGCCGAACATGGCAGTAGTGACCACAAAAAAAGGAAGCCATTGCTGTTTCTATGAAGGTAAAAAAAATCCAGAATCTTGGGCACACAAATTAATTGCAGAATTTTTTTTAGAATTAGAGAAAGCCTGACAATTTTTGTTGTTTATAAATGAATAACAATTTGACTTTCATTTATGTTGACATAAAAAAACCGAGTCTTGTCACTCGGTTTTTTTAAATTCGAAAATTAGTTTTCTAAAGCAGGGGTAGCAGCAGCAATAGCAGCGGCAACAGCATCATCTTCAGATTGAGAACCACCTGTTGATGCACTTGGAGAAGGTGTAGGGCGTTCTACATTTTCAACAGCTGGTGCTGGGGCAGGATTCGTTTGTGCAGGAGCATCGCGGTATTCACGACGAATAGTCGCTGACGTATTGTTTGTTTCCTGATGCTCAATTTCAACTTGAGTTGGTGGCTCAGGTTCGATTTCTGGTTCAGAAATCTCAATGTTCTCAATTTGTTCTGCCTGTTCAGTTGTTTCAACAGTTTGTTCCTGTTCTTCTTCCTTAGGCGCTTCTTTTTTTACACATGCAGTAACGAGGAGTGCAGATAAGATTGCACCACCGATTAAAAATTTTTTATTCATAGTTGCTCAAAACAAACTAGCTAGATCGACTGACGTAGTATAACAGCAAATTAACAGATGAAAATCACTGAAAGTGTGCGTGAATCTTTATTGGAAATGATGATAGAATAACCAATTGTTTATTGTTCTTTGAATTGATGCGGATTGACTTTGCTTTATAGGTACAGAGTAAAGTAAAATTGCGCAACATTGCAGGCCGATTTAGGCTCGATTGTACGAGAAACCCAATGACCCATTTTATTTTCGTTACTGGTGGTGTTGTTTCATCACTAGGTAAAGGTATTTCAGCTGCTTCAGTTGCTGCACTTTTAGAAGCCCGTGGATTAAAAGTAACCATGGTGAAAATGGATCCATATATTAATGTCGATCCAGGGACGATGAGCCCGTTCCAACATGGTGAAGTTTTTGTCACAGAGGATGGTGCGGAAACTGACTTAGACTTGGGTTATTACGAACGTTTCTTGCGTCGTGCGAAAATGACCAAGCTTAATAACTTTACATCTGGTCGCGTGTACCAAGACGTTTTAAATAAAGAGCGTCGCGGTGATTACCTTGGTGGAACAGTTCAAGTTATTCCACACATTACAGACAATATTAAAGAACGTGTTCTTCGCGCTGGCGAAGGCTATGACGTTGCTATTGTTGAGATTGGCGGTACAGTAGGTGACATTGAATCTCTCCCATTCATGGAATCTGTTCGTCAGTTAATGGTTGAACTTGGTCACAAACGCACAATGCTGATGCATTTAACGTTGTTGCCATATATCAAGTCAGCTGCAGAGTTGAAAACAAAACCAACTCAGCACTCAGTGAAAGAATTACTCTCAATCGGTATTCAACCAGATATTTTGATCTGTCGTACTGAACACGATGTTGATGCTGATACAAAGCGTAAAATTGCGTTGTTCACGAACGTAGAAGCTCGTGCAGTTGTGGTGTGTAAAGATGCACGCACAATTTACGAAATTCCACGTACGTTCTATGAACAAGACGTTGATGATTTAATTTGCGAGCGTTTTGGTTATAACGATTTACCAGAAGCCGATCTTTCAGATTGGGATAATGTCGTAGAAGCACTATTAAATCCTGAGTACACTGTTCGTGTTGCGATGGTGGGTAAATATGTTGAACTTCCAGATGCTTATAAATCTGTAAACGAAGCACTCTTACATGCAGGTATCCAAAACCGCGTTAAAGTTCAAATTGATTATGTCAATGCCGAAGAACTAGAAAGCCAAGATGTAGCGGAAGTGTTGAAAGATGCTGACGCAATCTTAGTTCCTGGTGGTTTTGGCGAGCGCGGTACTGAAGGTAAGATGCAAGCGATTAAATTCGCACGTGAGAATGGAATTCCATTCCTTGGTATTTGCTTAGGTATGCAACTTGCGGTCATTGAATACGCACGTAATGTTGCTGGTATTGCAGATGCAACCTCAACAGAATTTAACCGTTCAACTAAATCGCCTTTAATTGGTTTAATTACGGAATGGTTAGACGAACGTGGTGAAGTACAGCAACGTTCTGTAGATTCTGACCTTGGTGGAACAATGCGTCTTGGCGCTCAAAAATCAGAATTGGTTGAAGGCACTAAAACTGCAGAAGTGTATGGTTCAGTAGAAATTATTGAACGTCATCGCCATCGTTACGAAATGAATAATCGTTATATTCCTGCTTTAGAAGAAAAAGGCATGAAAATTTCTGGTTATTCGCCAATCCAACGTTTAGTTGAAACTGTTGAAATTCCTCAACATCCTTGGTTTATTGCTGTACAATTCCACCCGGAATTTACAAGTTCTCCACGTGATGGTCATCCATTATTTGCTGGTTTTATTGATGCTGCTAAAAAACAGTATCAAAAATCGAAATAATGAATGTCTTAGGACATAACTAGGAAGTTTAAATGTCACAATTAAAAGCACAAGAAATTGTACGTTTAGGCGATATACAAATGGCAAATCATTTGCCATTTGTATTATTCGGCGGAATGAATGTACTTGAATCAAAAGATTTAGCTTTTGAAATTGCAGAAACTTATGTTGATATTTGCAAACGTTTGGATATTCCATATGTTTTCAAAGCAAGCTTTGATAAAGCAAATCGTTCGAGCTTAAATTCTTTCCGCGGACCTGGTCTTGAAAAAGGAATTGAGTGGTTAGCTGACATTAAAAAACATTTTAATGTTCCGATCATTACAGATGTTCATGAACCATATCAAGCAGCACCTGTGGCTGAAGTGGCTGACATCATTCAATTACCTGCTTTCCTTAGCCGTCAAACAGATCTTGTTGAGGCGATGGCAAAAACTCAAGCCATTATCAATATCAAAAAAGCGCAATTCTTAGCACCGCATGAAATGCGTCATATCTTGCATAAATGTTTGGAAGCCGGGAATGACAAGCTGATTTTATGTGAGCGTGGCTCAGCATTTGGTTACAACAACTTAGTTGTCGATATGCTTGGTTTCGACATCATGAAAGAAATGAATGTGCCAGTCTTCTTTGATGTGACACATGCACTTCAAACCCCAGGTGGTCGTGCAGATTCAGCAGGTGGCCGTCGCGCACAAATTACGACATTAGCGCGTGCGGGTATGGCTACAGGTCTAGCAGGTCTTTTTCTGGAAGGACATCCTGATCCAGAAAAAGCAAAATGTGATGGACCTTGCGCTCTTCGAATGACTCAACTTGAGCCATTCTTAGCTCAGCTTAAAGAATTGGATACCTTGGTTAAAGGTTTCAAAAAATTAGATACACACTGATGCAGCGTTAGACGCATCGTTTTATTAATCAACTGAGGAATTGTTCATGAGCCAAATCGTTGACATTCGTGCACGTGAAATTTTGGACTCTCGTGGTAACCCAACCATCGAAGCAGACGTTATCTTAGCATCTGGCGTAGTTGGCCGTGCATGTGCACCATCTGGTGCTTCAACTGGTTCTCGTGAAGCTTTAGAACTTCGTGATGGCGATAAAGCACGTTACTTAGGTAAAGGTGTTAAAACTGCTGTGAACAACGTAAACACGTTAATCCGTGACGCGTTAGTGGGTAAATCAGTATTCGAACAAAAAGACATCGATAATACGATGATCGCTTTAGATGGAACTGAAAACAAAGAAAAATTAGGTGCGAACGCAACTTTGGCAGTGTCTTTGGCTGCTGCGCGTGCTGCTGCTGACGAAAAGAAAATTCCTCTTTTCCAATACATCGCAGACCTTCGTAACAACAGCATTTTAACAATGCCTGTTCCAATGATGAACATCTTAAACGGTGGTTCACATGCGGACAACAACGTTGATATCCAAGAGTTCATGATTGAGCCAGTTGGCTTCACTTCATTCTCTGAAGCACTTCGTGCAGGTGCAGAAATCTTCCATTCTTTAAAATCAGTTTTAAAGAAACAAGGTTTAAATACTGCTGTTGGTGATGAAGGTGGTTTCGCGCCGAACTTACGTTCAAACGAAGAAGCAATTACAGTTATTCTTGAAGCAATTGAAAAAACTGGCTACAAAGCAGGTTCTGACATTATGCTTGCGCTTGACTGTGCATCTTCAGAATTCTACAAAGATGGTCAGTACATCCTTGCTGGTGAAGGCAATAAAGCATTCACAAACAACCAATTCTCTGACTACCTTGCTGGTCTTGTAAACCAATATCCAATTATCTCTATTGAAGATGGTTTAGATGAATCTGATTGGGAAGGTTGGTCTTACCTAACTTCGATTCTTGGTGACAAGATTCAATTGGTTGGTGATGATTTGTTTGTTACAAATCCTAAAATCCTTCAACGTGGTATCAACGAAAAAGTTGGTAACTCTATCCTGATTAAGTATAACCAAATCGGTACGTTGACTGAAACTTTAGATGCGATCTATCTTGCTAAAGCAAATGGTTACTCTACAGTGATTTCTCACCGTTCTGGCGAAACTGAAGATTCTACAATTGCGGATCTTGCAGTAGGTACTGGTGCTGGTCAAATCAAAACTGGTTCACTTTGTCGTTCTGACCGTGTAGCGAAATACAACCAATTGCTTCGTATCGAAGAATTGACGAATGCTATTTACCGCGGTAAAGCTGAGTTTAAAGGTTTAAATTAATCGTTTAGATTATTTTGAATTTTAAAAAACCACTCTTTAAAGAGTGGTTTTTTTGTTATTAAGCTATGAAATAAAAAGTGTAAATATAATGACTCTTGAATATTCAATAACTTTTGATATTTATCAGTAAGTATTTTTAAAAGAAATCAATCAATGTGAATTTGTTTAACATTTGCATATTTAACACAGTTACACATACTACCTTTCTTTGTTTTAGGGTATATTAGTGCTCTAATTTCATGATGTTAACTAAGCCTCAAATATAATGTTAGACGTCTTTAAAACTACTTCAAGTAAAGTGATTTTGCTGGTGGCAATAATTTTAATTGCCATCTTTCAATATCGCTTTTGGCTCGGTGAAGGAGGATATTTCCCTCATCAGGCGCTACTTCAGCAAATGAATCAACAAGCTGAAACAAATGAAGAGTTAAAAGAGCGTAATCGTATTCTGGCTGCTGAAGTATATGATCTAAAAAATGGTGTTGAGGCGATTGAAGAACATGCACGTTTAGATCTTGGCTTAATTAAGCCTCATGAAACTTTTATTCAAATGAGTACAATCAGTACGAATTATAAGCCGATTTACATCGACCCAAATGCTAACGTAGATTTAAGAACCAATGAGTCTAGACAACCTGAATCTGAACAACCGTAAATTATGGGCTATTATTCCGGCAGCAGGTTCTGGTAGTCGATTTTCCAAATCAGCGTTAAAGCAATATCAAATTATCCAGAATAAAACTGTACTTGAGCATACTGTAGAACGTATTGCTCAATTGCCTATTGCTGGCTATGTGTTGGCAATCTCAGAGCATGACCAATTTGCTCAGACACTTCAATTTGCTAAATCAGAAATCCTTCATTTCTGCTTAGGTGGTCAGGAGAGGGTTGATTCTGTACTTAATGGTTTAAATTATTTAACCAATATTGCAGATGAAAATGATCTGGTGTTTGTGCATGATGCTGCTCGACCTTGTGTGAGCTTGAGTAATTTAGAATCTTTGATTCGCCATGTTATCGAATCTAAGCATAGCGCAATTTTAGCAACGCCTGTACGTGATACTTTAAAAAGAGTAGATCAGTCGAGTGCCATTGAAAAAACTGTTGATCGAAGTGCATTGTGGCAAGCACAAACTCCACAATTGTCGACCATTAAATTGCTAAAAACCTCGATTGAACATGCATTAACTCACAAGATCACAATCACGGATGAAGCGAGTGCGCTTGAATATGCTCATCATCCAGTAGATGTGGTGATTGGACGATCTGATAATATTAAAATTACTTATCCTGAAGATTTAGAACTTGCTCGTCTGATTCTTCAGTCACAGTCTGACTCGAAATAATTTAGTTTTATGTTTGGGACTTTGCTTAAATAGCCAAAACATTGTCTTATAATAACGCCACTTAGAATATGCAATTCAGCCAATGATACCTTCACAACAGTACCGTTTTTTGCGTCATGCCTTGAGAGATGGACGAACAATCAAACATGATTCGTCACGTTGGACTAAATTACATTTAGATCCATGGTTACTTGGTTTTTTGATATTAAACGCAGCTTTTGGACTCATGGTTGTTTATAGTGCAACCAATCATGATTCAAGCATGGTGATTCGTCAGGCGACCAGTTTTGGTATCGGTTTTATTTTGCTGTTTATTTGTGCACAAATTCCTCCAAAAGTTTATCAAATTGTCAGTCCTTATCTGTATGCATTTTCGATTGTGCTTCTGCTTTTGGTATTGCTAATTGGTGATGTCCGCTTAGGCGCAAAACGCTGGATTTCTATTCCTGGATTAGGGAGTGTGCAGCCCAGTGAATTTATGAAATTTACGATGCCACTCATGATGGCTTGGTTTTTCAGTCTGCGGACTTTACCACCCAAATTTATGCATATTCTCTTTGCATTATTTCTGATGATGATTCCTTTTGTTTTAGTCGCATTACAGCCTGACTTAAACATTGGATTAATTATTCCCGGAATTTTTGTCATTTTTTTAAGTGGTATTTCTTGGCGTTTGATTGGGGCTGTGGTTGCTGGGTTTGCAGTAGTTGCACCATTATTATGGAATTTCTTTCTACAGGAATACCAAAAAAAGCGAATTTTAACTTTATTTGATCCTGAATCAGATCCGCTAGGTGCAGGGTGGAATATCATTCAGTCTAAAATTGCGATTGGCTCTGGTGGACTATTTGGTAAAGGTTTTAATGAAGGAACACAGTCTCATTTAGGTTATCTCCCCGAACATCATACAGACTTTATTATGTCTGCTTATGCAGAGGAATTTGGCTTTTTTGGTGTGTTCGTATTATTTGTTATCTTTGCGGCGATCATTATTCGTTGTTTGATAATTTCCATGAACAGCTTCCATAATTTTGGACGTCTTTATGCGGGTGCGGCAGGTTTAACTTTCTTTTTCTTTGTATTTTTGAACAGTGGAATGGTGAGTGGAATTCTTCCAGTCACTGGTGATCCATTGCCACTCATGAGTTATGGTGGTACGGCAGTCATTGCAACGCTTGCAGGTATGGGCATTGTAATGTCTATACATACTCATCGCTAAAACATGTGGGGTTGACAGCAAATTTTTAACTCACATTCTGCTGACTCTCACATCTATTGAAACTTTGAGCTTCAATGATTGCTCTAATCAGTCATTACACTTTTATGCTGAAGAAGATGAAAGTGTAGATGGAAGATGATCTAAGCTCTCTGAGAGAGTAACTTTAAAAAATAAATTGTTTCCTCATTTGTTTTTTAATGACTAAATTGTTCTCGATGGTAGAGAAAGTTTGAGCTAAACAATGATCTTTGTAACGTTTCCCAAGCTAAAAATTCCTGTCTTAGCTGTTGTCTTAAAGTTGGTGATCCATATTTATAAAAATATTTTTTAAAATTGATTTTCGTAGATGTATAAAAAAATTAACTATGGCATATTAATTGCTGAATAAGAATTAAACGAATATTGCAGGAGAGAGGTCTTCTGTAGATCCGCCGAAGGAGCAACGACCCCGGAATCTCTCAGGCAAAAGGACTGTAATTATTCTCAATCATCTGGAGGGAAGTCTAATGATGTTTAGACTCACCGAAGGGGATGGAAAAAATCATATGTTATGAAGATTTCCGAAGCTCTCAGGTACCGTGACAGATGGGGCATTGAAAATATAAAATTTTCAAGGAGCTTTTATGTCACATATTATGGTGATTGGTGCTGGCATTACAGGAATAACCACTGCCTATGAATTATTAGAACTTGGTTATCAAGTCACAATTTTGGATAAAAACTTATATCCAGCAATGGAGACTTCATTTGCGAATGGAGGTCAACTCTCTGCATGTAATGCAGAGGTGTGGAATCAGAAAGCAACGGTACTGAAGGGTATCAAATGGATGACCCAAAAAGATGCACCATTATTACTCAACCCATCTTTTGATTTGCATAAATACGCTTGGCTGATTGAATTTATGGGTAATATCAAACATTACGAAGCCAACACACAAGAAACGGTAAGGCTGGCATTATTGGCAAGAAAACGGCTGTTTGAAATTGCACAGAAAGAAAAAATTCAATTCGATTTGGAAAAGCGTGGAATTTTGCACTTTTATCATAATCAGCAGGATTATGATGTTGCAATAAGAGTGAATGATTTGTTATGCAAAGGTGGATTAGAGCGTCACGCTGTTACAAATGAAGAAATTCACAGTATTGAACCAAGTTTGACTGGGGAATATTACGGTGGTTTTTATTGTCCTGACGATGCCACAGGAGATATACACAAATACACCACGCATTTAGCCCAAGTGGTGGCGAATAAAGGCGGGAAATTTTTATATGGTGTAGAAGTTGAAGATTTAAATCTGGATCATTCTACAGAGCAAGTTTCAGCTAAATATCGGGCTTGTGATCCCAAAAATAAAGATATACCCGATGGATTTATTCAAGCTGATGCAATGGTTATTTGTGGTGGAGTTGGAAGCTATCATTTAGCACAACAGGCTGGAGATCGTGTCAATGTTTATCCGGTGAAAGGGTATTCGATTACAGTTCAGCTGAATGATGAACATAGCCAACAACATGCACCATGGGTAAGTTTATTGGATGAAAGTGCAAAAATCGTGACGTCGAGATTAGGTCGAGGTCGTTTAAGAATTGCTGGTACTGCGGAATTTAATGGCTATAACCGAGACATCCGTATGGATCGCATACAACCTTTGGTTCATTGGGTGAATCGTAATTTTGATATTTCAACTGAGCATTGTGTCCCTTGGGCTGGATTAAGACCGATGATGCCGAATATGATGCCAGTGGTAAGACAAGGAAAGCATCCGAGAGTCTTTTATAATACCGGTCATGGGCATCTGGGTTGGACGCTGTCAGCTGCAACTGCTGCAATGATCAGTTTAGAAATTTCACAGAAAATAGCGGCTTAATGAAAAGCCACAATAGCATGAAAGCTATTGTGGCAAATACATTTATAGTCGAGTGAAAACTTGATCTGCATTCAAACGAGATTTAGGTAATTTGGCATTAAAATCTTTTTCACTTCGATAACCAAGCGCCAATAGCACTGATGGAATCAGGCCTTTTGCGTCAAGATTTAACTCTTCAGCGATAATTTTTTCATCGAATCCTCCAATTGGAGTGGCATCGATACCTTCTAAACCTGCAGCAAATAAGGTTTGCCCAAGTGCAATAAAAGTTTGATTTTCAGACCAGCGCTGGATATCGCCTTTTTCGTTGCGATAATAATCAACATAGCCTAAACGCGTATCTTTTTGAGCTTGTTTTGCTTGGTCATCTTTAAAACGACCGCTGATTTCATCTTGATTTAATAATTGATCTAGATGAGAGTCTGTAATGTCTTTATGCGTACAAAACAGAATGGTGTGTGAAGATTCAAGGACTTTTGGTGCATTATAAACATACTTACCAACCAGTGCTTTAGCAATGCGCTGTTTGGCTTCATCAGTTTCGATAACAAAGAAATGCCATGGTTGAATATTGATAGATGAAGGTGCGAGCCTTAAAGATTCCAATAATTTTTCAAACTTTTCTTGAGGGATCTTTTTTGAAGAATCGTATGCTTTGGTGGTGTAGCGAGATTGGGAGATGTTTAACAGATCCATATTATCCTCCGATTATTCACAATATATTCATCTAAAAATTTTAAATGAGTCCGAACTGAAATATTTTCTATAGTTGATGCTAAATGATATGAAAGGCCTGACTTGTCTTTAAATCAATAGGAATATTTTAAATCAGTATATTTTTCTAATGACATTGCAATTTGTTGATTGATGAATGCGCGTACATCTTCTTCAGTCATAGGCTGACCATTCTTACTGATATTATGTTCAATCGGAGCTTGGTCTGCGGCTTTAATTTTATAGACAAGGTTGGTGATCAATTTGTAATCGTTATTATGGTTTACGATGTTAGTCACATATTGATATGAATGCTCAAAGTTGAGGTCTTGATGAGAAAATATAAATTGTTCAAAAATTGTCAATGCAGCGCCATCAGCAAGATTTTGGAGTTCATCAATAATTGTGGCATCTAGGCGTACATCATAACGTTCTGAGATTGCTTTACCATCGATTAATAATGACACTTTATCATCTTCATGGTGTTGTACAGTGATATTGCTGAAATTAGACATCATAAACTCACAAATTTATTTGAACTTTAATTATCAAGTCTTATGATTTTAATTCAAGGTGCACATGCTCAAATAATGTAGGATTGAGAATTGAGTATTTGTTCTGATACAAAATTTTTAATTTAAAATTCTTGTAGCTTGATGACTAAACTACAAGAATTGATCAATATGGATTAAAAATAATAGCCTAAGCTTAAGTAGGTCAAATTATTCCATATGTTTTCACTACCTTCTGCATAGCCATCAGCAACAGGGCCGAACACAGTATCATTCTTAGAAGTAATGTTTTCTAAATAAAATTGAAAATTCTTCTTATATTTAACAGTTACACCATTAATGAATCGTTCAGAATCATTAAAATCATTTGATTTTTTAAAATAGCGTGAGTAGTTAGAATAAAATAATGGTTGGTTGAAGTTTTTATAACTTGAAGCTAAAGTATAATTAATTTCGGTTGATAAAAAATTAGCTTCATTCGCTACATTATATTGACCATCAAAAAATCCAAAAGTTGAAACATCATTGAATGTTTTATCTTTATTATTAATACTTTGGTTGCCGTATATTAAGTTAAATCCAAAATTATTAAATTTAGTATTTTGAAATACACTCCATACTTGACGGTCACCAGTTTGATTACTTATTTTATTATCAAGCTCACTATATAAGTAAGAACCACCTATTTTAATATGCACTGGAGTATCATTAATTTGGTAATGGAGTTCTTTGTCAGCTTTAAGGGCAATGGTATGCTTTTCATCTAATTGAGTTCCATTGGTAAATTCAGGTTCAACAGTTAAATTACTTGAATAGTGTGCAGAGTTTTTACTTTTACCAGTATAGCTCCCAGCATCATGAAAGAAATATGCTGCTGTTAGATTTAAATCTTTAGGGGAGTATTGATAGCTGATACCCCAATTATTTAAATCTTCCAAGCCTAAATGGTAGAGTTGAGTAAGATTATAGGTGCTACTTTGATATCTGCCTAAGCCGACTGGTACAGATTGTAGACCTGCTTTTATATGGTGATCTTGTTGTACTTCATAATCAATCCAAGCATTGACCGGTAAATGAATACCACCTAATTTCCCATAAGCTTGATAAATTCGATAGTCTAAATGTCCCGTAATGTTGTCATTTTTATAATTGAGCCATAGAACTGCATCAGCAAAATCAATGGTATTACCACTGTCTGGTAAATAATCATTGTGGGTATATTTGAGTCGAATGGTTCCATTCAAATCGAAATCAGTTTTGTTTTCTTCGGCATATGAGAATGCCGATACAGCAGAGAGTAAGCTGGTTAATATTAAGGATTTTTTTAGCATGATTAGGTTGTAAGGCATTATGATTTTTGTATTGTAAATAACTGTTTTAAAAAGAAAAATATTAAAATATCATAAGTTATTTTTAAAAAAATATATACAAAAATTAGGACAAAAGAGCCCTTGGGCTCTTTCATATTTTGGAATGTAATGAATTAATTTTTTGACACAGGACTCAAAATTCCTTTGACATTGACGTCATCGGTTGTTTTTAAATATTCTTCAATTCGTGGATCAGAGAATACTTGCTGTAATTTTTTAATTTGAGGATTATCTTTATGTTTTTCAGCAATCACTAAGCGCGCTGCAAAGGTGCGAGGTGCTGCAGGGAAGAGAATTCCTTTACTACGAGAGACTTTACCAGCATCAAATTGAGCAACATAGCCAATCGCTGCATCTACAGAATCTAGAGTTCGAGCAAGCGAAAGTAATTCAATTTCTTTAAAATCGAAGTTTCGTGGATTTTCTTTAATATCTTTTAAGCGTGCTGTACGTGGTTCAATGCTTGGATCAAGTTTAATTAAGCCTTCACGCTCTAAAAGCCACAATGCTTGAGCCTGATTTGCTAAATCATTTGGAATCGCAAAACTAGCACCTTGAGGAATATCCTTAACATCTTTATATCGATCTGAATAAATCGCAAAAGCCCATTGATAAATTTCAGTTGTTGGAATGAGTTTAAAACCATTAGCATCGGTTACTTGTTTCAACCACCATTGGTGTTGATGAATCGTTGCTGCAAACTCCCCATCATTCACCGCACGATTAGCTTGTACAGAATCTTGAACACCAACAGCTTCAAGCTTAATGCCATAATCAGGTGCAATATTTTCATTGGCATATTCAATTAGATTTTTTTCACCAATCATAGCAGGCTCATAGTGAACCTTTAAAACATCATCAAAAGATGCATTCTTCTCATCTGATTTAGAAAGATTGAACCAAACAATCACTCCTATAATCAAAACGACTAGTGCACCCAATATGAAAGGGAGTTTAGATTTTTTCTTTATTTCAAAGTTATGTTGTTTAGAACTCATGGTTTAACTCATTAATGATTTTTGAGAGAAGCGCTAATACGATTACCCGTGAATTGAACAGCTTGGATCGTGATAATAAGCGTGATAATTGTTGCGATCATGATGTGATGATCAAATCGCTGATAACCATATAAAACAGCAAGGTAACCAATGCCTCCAGCACCGATAGTGCCAGCGATTGCAGAGTATTCGATCATCACGATTAAATTTAATGTCGCAGCAGAAACTAAACTTGGTAGTGATTCTTTAAGCTGAACTTGATGAATAATTTGTAAAGGAGTACCACCAGAAACACGCCCAACTGAAGTAATTTCAGGCGGTAATTCATTCAGTGCGTTTTCGACTAAGCGCGCGAAGAAAGGAATCCCTGCAATAGTCATAGGTACGACAGCAGCTGCAATACCAATAGTTGTGCCTGTAAGCCATTTTGTTAAAGGTATAATGGCTGCCATGAGCACTAAAAATGGAAGTGATCGACCTATATTCACTATGCTGCTTAAGACTGCATAAAGTTTAGGATTTTCAAATAATCCACGGTTAGAGCTATTAAATAATGCTATTCCTATGATTCCGCCAAAAATAATGACTAAAGTCATTACGATGCCGACCATTGTCCAAGTTTCTAAATAAGCTGGAATGATCATGCTTGGAATATCAGCCCAAGCAGTATTTTGATTTAAAACAATATCATTAGACATCTTTCATCCTCACGCCGCTTGGCCAGCTTGTACATTAAGTTTATGAATAGGAGCGTAATGAATATTGAGTTGGTCTAATCTGGAATAAATTTTTTCTGCATGAGCAGCAAATACATGTTCAGGAAGACTAAAAACTGTTTTACCTACTGTATAGCCATTAATGGATTCAACTGTTGAGGCATTAATTTCAAAAGATAAATTGAGTTCAATACTGATTTGAGTCAACCAATCTAAAGGTGTTCCTTTTTTTGTGGAATACGTTGCATTGATAACAATATGATCTGCACTTATAGATGCTGATTTAGGTGTAGGAAATATTTTCGAACCAACATTTGATTCTGGATCTAAAACTAAATCAATAATTGGACCTTGCTCTACTATTTCACCGTGAGAGAGCACTGCAACTTCATCAGCAATTTGACGAACAACATCCATTTCATGCGTGATGAGAATGACCGATAAACCAAGTTCGTCACGAAGCTCAGTTAATAATTTCAATATGGATTGTGTGGAATCAGGATCTAGGCCTGATGTCGCTTCATCAGCTATAACAATACTTGGCTGTAATGCAAGTGCTCGTGCGATACCCACTCGTTGCTGCTGACCACCAGAGAGTTGATTTGGGTAGTGATGAGCCCGATCCATCAATTTGACATTTTCAAGTAAATATTCAACACGTTCTTGAATTTGATTTTCAACGACGCCTAAAAATTCGAGTGGTAATGCTATATTTTCGGCAGCTGTTCTTCTTTTGAGTAACGATGCTGATTGAAACACTAGGCCAATTTTTTGACGTTGTAATCGAAGTTCTTCAGAATTTAGATGATTTAATTTAATTCCATCAAGTATCAGCTCACCATGAGATGGTTTTTCTAACAAGCTTAGACATTTCGACAATGTTGATTTTCCAGAACCACTCGGACCAATGATCGCCGTGATTTTTCCTTTCAAAATTTTTAGATTTATATCCTTGAGGACATGAGCCTCACCACCATTTTTTAGGGGATAGCTTTTAGAAAGATTTTTGATTTCAAACATTGCTGAAAGTTTCAAAACAATAGAAGTTGTTGAAATATATTGTTTTAAATTTAATTTTAAAAATATTATTTTATGGATTTTATATGTAAAAAATTCTATAGCAGAAAAAAAGAATATTATTTTTGATTTTCTTTAAAATAATTTTGATTTATTTGTTATGAGTCATAGTTAATTTTTCTAATTATATAAAATAGTCTTTTAGTCAAATTGAAGCTTTAAATTTATATATTAATAATAATTTTAATTCAAAATTTATTATTATTTAATATATATAAAATAATAAAATATTTTTAATAATATAATATTTATAAAAATAATATTCAATGATTAAGCTTCCTCGCACAAGGGGGGACTTATGTCAACATTAAGCAACGATGAACAAAGTTATCTGATCAAAAGAACAGAAGATGTTTCGAATCTTATTTCTAAGCATGCGGGTCAGGGTAAGACGAATAAAGTTATTTGGTTAGCATTAATAGGTGTATTTATTGATGCCTATGACCTCACGACTTTGTCATTTGGTATTGAGCAAGTTATTTATGACTTTTCATTGACACCTGTAATGACGGGTGTGGTGGCATCTTCAATTGTAGTCGGTACAATTGTTGGTAATTTATTAGGTGGTTGGTTAACAGATAAAATTGGACGATACCGTGTTTTTATGGCGGATATGGTGCTTTTTGTGATTGCAGCCATTGTTGCAGGTTTGGCCCCAAATGTCTGGGTTTTAATTGCGGCCCGATTTATTATGGGCATCAGTGTCGGGGTTGATTTACCTGTAGCAATGTCGTACTTATCAGAATTTTCAAAATTTAATGGTAAGAGTAACAAAGCAGCACGATTAGCCGCGTGGTGCCCAATGTGGTATGCAGCATCTAGTGTATGTTTCGCCATTGTTTTAGTTCTCTATTTTATTCTACCGCCAGAACATGCAAATTGGTTATGGAGAATTTCACTGATCTTTGGTGCAGTACCCGCATTATTGATTATTTTTATTCGGGGTAAATATTTAACAGAATCTCCAATATGGCTCGCTAATCAAGGCGATCTTGAGGGTGCTGCTAAAATTTTACGTGAATCTTATGATATCAATGCACAAGTAGATCCAGATGCTAAGGTTGTTGAGGAAACCAAGAAAATTCAAAAACCTCAAGCAAGCTTTAAAGAGTTATTCAGTCCAGTATATTTGCATAGAACAATTGTAAGCATTGTGATCCACATTTCTGTTGCTTTTCAATATACGACCATTGCTTTCTTTTTACCTTCGATTTTAACCAGATTTTTCAATACCGATACTTTAACGACGATTACAACCACGCTTGGATTAAATTTAGCCTTTGCATTCACTGGAGGTTTGTTGGGTGTTTATATGGCGAGCCGTTTTAGTTCACGATTCGTATTGTTAACTGGCTTTGGGCTTCAGTTTCTTGCACTCATTCTCTTGGGAGTAATTGAACCATCAAATCAATATCTACTCTATGGTGCAATTCTTTTACTTGGTATTTGGTTGTTCGCAGAAGGTTTTGGTCCTGGTGCTCAGATGATGGTATACCCAACCATGGCTTATCCAGCTCATATTCGTGGGGTGGGTGTAGGATTTAATCGTGCAACGACTGGTGTTGCTCAAGCGATCGCACTATTTGTGTTACCGATTTGGATGGCAAAATATAGTACAGATGTTTTCCTTATTATTTCGGTTTTCGCAATTATTCCAATTATTGTTATCGGGTTCATTATTAAATTTGAACCAACGAAAGTTGATGTGGATGCGATTCAAGAAAATGAAATTTCAAGAAGCGTTGCAGAAGAAAATAAGGTTTTATCCTAAAAATGGAAGCACTCGAAAGGGTGCTTCATTACAAAAATATTCAATATGTCCAGTTTTCAAGTTGAAGTGAACTTAATTGATTTTTAAAAAGTTGATTCTGATTAATCAATAAAATCTGAGCATGATCAAGACGCCAATCACCAAGAACAATGCGTACTTTATGATTTACTTGATGAATCGATGGGCGATGCGTATGACCATGAATTAATAAATCAACTTCTTTCAATGCATCGTGGACAGTATCTTGATTTACATCCATGACATCATAAGATTTAAATTCTTTTGATTCGTGGCTTTTTTTTCTAAATCCATTTGCAAGTTGAGTACGAAAAGAAAGTGGGGTTTTCCGCAGTATCCAAATGAGGAGTGGATTTCTGATTATTTTTTTAAAACGTTGATAGGCGACATCATCTGTACACAAGGCATCGCCATGTTCGAGACGAATATTGACATCGTTGATTTGTAAATAAGAAATTTCTGGTAGCAACTGACCACCAAATTTATTTAAAAAAATTTGATTCAGCGCAAAATCACGATTGCCGACAGAAAATAAAACTTGATTTCCCTGAGCAGTAAATCTTTTTAAGCGTTCAACGATTTCATCGAGCCAAGGAGCTGTATAGTCATCACCAATCCATGCATTAAACCAATCACCTAAAATATAGAGTTGGGTTTGCTGGTCTTGATAATGATCTAATAAATCTAAAAACCCTCGAACGAGTCGAGGGTGTTCAGGTGACAGGTGTAAATCTGAAATAAACAGATAGGTCACTTAATATTCCTTATTTGCCTACATCCCCATCAACTTTAGATGGTGAAACAATCCCTTGAACATGATATTCGTTTTAAAGCAGTGCTTGAAAACTTAATAAGTTAGGGAATAGGTTTTTTATTCAGAGATAATTTTAGCAGATTCGATCACAACGTTTTCTAGTGGAACGTCAGCGTGGTAGCCACGGTTGCCAGTGCGAACGCCTTTGATTTCATTAACAACGTCCATACCTTCTACAACTTTACCAAATACTGCATAACCCCAACCTTGAGCTGTTTTACCCGTATGGTTAAGGAAAGCATTGTTTTTCACGTTAATGAAGAATTGTGCAGATGCTGAGTGAGGAGCTTGAGTACGTGCCATAGCAATCGTACCTTCGTCATTGCTTAAACCGTTGTCAGCTTCATTTTCAATAGAATCGCGAGTTGCTTTTTCTTTGAAGTTTTCATCCATGCCACCGCCTTGGATCATGAAACCGTCAATTACACGGTGGAAAATTACGCCATCATAAAAACCATCACGAACGTACTCTAAAAAGTTAGCAACAGTTTTAGGTGCTTTTTCAGAGTTAAGCTCTAGAACAATACGTCCTTTATTGGTGTTTAATTCGACTTGAGGAAAACTCATTCTATAATCTCCTGATCATGGACAAAAAGCCATGGGTTTGTGGTTGAGAGAAGCATAAGCAAACTGTAAACTACAAGGCAAGCAAAAACGTTATTTTCTTTGTTAATAATATGAAGATAGCGTTTTAATTATCCTATTTTATCTTATAGAAGTGATTTATCAACTATGAAGCCGAATGATGTTGTTTCATCCCTGCCAATTACCCCGACGACTAACAATCCATCAGTCGATGCTGCGCAGCAAGAACAACAACCGGGCTTAGACTTTGTACGTCAAGTAATTACAGAAGACCTTGCAGCAGGGCGTACAGATAAAGTCGTGACGCGCTTTCCACCAGAGCCTAATGGTTATTTACACATTGGACATGTTAAAGCGATTTGCCTGAATTTTGGTATTGCAGAAGAATTTTCTGGTTTATGTAATCTTCGTTTTGACGATACAAATCCAGATGCAGAAGAACAAGAATATGTAGATGGTATTGCGAACGATGTTAAATGGCTCGGTTTCGACTGGAATGGTGAACCACGCTACGCATCAAGTTACTTTGATCAATTGTATCAATGGGCGATTCAATTAATTAAACAAGGTGATGCATATGTCGATTTGCAATCTCCTGAAGAAATTAAGCTGAATCGTGGGAATTTTGTAGAACCAGGTAAAAATTCTCCGCAACGTGATGCAACGGTTGAAGAAAACTTAGCACGTTTTGAACAAATGCGTAATGGTGAGCTTGGAGAAGGCCAAGCAGTACTTCGTGCCAAGATTGATATGGCATCACCGAACGTACATATGCGTGATCCAATTCTTTATCGTGTTTTACATTCTGAGCATCATCAAACAGGCGATACTTGGAAAATCTATCCAATGTATGACTATGCTCATCCTTTGTCTGATGCGATTGAAGGCATTACGCACTCCCTATGTACGCTTGAATTCCAAGACCATCGCCCGTTCTATGATTGGGTTGTCGCTAAGGTAAATTCTCCAGCAGTTCCACGCCAGTACGAATCAAGCCGTTTGAATGTTGATTATACCATCACCTCAAAACGTAAATTACGTAAGCTGGTCGAAGGTGGTTACGTCAATGGTTGGAATGATCCACGTATGCCTACAGTCGTGGGAATGCGTCGTCGTGGCTTTACTCCAGAAGGCTTACGTGATTTCTGTAAGCGTGTGGGCGTATCTAAAACTGATGGTATTGTCGATGTTGCAATGCTTGAATTCTGCATTCGACAATCATTAGAAAATACTGCTGCACGTGGTATGGCGGTATTGAATCCTCTTAAAGTGACATTGACCAACCTTCCAGAGGATATGGATTTAACACACGCACGCCATCCAAATGTTGATATGGGTGATCGTGTAATTCCACTGACTTCTGAATTGTATATTGATCGTAAAGATTTTGAGGAAGAGCCGCCTAAAGGGTTTAAACGCTTAATTCCTGGTGGTGAAGTCCGTTTACGTCATGCTTATGTGATTAAATGTGATGAAGTGATTAAGGATGAAAATGGCGAAGTTGTTGAACTTAAATGCTCTATCGATCCGCATACTTTAGGTAAGAATCCAGAAGGTCGTAAAGTCAAAGGTGTTATTCATTGGGTATCTGCAAATAAAGGGATTCCTGCTGAAGTTCGTATTTATGATCGTCTATTTACTGAAGCCGCACCTGATGCGGACGATGATTTCTTAGCGAATTTAAATCCAGATTCTCTAAAAATTGTTCAAGCGGTAATTGAGCCTGCTTTAGCTCAAGCGAAACCTGAAGATCGATTCCAATTCGAACGTGAAGGTTATTTTGTCGCTGATCAATTTGATCATACTGTTGAAAAACCTGTCTTTAACCGTATTTTGGATTTAAAAGATAGTTTTAAGCCTGCAAAATAAAGTTTGGTAATATCAAAAAAAGCCTGATTGATTCAGGCTTTTTTTTATTCAAATTTAGGTTAATAAATAATTTTTGTGATTAAATTCACATGATTAGATAAAGGTGAGTATTTAAGAATAATTTAATAAGTTATAAATAAAAACTAAAATAACATTATATTTCAAATATATATTTGACTATTTGGATTTTCAAGCGCATATTTAATTCAACCGAAAGGTTAATTTGAAACTTTGTTTTCCTCGAAACCCTGCTTAAGCGGGGCTTTTTTTTGCTTTAGTTTCTGATGTTGCTGTAAAGCGATATACACAGGGCCTTTCAGTTTGCGCTGATCATTTAACTTTTTCTTAATATAAAATACCAAAGCAAAACAGGTGGTTGCTAAAGTTAAAAGAAGACTATTTAAGTAGCTCATGAGTGAGCTGATATAACCAATAGTGGTGAGTCTATTCATCATTTTGATGACTTGTGGGCTACTTTCGATGCCCGTGATCGCCCAAGAACATAAGTGTTCACAATTATTAATAATGAGATGATAGTTATTTTCATGCATTCGAGAGCGCATTCGTCTTACGACAGCACGACCTGAATATTTGGGGGTGCTATAATGCCGAATCGTAATTTTTTTGCCATGTGCAAATTTTTGCAGAGATGTAATTTCGATCGGATGTTTTTTAAAGAGATGAGCAAAACCTGAATAATGAATAACACGACCCTTACCCACATAAATACCATGATGTGAATAACCAAAATGCTTAACAATTAAGTGAGCACCAAGAGGGAATGTTTTGACGTGTTTATGCCGCATTTATAAAATATTCCAATAACTTTACAGATGTACATTTATTGAAAGAGAGTCCACAGTATAACCGAATTGGAAATAAATAATGAGGTATAAATACAATATAAGCACTCTAAAAAAGGTGCCTAAATTTTTTATTCAACTCAAATGAAGTTATGAGAAGAAAGCATTTTGTGTTTCACAATTTTTAATTGCATCTTCTTTAGGAAGCTGTTTAATTTGCTCTTCAAACTCGATTTTTTGACGATCTATGGCAGTTTGAGGAATACCGCTCTCTTTCGCTAATTTTTCAATGTTGCCCCAAACTTCCTCACATGCTGAAGGTAGCTTATTACAACCACTAAGCGATATGAAAGTCGCCCCTAAAATAATGAATAGAATATTTTTCATTGAATCCCCAAATGTATTTTTAATTATCCTATGAGCTTATCTTAATTGAACATTTTTAAATTGAACAGAAAATTTATCATAAAAAAAGCACTGTCTATGCAGTGCTTTTTTTCTTTACTGAAGGGTGATTTTGTTACTCAATAAATCAGTAAGATCTTTTTTTGAATAGCCACGCGAAATAAGAACTTTTTTGATTCCGCGTATTACATCTTCATCTGATGCCTTTTGTAAAGCCTCGATCAACTGATCGTTAGTCTTACATGAACAATCATTTTCAACACAAGCAATTTGATTTTTATGCTCGTTCTGCTGCGAATCTGATGAAAACAGCTTTTGCCAAAAACTCATAGAGCCTTCATTTGCAACCAAAGATAGGTCGAAATATAGTCGATTTAAAATTTAATGCAAGTTTGTAATCGTGATTTAAGGCACATTTTAAAATAAATATTTCGATGATAAACCTAAAGTTTAACGAAATTATGACATTGAAAAATTAAATTTTTCTTTATTTATATGATTTTTAAGTGAAATTCAAAAAGCATAAAAAATGGACAGTGTAAGAACTGTCCATTTAGTAAGAAATAAATTGTTTAAATTTTCTCTAAAAGAACGCCTGACTCGACATGGTGGGTATAAGGAAATTGATCGAACAGCGCAAATTTAGTGATTTTATGAGTTTCCGATAACATCTTCAAATTGTCGTGTAAAGTATCTGGATTGCATGAAATATAAATAATACGGTTAAAGCGTTGAAGCAGCTTCAAGGTATCATCATCAATGCCTGCACGAGGTGGATCTACAAATACAGTATCGAAGTCATAACTTTGAATATCAATATTGGCTTCGTGTAAACGTCTAAACTCACGTTCTGCATTGAAGGCTAAAGTAAAATCTTCAGCTGAAAGGCGAGCAACTTGAATATTGTTTATTTGATTTTGCTCAATATTCCATTGCGCTGCATAAACTGATGATTTAGCCAGTTCCGTCGCTAGAACGCGATTAAACTTTAGCGATAATGGAAGGGTAAAATTACCATTACCGCAATAAAGCTCTAAAAGATCTTTATCACTGGTTTGAGCTGCGTTACATGCCCACTCCAGCATTTTTTGACAAACTTGCGCATTAGGTTGCGTGAAGCTACTTTCAATTTGTTTATATTTGAATTTACGGTCAAATACGTGTAATTCTTCAATTACATATTCATCCGTCAATACAATTTTTTGACCACGGCTGCGACCAATAATCTTAATATTGAGTTTTGAAGATAAATTTTTTGCTAGTTGTTCCCAGTCTTGATCAAGCGGACAACGATAAATCAATGAAACCAGCATTTCACCGTTCAACGTTGAAAGAAAATGTACTTCAAACAGACGCTTAGAGAGCACTGCATTTGATTTTAGTTCAGACAGGAGAACAGGCATTAAATCATTAATAGATTTATCCGCGATTGGAAACTCATCAACACGTACAACTTTCTTTTGAATACCATCTTCCGCGCGTTCAAACATGGCATAAAACATATCATCTTCTGTATGCCAAATACGGAACTCAGCTCGCATACGGAAATGTTTTTCAGGAGATGAAAAAACTTCTAGTTCAGGTGGTTGATATTCAGCAAATTGATTGCGGATACGTTCAATTTTTGCATCAAGTTGTTGTTGATAAATAGAAGTCATAAAAATCTAAAAAAACTAGCACAAAGCAGAGTGAATGGTAGCAAATAATAAGCCAACATTCTTCTAAATCTTTGTGCTGTTGTGACTATCTTTTGGTGAGGTGCTCAACTAAGTAGTCGATGAACACACGTACAGCTGGTAATAAACCACGGCGAGAAGGGTAAACCACATGAAAAATACCGTGTGGTGCATTCCAGTCAGGCAGAACCTTAACAAGACGCCCATCTTTAATATAATCTTCAACAATACTGTCTGGGAGTAATGCTACCCCACAATTGTCACTTGCAAGTTGTGCAAGCATAAGTAAATCAGAGCCCATCACGACTGGACTCACTTTGACTTTAATCGATTTGTTGTTTGAATCATGTAGAACGAGTTGTTGATCAGTATGTTCATCAACCATACTTAATATTCGATGATTTGAGAGTTCTTCAGGTTTTTTGATAGATCCAAACTCATTAAGATAAGCCTGGCTGGCGAAAAGATGTTGTTCAATATTTTCAAATTTTCGAATGACCAAACTTGGGTCATCATCCAAACTTGAGCGAACACGAAGCGCTAAATCAATTCCTTCATTAATGATATCGACACGTCGATTAGTAACCATCAATTGTACTTTAATTTCAGGATACTGCTTGAGGAAATTTGGCAGTATTTTGGTCATTTCATGTTGGGCAATTGATACGGGTAAACTAACACGAATTAAGCCTCTTGGTTGTTCACTTAAATGATCTACCAAATCATGAGCAGATTGGGCAGCATTCATCATTACTTGCGCATGGCGATAAATGTTCATCCCAATATCAGTGACAGCAAAATGACGTGAACTACGTTGAATAAGCCTTACACCGAGATTTTCTTCTAAATTATAAACACGTCGACTCAATTTTGATTTCGGAATGTCAGTTGCTCGTTCAGCAGCGCTAAAACCGCCATGTTCGACAACAAGGGCAAAGCAATAAAAATCATCTAAATCTGAAAGCATGGATTCATTCCATATATGCGACGTTTTGTTAAAAAATACATTATTGTTCTGAATAGTCAATTGAGTTGCTGTGTTTTCTCTAAAATCTAAGGTTGTTATATTTAGTAATGAATAAAGAGGGCTATTTAAAAATCTAAAAGCAATGGTTAAACTTATGTTTTATAGCGCGTAATACTTAAGGTTGACATGGCTTATACAATAATTGAACTTCAAGATCCTCAAGAAAATGTACAGTGCCCGCATTGTCAACACGCTGTTATTGACTGGAATGAAGAGCAATATATTCAACCTTGTGATCATACATTGTTTATTGCTATGGACTTGGGATTTGAATTTATTTCAGATGAATTTGAAGCAACTATGCCTCGCACAGTAGATGAAATTCATGCAGATGATGAAAACTCGAATGTATTTACTGAGATTACTCGTTCTGATTTAGCTCAGTTTAAAATTTATAAAGTTGCATTGGGTGTTGAAAACCTCAATCGTTATATTGGTTTCCAATCATAATTTTTAATCATAAGCATATGGTCTAAAGATTTGGGGTTTCCTTGAGTCTTTTAATTTCTTTGTATTGGGTTGTTGATTGCAAAGTTCTAAGGTTGTGTTTTTTCATGATAAGTTCAATGCTTTGCATAAAGAAATCATGGCTATCATAAAACGCACTTATGGCTATAAACATCTGATCTATTTTTGGATTGGTTCGTGTTTTATCGATCAACTTCACCTTAGATCCAAGTGAATTCTATCTAACCCACTTGGATTTCAGCATTAGGATGACTCAACCTGCTTTTTTTAGGGGTTGCAATTAAATAAGCTAGTGTCAAAGGACCGAGACGACCCGCAAACATCAGTATCATGAGCATATATAAACTTGCAGGTTGTAATTCTGAAGTAATACCTCTAGATAATCCGACTGTACAAGCTGCGGAAACAGCTTCGAATAGTAAATCTAGAAAACGTTTATTAGGCTCTAAAATTAATAACGTAAAGAAACCAATGAAAATGAGCATAGCAGTTATGCTAATGACCGCAAGAGCTTTATAGGTGACAGTTGCGGGAATCGAGTGTTTAAAAACAGTGACTTCGTCAGCTCGTCTCAAAAATGTGATTACACTCAATACTACAATAATAAATGTACCTACTTTAATACCACCAGCAGTACTTAAAGATCCGCCGCCAATAAACATTAGTAGCATAGTCACCAAGGTTGCTGGATCACTCATACTGGCCATATCAATACTATTAAATCCAGAGGATCGCGGTACTGTGGCATGAAACCAAGCATTTAATGCTTGGTCTCCAATTGACATTGGGGCGAGGGTCAATGGATTATTTGCTTCTAAACACCAAATCATAATAAAGGCAAATAGATTGAGTCCCGCGATAGTAGAAAGAATCAGTTTGCTGTTGGTTGAGAGTTTTTTCCACTTATGAGCGCGTTTGATATCCATAAGTACCACGAAACCTATTCCACCAATGATATACAACATGCTGATGGTCAGAGTTACAGCATATTGGCCTGAAAAACTCATTAAACTGTCTGGAAAAAGAGAGAAACCACCATTATTAAATGCTGAGATACTGTAAAAGGCTGCATAAAACAGGGCATCACTAAAATCGTAGTATTGAAGCCACGTAAATGTCAGGATGAATGTTCCAATCCCTTCGAAAAATAGAGAATACAATAAGACGGCTTTAACAGTGAACGAGGCCCTTGCTAAACTGGTTTGACCAATTGTTTCTTGAGCCATCACTTGTTGCTTTAAACCAAGTTTAGTGGAAAGGCTCAAAGCAGCCAAAATTGCGAAAGTCATGAATCCTAAGCCACCACATTGGATGAGTAGCATAATGATGAATTGACCAAAAGTCGTATATGCCTCGCCAATATTGACCACAGAAAGTCCCGTAATTGTCACAGCAGACGTGGCGGTAAATAAGGCTTCTAGCCAAGAGACATTTCCTTCGTGTGCAAAGGGAAGTTTTAGCAGTAATGTTCCAATGATAATAAAACTGAGAAAGCCCAAAGCAAGCAAACTTGGTGGACTCAAATTAATACTTTGCGTTTTTTTATTGATCAATTGATCATAAAATTTCATCATTTCGAAATAAATCTCGATGAGAGTTTACGTAGAAGATTGACAGGACCTTCAACAATTAAAATGTCATTTTTTTGCAGCAATGTACCAGGTGCGATGTCATAAATTACATGTGTGCCACGTTGTAATAGTAATGTTTGTACGCCGTCGCTGTGCTCCATGATATCTTTAAATTCTACACCTTGTAGTTTTTCACTCACTTCCACTTTGACAATATAACGGTCATCATTCAACGCCATATAGCGTCTAACCATTGGGTAGCTTAATGATTGTGCAACGCGAATACCCATGTCTTCTTCTGGATGAATAATTTGACCAATACCGAGATGCGTCAAAATCATATGATGGGCTTTCGATTTTGCTTTTACTAGGATTTTTTCTACGCCTAAATTTTTAAGGTTGAGGACACATAGAATACTGGCCTCAATATCTTCTCCAATTGCGACAACGACGGCATCGCAATTCTGTACATTCAGTTCTCGAAGTACATGTTCATCTGTGGCATCGGCGATGACAGCATGACTGATGTTATCAGAGATATTTTCAACGTATTTTTTTTCAGTATCGATTCCAATCACATCATGTTTTAATTGAGTGAGTTCTAATGCAACTGTACCACCAAAGCTGCCTAAGCCAATTACTGCAAATAGCGCCATTGAATATCCTAAAATTTTAAAGATCAGAAAGTAATGATTTGATTTTAATTTCGCTTTGAGTGAGTTTATCTTGTTGATCTGAGTTGATTCAATTCATTTGTTGAGGATTATTTGTGATCACTATAAAAATAGTAAATCGTAATTGAAATCAATGTCCATGAAAGTGCTAAGTAAATATAAGTTAAATGAATATGATCGATCATAAAGTTAGCATGAACGAAACTTGTCATGAGCACAATTGCCATCATATATATCAACGTCATACGATAACGATAAATAGGTGCTAATCCCAACATGATATAGGGGAGTGCTGCATAACCTAAAAAAATAAAAACTTCGAGGGATTTGCTTAAGGTGGTAACTTCAGGATATAGATATTTCGAAATAAACAGAAGTGCGGAAAAGATGATCCACATGAGAAAAGGAATTACTACAAAACTGAACCATATTTGCATGATTTATCTTAATATCTAAAATTTTAAAGTGATCGTTTTTTCTATCTTTCGATTTTAATTGTATATCAATTATTGAATTAAAAAAGCCTGTCAAAATGACAGGCTGTATTGATTTTATTTGAGGAAACGTTGATAACCAAGATTATTGGTAATTTCTTCGTATGGATAATTGATACTTTCTAACGTTTCAACTAAACCATCAGGGTTTTGTTGTGCATCTTCAGCTTCGAGTCCAACCAATACACGACCTTCAGCCGCACCATGATTACGATAATGGAACAGGGTAATGTTATGCGTTGGACCAAGACGTTCCAAGAATGTTAATAATGCACCTGGACGTTCAGGAAATTCAACGCGGAATAAACGTTCATTTTCAATATCAGCATGACCACCGATCAGGTAGCGAATATGTAATTTGGCAACTTCATCGTCAGATAAGTCATCCACATCATACTGAAACTTTAATGTCTCGAATATTTCTTGACGTTCTTTTTCGCCGCTTTTTAAACTAATTCCAACAAATACTTGCGCTGCAGTCGCACTACTTGCACGGTAGTTGAATTCAGTAATATTTCGACCTTGAAGGGCACGACAGAAATTGAGGAATGCACCTTTTTGTTCAGGAATCGTGACAGCAAAAATAGCTTCTTTACGTTCACCTAATTCAGTTCGTTCTGCAATATAACGTAAACGGTCAAAGTTCATATTTGCACCGCATACAATTGAAACGATGTTTTTACCTTCTAAGCCGTGCTCAGCCACATATTTTTTAATCCCTGCAAGTGCCATCGCACCTGACGGCTCAACAATACTACGGCATTCATCATAGGTGTCTTTAATTGCTGCGCATATTTCATCAGTATTCACAAGAACAACTTCTGGTTCTACGATTGGACCTGAATTGTCAGATTTTTGCAGACGAATCACTTCAAAAGGTTTTTCACCGATTTGCGCCACGGCTGTACCATCCGCGAATAAACCAACTGAAGGCAGAATCACACGTTCATTTGCTTCTAAAGCGGCTTTTAAACAAGCTGACTCATCATATTCCACAGGAATAACTTTTACATGCGGTGCAACATCACCAAGGTAAGCAGCAACACCTGCAATCAAACCGCCACCCCCAACGGCAACGAATACATAATCCACATCTCGCCATTGACGTAAAATTTCATTGGCAATTGTACCTTGACCAGCCATAACGAGTTCATCGTCATAAGGCGGAATAAAAGTCATTCCTTCATCTTGCGCACGTTGAATTGCGTATTTATTTGCGATGTCAAAAGAATCACCATGAAGTACGACCTCGCCACCTAAGCGCTTTACTGCTTGGACTTTAATGTCTGGTGTTGTCTTAGGCATCACAATAATCGCGCGAATTCCTAATTTTTTTCCTGAGAGAGCTACACCTTGAGCATGGTTACCAGCAGAAGCGGTAATGACACCTCGTTCTAGTTGAGCTTTAGGAAGTTGGCTGATTCTGTTGTAGGCACCGCGGAGTTTGAAAGAGAATACGGGTTGTAGGTCTTCACGTTTAAAACGAATATTATTATTAAGACGTTCACTAATTCGTGGTGCCGCTTCGAGTGGGGTTTCGATAGCAACGTCGTATACCGTTGCTTGTAAAATTTGTCGAACCAAACGAGACAGCATGTTAATTTTCCATCTAACAGTTTAAAATAGGCGCTTATTGTAACAAACCATAAGGCTTAGCGGTTTAAAATAACTGCAAAAGTCCAAATTAGTTGAGTGAAGTCATGAGTCTATATGCAACCCAAGATGAGAAAAAACAAGCAGCAGCACAAGCAGCTTTAAAACACTTACCGAAAGGGGGCATTTTAGGCGTAGGCACAGGCAGTACTGTTAACTTTTTGATTGATTTACTTCCTGAACTTCAATTAGAAGCTGCAGTTGCAAGTTCGGAAGCGACTGCGCAGCGTTTGAAGAAGCTGGGTATTGAAGTGGTAGATATGAACTCAGTGGGTGGTCTTGATGCATATGTAGATGGTGCAGATGAGATTGATCGTCATATGCACATGATCAAAGGTGGTGGTGCGGCATTGACACGTGAAAAAATCGTGGCATCGATTGCAAAAAAATTCGTCTGTATCGTAGATGATTCTAAATGGGTAGATCAGTTGGGGCGTGATTTTCCACTTCCTGTTGAGGTGATTCCAATGGCACGTTCTGCTGTTGCACGTAAAATTGTCTCTTTAGGTGGCGACCCAGCGTACCGTGAAGGTGTAGTGACCGACAATGGTAACGTGATTTTAGACGTGCATAACTTAAATATCTTAAATGCACTTGAGCTTGAAAAAACATTGAATGATATTCCTGGTGTGGTATGCAACGGTATCTTTGCTTTGAATAAAGCAGACATTGCGATTGTTGCGACCAACAATGGTATTGAAGAGCGTACAGCAGTTTAATTTTAACTCCTTGACGAGCTGGTCTCCCCAAACTCCCTCTTTTAAATAGAAGGGCTTTTCTTCCCCCTTTCTTAAAGGGGGGGTGGGGATTTAATAATTAAAGAATAACAATGACTTTATCCGACCTTCCTGATATTGAAATCACCAAAAGTATTCGATCGAAAAGACTACGTCTACGTATAGATGGAACGTCAATTTGTGTGACTGCGCCATGGTTTTGTACCCATAAACAAATACAACAGTTTGTTCAAGATTCAGAAGCTTGGATCGTTCAAACTTGGCAGGCACAACAAAGTAAAATTCAACAGATTGATCGCGTTTTACCTTTATCTTTACAGTTATTTAATTTAGAAAATTCTATTAAAATTCAATATATTCAGCAGAAATTCAACTATAAGTTTGATTCAGTGATGAATGAGCTGAGTGTGAGTGATCGTCAGCCTCAACAATATTTAAAAGCCTTTGTTATTGATTATGCTAAACAGCATCTGCCTGTATATCTGGCTCAAGTATCTGATCAGTGTGGTTTAGCTTATCATGGCTGTAAGATTCGTCAGCCAAAAACGCGGTGGGGAAGTTGTACAGCACGTCATGACATTATGTTGAATAGTGCTTTGGTGCTTTTTCCTCAGGAAATAACACGCTATGTTTGTGTGCATGAATTAGCACATACAAAGCATTTTGATCATAGTGCTCAGTTTTGGGCGGAAGTGGCGAAGTATGATCCAGATTTTAAACTTAACCGAAAAAAATTAAAAATAACGCCGTTGCCATATTGGTGGATGCATAATTAATTATTATGCTGGGATTGCTTTGTCGATATTAAAAAATCAATTGTTTAGCGCTAGTCAATTAGTCTGATCTGGCGACTGGTATTCTAAATTTTGGCTATCATGATTGCTCTGTTTGGTTAGTTTGTCTCTAATATGCTCATAAGACGAATTAGTGTGTGTTTTTTTGATTCTAATTTTGTCTGTGCCTGCTTTAATGCTTTATAGCATCCTCATGTATATTCTACTGAACCCGAGTAATCCTATTCACTTTCATTGGACGAACTATTTATCGCTTTTTGGCGGGGCTATAGCGTGGTTGATATTATTGATCATGGCAATTTTATAGATAAATCAAAAAAAAGATTTCTAAATTGCTTTCCGTGAGTGGAGGGTTATGTTCGGTATGGGGAGTAACTCCTTTTGTTGTGAAACAGGATCCGATCGTATTTCTTGCTCTCCCAGGGTTTATATTTGCACTGTATTTATGCTATTTGAGTTGGCAGGTAAATCAATGAAGTCACATGATAGACTTTATTAGATGCTTAACAGAGCCATCTAAATTATTAAACTTATAAAATAACAGCATTCCCATATGAAAGGGTTCAGAAAGTCACAAGTTCCTGTCATACTACTGCCTGTAACGAATACAGTCATTTAGAGGTAGATATCGTGATTTCAGTTGGTATTGTTGGTGGTACAGGATATACAGGCGTTGAACTTTTGCGTCTTTTGCTGCGACACCCAAATGTTCAAGTGAAAGCACTGACTTCTCGTACTGAGGCTGGTCGTCGTGTCGATGATATGTTTCCAAGTTTACGTGGTCATACCGATCTAGAGTTTTCAGATTTAAGCTTAGATTTATTAAAGTCTTGCGATGTTGTGTTTTTTGCGACACCACATGGTGTAGCGATGAAACACGCTGAAGAATTAGTAGCAGCGAATACAAAAGTAATCGATTTAGCCGCTGACTTTCGTTTGCAGGATTTAGCGCAATTTGAAAAATGGTACGGTATGGAGCATGCTTGTCCAGATCTACTTAAAAATTCAGTGTATGGGCTTTCTGAGCTCAATCGTGAAAAAATTAAACAAGCTCAAGTGATTGGTAATCCTGGTTGTTATCCAACGACAGTTCAAATTGGTTTGGCGCCTGTACTGAGATCTTCAGAAGTATTGGTAAAACCTGAAAGTATTATTATTGATGCAAAATCTGGTGTATCTGGAGCTGGACGCAAAGCAAGTTTAGGCATGATCTATACTGAAAATGCTGATAACTTCAAAGCCTACGGTGTTGCAGGGCATCGCCATCATCCTGAAATTGTTGAAGCGCTTGAAAATATATCGGGACAGAAAGGTGTATTTGACAATATCCTTTTTGTTCCGCATTTGGTGCCGATGATTCGTGGCATGTTATCTACAATATATATCGACTTAACAGAAGCAGGTCAGCAAGCCGATTTGCAAGTAATTTACGAACAGTTCTACCAAAACGAGCAGTTTGTTGATGTTATGCCGGCAGGAAGTTCACCAGAAACTCGTTCTGTTCGTGGATCAAATGATTTACGTATTGCGTTGTATAAACCACAACCAACAAAGTTAGTCATTTTAGTTGCCCAAGATAACTTGGTGAAAGGTGCAGCAGGACAAGCTGTTCAAAACATGAATTTAATGTTTGGATTTGCGGAAAATGCAGGCCTTAACGTGATTGGTTTATTACCATAAAAAACCTTTTTTGACTTCACACACATTTAACTTTGCAGTTAAATGTGTGTTTTGATTTTATAAATTAGAGATGACGATGCAAAACTCAGAATCAAATAATACGTCACAGCATAAAGATGAAAAAAATATCGGTTTTTTTCAATCGAATAAACCCCTTATGGCGGGTGGAATCATCTTATGTGCAGGCAGTTTACTTCTGGGCTATACGGTTGGTCATCGTCAAGGTCTAACTGTAGTTGGTTATGATGCTGACGCGGAACAATTGGTTGAAGTTGTCGAAAAACAAAAAAAAGAATTATCTGAGCTGAATAAGAAATTAAATACCTCAGTTCAAGAACGTGATGTTGCTGTAACTAACTCAAACGATATGTATGCTGCATTAAATCAAGCCAACGCTGAAAAACTTCAAATTGAAGGTCAGAGTGCGATTTTCCGAGAAGTGCTGAGACAACGTGGTGGATTGAGTTTAACAGTGCAAAATTTAGCTGTTAAGTCGCTTCCAGAAAATGTATATGAATATCAGGTTGATTTAGTTCAAGTCAGCCCGAATAAACGTAAAGCATCTGGTGAAATTGAAATCAGATTAATTCAAGGTACGGAAGTTTTAGTTGTTCCAATTTCAGAAAAATCATTCAGTTTCGACCATTATCAGCGATTAACTGGTCGTTGGACGATGCCAAAAGGCTTTACGCCCCAATTTATTGAAATCCGTGTGAAAGGCTCAAGTGCTCAAACTAAGCGCTTTAGTTGGCAACGTGGTGAAGCAATCGAATCAACCGCTGCCTTTGCAGCTGAAGTACCGCAAGCTGCGGCAAATTCTCAATAATAGATTATAGAGTGCTATGCGAAGTAATAAACGTCATAAATGTCTAAATGACATTAAATTATCATTTCAACAATCTGGATTAGTGGATTGGCACTTCAATCCACGATTGAGTGATGCACAAAATGATGAAGCCGATGGCGATTTAGCTGTAGCAACAGCACCACCGCAATTTAAGCGACCTCCCTTATACAATGTGGTATTGTTGAATGATGATTACACGCCAATGGATTTTGTAATTGAAATTTTACAACAATACTTTGCATTGAATCTTGACCAAGCTACCGAAGTAATGCTAACAGTACATTATCAAGGAAAAGGTATCGCAGGTGTCTATCCTAGAGACATTGCTGAAACCAAGGCGAATCAAGTTAACAATTATGCGCGCTCTCAAAGTCATCCATTGCTTTGCCAGATCGAGCCACAAGAATAAGGGGATCACATGCTCAGTCGTCAATTAGAAGTATCACTGCGTTTGGCTGTTAGCATGGCTCGTCAAAAGAGACATGAGTTTCTTACAGTTGAACATTTGTTACTCGCACTTTTAGATAATGATTCTGCAGTGAATGCACTAAAAGCCTGCGGTGCAGAAATTGTCAGTTTACGTAAAGAGCTTGAAGAGTATGTAGAGCAACATACGCCTAAATTAGGCGATAATGCTGAACAAGCGCCTCATCCTACAGAAAGCTTTGATCGTATATTACAACGTGCAATTTTCCATGTTCAGTCTAGTGGTGGAGATCGGACAGTTGAGGGTGCAGATGTACTGGTTGCAATGTACTCAGAACGAGATTCATTTGCGGTTTATTTGCTAAAACGTCACCAAATCAATCGTCTTACTTTAACTCAATATCTTTCACATGGTGCGCGTAAGGAAGATGTTCCAGCTGAAGAAGAAACGGATGACTTAGAGGGTGAAAACTCAGCTTCAGCAAATGCAGGTCCATTAGAGCTTTATACTTTAAATCTCAACGCAGAAGCTTTAAAGGGTAAAACTGATCCTTTGATTGGTCGTGAAAAGGAAATTGAGCGTGCAGCTCAAATTCTATGTCGACGTCGTAAAAACAATCCGCTTTTGGTGGGTGATCCAGGTGTGGGTAAAACATCCATAGCAGAAGGTTTGGCTTGGCTGATTGTTAACAATAAAGCACCAAAGCCACTTCTGAATGCGGAAATCTATAGTTTAGATATCGGTGCACTTGTTGCAGGTACAAAATACCGTGGTGACTTTGAGAAACGATTAAAGCAATTGTTAAATGCCCTAAAGAAGAAGCCAGAAGCAATTTTGTTTATTGATGAAATTCATATGATCATTGGTGCAGGCTCAAGTATGGGTAGCACTATGGATGCATCGAATTTAATCAAACCTGCATTGGCAAATGGTACTTTACGTTGCATTGGTTCAACAACGTTTCAAGAATATCGTCAAGTTTTTGAAAAAGATCATGCATTATCACGCCGTTTCCAAAAGATTGATGTTAATGAGCCATCAATTAATGAAACAATTGATATTCTTCGTGGACTCAAGTCTAAATTCGAAGAATTTCATAAAGTTCAATATGATGATGCAGCTCTTGTTTCTGCAGTTGAGTTATCGGCTAAATTTATCAATGATCGCTTCCTCCCAGATAAAGCGATTGACGTAATAGATGAAGCAGGGGCACAACGACGTTTGAAAGCTGATCAAGATAACACTTTGATTACAGTTGAAAATGTTGAAGATATTGTTTCGAAAATTGCACGAATTCCACCTAAAACTGTGTCCAAAGATGATAAATCTGTGCTTGAGCACTTAGAGCGTGATCTTAAACGAGTTGTATTTGGTCAAGATGAGGCGATTACCGCATTATCCTCTGCAATTAAGTTGTCACGAGCTGGGCTTAAAGCACCAGATAAGCCAGTTGGTAGTTTCGTATTTGCAGGACCTACTGGTGTGGGTAAAACCGAGGTGACAAAACAACTTGCAAAACTGCTCGGTGTTGAATTAGTCAGATTTGATATGTCTGAATATATGGAACGTCATGCGGTTTCACGTTTGATTGGTGCACCTCCAGGTTATGTTGGTTTTGATCAAGGTGGTTTACTGACTGACGCAATCCATAAAAATCCACATTGTGTATTGTTATTGGATGAGATTGAAAAGGCACATCCTGATGTGTTTAATTTATTGCTGCAAGTCATGGATCATGGTTCATTAACCGATAATAATGGTCGTAAGTCAGACTTCAGAAATGTCATTATTGTGTTAACAACGAATATTGGCGCTGAAAGTATTTCCCGTACAAGTATTGGTTTTACAGAGCAAGATAATAGTCGTGATAATCAGGAAGCAATGAAGAAGGCATTTACACCAGAGTTTAGAAACCGCTTAGATGGGGTTATTCAATTTAAAGCTCTACCTACGACAGTAATCGATTCTGTGGTAGATAAATTCCTTACAGAACTTCAAGCTCAACTTGATGACAAAAAAGTTGTTTTAGAGGTAGATCAGTCAGCACGAGATTGGTTAAGTGAAAATGGTTATGATCGTCTGATGGGTGCTCGTCCAATGCAGCGTTTGATTCAAGAGCATTTGAAAAAGCCGCTTGCCGAAATGATTTTATTTGGTGAGTTGGCTGAAAACGGCGGTAATGTAGCAGTAACAGTTAAAAAAGAAGATGGCAAAGCTGTTGGATTAAAGTTGGAAGTATTTGAAGATTCTGCAGCTGAACCAGCCTAGTGTGTTATTAATTGTACTAAAGCCCGTTTATTTAAACGGGCTTTAATTTTTGGATGAAAGTATGGACATACAAGTTACAAAAGTAATATCTACGACAGCTTTATTTTTTCTAACAGCACTGATGGAAATATTAGGGTGTTACTTTCCATATTTGATCCTAAATCAAGGGCGTTCGCATTGGTTGTGGCTACCTACTACTGTCGCACTCGCTGCTTTTGTGTGGTTATTGACTTTGCATCCAGCAGCATCAGGTCGAATATATGCTGCATATGGAGGTATTTATATTTGTTCGGCATTGTTGTGGTTAAAGTTTGTGGATCAAATGGATCTTACTAAATGGGATATCATTGGTGGCGGAGTGGTTGTTTTCGGGGCGCTGATTATCATTTTACAGCCACAAGGCTTTATTCGGTGAGTTGTCATAGGAGGAAGTCTGTTTTAATTAAATTAATAATAAATCGACCTTAAATATATTTGAGAAAAATTTATAAGCCTATTTAATAAAATTTACATAAAGGCTTTTTAAATTGGCATGAAATAGGCATATATTTTCTGCCTGAAATTTTGAAATACACAGAGTTTCATCATTATTCGACAATAAACGATGTAATTAGAATAAGGATTTTTCATTTGTCTACAATATATTCCAAGCAAGAAAAAACCAGCCGTATCAAAGGAATTATTGGTGCAGCTTCTGGTAATTTAGTTGAATGGTTTGATTTTTATATATATGCAGTATTTGCTGTATATTTTACCCAAGCTTTAACTGCGCCAGATATGGATAGTTCTACCCAAGCCATCTATGTGTGGGGTGTATTTGCAGCAAGCTTTTTTATGAGACCTATCGGTAGTTGGCTTTTTGGTCGAATTGCAGATAAACACGGTCGAAAAAAATCAATGGTCATCTCAATTATATTGATGGCTATAAGTTCTTTCATGTTTGCAGCGTTACCAACGTATGAGCAAGTGGGTATGGCTGCACCGTTTTTATTATTAATGGTTCGACTGCTTCAAGGCTTATCCGTTGGTGGTGAATATGGTGCTGTGGCGACTTATATGAGTGAATTGGGTTTAAAAGGTCAACGTGGCTTTTTTTCATCATTTCAATACGTAACGCTCACGGGTGGTCAACTCCTTGCAAGTTTATTGGGTGTAATATTCTTAGCTTTTATGTCTGAACAGCAGCTTTATGATGGGGGATGGCGAATTCCATTTATTATTGGTGGTGTTGCAGCAATTTTATCTTTATTAGCGAGAAGTAGATTAGAAGAGACTTTATCCAGTGATGAAAGTGACAAAGAAGATTCTGGTACACTTCGTGAGCTTTTTAAAAATCACTGGAAAACTTTCCTTTTGGTAGTTGGTTATACTTCAGCAGGCTCTCTTAGTTTCTATGTGATTACAGTTTACTCAAAAACTTACCTTACCAACATTGGAATAGATCCTAAAACGGTAGGGTTGATGATGACAGCCTGTATTTTTGTACTCATGGTGGCACAACCATTCTTTGGTGCATTATCAGATCGTATTGGTCGCAGAAATTCTATGCTGTTATTTAGTGGTCTAATGGCTATATTTATCTACCCAGTCATGGCAATCGGGATGAGATATTTCAGCGAAACTCCATTCATTGTCGCGATGCTTCTGATTTTCCTTATGCTATTGCTTAGTTTGTATACCTCTATTGGTGGAATTGTAAAAGCTGAAATGTTTCCTCCGCATGTTCGTGCGTTGGGTGTAGGTTTCTCTTATGCGATAGGTAATGCTGTATTTGGTGGTTCTGCACCTTCTGTTGCCTTACAGTTTAAGGCCGCAGGAATTGAAAATTCATTTTTTATTTACGTGATCATTATTTTAATCGTATGTTTCTTTTGTAGTTGGCAACTTCCCAAAGAACCTAAATATTTAAAAGATGATCATTAAGATTTAGAAAATAAAAAAGCACCCGAGGGTGCTTTTTTAGTGGATGAAATTAATCTTTTTTTAAGCTTTCATTGATGAGGAACTCAACAAGTGCTTTTTGAGCGTGAAGGCGGTTTTCAGCTTCATCCCATACCACAGCATTTTTATGATCGAGCATATTTTCTGAAATTTCTTCACCGCGATGGGCTGGCAAACAGTGCATAAATAAACAGTCTGGATGAGCAAGATCCATTAGACGTTCATTGACTTGAAAATCAGCAAAAGCTTTTTCACGAATTTTTTGCTCTTCTTCTTGTCCCATGCTGGCCCAAACATCAGTAACGATAAGGTCAGCATTCACTGCAGCATCTTCAGCAGAGTCTACAACTTCGGCGCAGTGCGCGAATTCAGAGAGAAATTCAGGTTTTGGTTTATAACCTTTTGGTGATGCAATCTTGAGTTTAAAGCCCCACATATGTGCAGCTTCGATATATGAGTTACACATATTATTACCATCACCAATCCACGCAACGGTTTTGCCTTGGATTGAGCCACGGTGTTCTACGAATGTTTGAACATCAGCAAGCAATTGGCAAGGGTGGTGATCATCGGTCAGTGCATTAATAACTGGGACTTTAGAATATTCTGCAAAACGAGTGACAATATCGTGGCCAAAAGTACGAATCATTACAATATCAAGCATACTTGAAATAACGCGAGCTGAATCTTCAATCGGTTCGCCGCGACCTAATTGTGTATCCCGGGACGAAAGGAAAATTGCACTACCACCAAATTGGGTCATACCAGCTTCAAAAGAAACACGGGTACGTGTGCTCGATTTTTCAAAAATCATTCCCATTACTTTACCAACAAAGGGTTGGTAGACTTCATGATTATGCTGCATGCGTTTTAATTCTATAGCACGATCAATAATGCGATTTAATTCTGCAGTTGAAAGGTCACGTAAAGTAAGAAAATGTCGTAGAGCCATGGTTACTCCACAATCATTGTTTCGTCAAAATAGTGAGTGAGACGACCAATAATTGTTGGTTGATGAAAAAAACGAGAATCGACTAATATACTATATGTAAAGAGAATTGCAAAAAAACTAGACTTTTTGGTGCCCATCTAGGAAGCGATCGACAGAATAGCTGATGTATTCGATGGTTTCTTGATCGGTTTCAAGTTCTGGTATCCCCATTAAAATTTTCCATTCTAAATTTCTTAAGATTCCAAAATATAATTGAGCAGAAAATAAAGGATTTTCACATTTTAACACGCCAAGTTTATGCGCATTTTCTAATGCATTTGCGATCGCTAACTGGATATGTTTAGGGCCTTTTTCGTGCAAATAAAGAGCAAGTTCTGGATTTTTTTGGGATTGCTCAATCACGAGACGCATAAAGGCAGTGTGATCTTCTTTTTTAATGTGGCGATGAAAGTTAAGTAATGTATGTATCAGATAAGATCTAAAATCGCCATGTTCTGGATCATATGCAACACAGATATCTTTAAAAAAGAGTTCACGACGATAATCACATATTGCAGTAAAAAGCCCTTCTTTACCGCCAAAATATTTATAGATAGATGCTTTGGAGCCTCCAGCATGTTGAACAATATCATCCAAAGACACAGCATCGTAGCCACGTTCCAAGAATAGCGTATTGGCGCTTAGCAATAATGCTAAACGTCGTTCTTGACCACGGCGAGTATGGGGCATATCACAACCAGAAGTTTCAATATGTGGAAATGGATGTTGCATGCAGTAACAATAGTGAAAATGAATTTGAAGATGGAGTATAACAAATTAAAGCACTTAACGCCTGTCACTCTAAATAATAACAAAATCAAAAAATGAATGACAATTCACTTTTATATGACTAAAGTTTTAGAGCAAAAATACTAAACGGTCATATATCAAACTAAATTTATAGATATACTAAAAACTCGATAATTATAGTAAACACTGTGGAAAGGAATATGACAGAACAATCGTCTGCAGGCTTAAGATTTAGACAAGCATTAGAAGTGGAAAAGCCATTACAAATCATCGGAACTGTAAATGCATATGCAGCAATGATGGCAAAACAAGTTGGCTATAAAGCAATTTATCTATCGGGCGCAGGTGTTGCAAACTATTCCTATGGTCTTCCTGATTTGGGAATGACGAGTTTAGATAATGTGCTTGAAGATGTTCGTCGTATCACTGAACGTGTAGATACACCTTTACTTGTGGATATTGATACAGGTTGGGGTGGTGCGTTTAATATTGCACGAAGTATCAAGCAAATGATCGCAGCTGGAGCTGCTGCTGTTCATATTGAAGACCAAGTTGCGCAAAAACGCTGCGGACATCGTCCGAATAAAGAAATTGTGTCACAACAAGAAATGGTAGACCGTATTAAGGCTGCTGTTGATGCAAAAACTGATTCTAATTTTGTGGTCATGGCACGTACGGATGCGCTGCAAAAAGAAGGGCTTCAAGCCGTCATTGATCGTGCATGTGCATGTGTTGAAGCTGGAGCTGATGCTATTTTTGCGGAAGCGATGACTGATATAACGATGTATAAAACAGTCTGTGATGCTGTAGGTGTGCCTGTGCTAGCGAATATCACTGAATTTGGTGATACCCCTTATTATACAACCGAAGAGCTAGCAGAACAGGGGATTTCAATGGTGTTATACCCATTGTCTGCGACACGTGCGATGCAGAAAGCAGCATTAGAAGTAATGCATTCAATTCGTAAAGATGGCACGCAAGTGAATGTTATTGATAAAATGCAACAACGAAAAGAATTATACGAGTTCCTTGATTATCATACTTTCGAAAACACACTAGATAAGCTATTCACTCAGGAGAAATAAAAAAATGGCTGAAGGAAAAGTATTGACTGGCGCAGGATTGCGTGGACAAGTCGCAGGTAAAACAGCACTTTCAACCGTTGGGAAAAGTGGTGCAGGCTTAACATATCGTGGTTATGATGTTCAGGATTTGGCGGAAAACTGCCAATTTGAAGAAGTTGCATATTTAATTTTCTTTGGTGAACTACCTACGGCGCAACAACTTGCGGACTATAAAGCAAAACTAAAATCACTGAGAGCATTACCACAAGCACTAAAAGAAGTGCTTGAGCGTATCCCAGCAGACTCACATCCTATGGATGTTATGCGTACTGGTGTTTCTATGTTGGGTAACTTAGAAACAGAACAGTCCTTTGGTGAGCAGCAAGATGTAGCTGATCGTATTTTGGCAACATTGCCAGCCATTATTTGTTATTGGTATCGATATAGCCATGATGGTGTTCGTATCGAAGAAAGTACTGATGACGATTCAATTGGTGCTCAATTCTTGCATTTATTGCGTGGCGAAAAACCTAATGAATTGCATGAACAAGTCATGAATGTTTCATTGATTCTCTATGCGGAGCATGAATTTAACGCTTCTACGTTTACGGCGCGCGTGTGTGCTTCGACGTTATCAGATTTACATTCGTGCATTACAGGTGCGATTGGCTCATTGCGTGGTCCACTGCATGGTGGTGCAAATGAAGCGGCAATGGATATGATTGAGCAGTGGAGCTCTCCTGAAGAAGCTGAGCGTGAAATGCTGGGTATGCTTGAACGCAAAGAAAAAATCATGGGCTTCGGTCATGCAATTTACAAAGACAATGATCCACGTAATGGGATTATTAAGGTATGGTCTGAACGCTTGGCCAAAGATGTAGGAGATACAGTTTTATATCCAGTATCAGTACGTTGTGAAGAAGTCATGTGGCGAGAGAAAAAATTATTCTGTAATGCTGATTTCTTCCATGCTTCTGCTTATCACTTTATGGGTATACCAACGAAGCTATTCACGCCAATTTTTGTGATGTCTCGTGTAACAGGATGGGCGGCACATGTGATGGAGCAGCGTGCGGACAACCGTATTATTCGACCAAGTGCAGATTACACAGGACCTGAATTACGCAAAGTTGTACCAATTGAACAGCGTGCTTAAAAAGCATAATAAAAAGCTCCTTCGGGAGCTTTTTATTTTGTTGAGCTGAGTAAAATGGCATCTTGTTTTTCGTAGCCTGTTTCAGTAGGAATACCCATGTAACTAATGACTGCAACGCGATAATCGGGGAAAGTGTAAGGAAATGCGTAAAGTTTTTTGATCTGAGGTAAATTACGATGATATCGAATATTCTCGAATTGTTGACTTTTATACATTGAAGGATCAGAGCTTTGGCTGAGTTGTACCTGAGATTGGAATTTACTTACTTTAATTTCTGGCACGTTTAACCAAAAATTTCCAGTCTGTTCTCTTTGTCTATTGAATTTTAGTTTAGCAGTCTTGGGGCTTAATGGTGTTGGTTTGACAAGGCGAGCTTGAATACTTTGAATTTTGCGTAGCGCATGCTGAATTTCAGTAATGTGATTTCGGCTATTTAATGGGGTATAAATGGATTGAACCTCAATCGCTTTATGTGGGTTTCTGCTGTTGAGCAAATAATAATAAAGTGTTGGTGGTCGACCAGATTCATCATGGTAATGGCGTAAATAATATATTTTCTGATCTTTAATATCTGAACCTAGTACTTCTATTGTCTCGGGACCGCCGACTGTGGCAAAGGAGGGTGAAGAAATAAGGCAGAAGATGATACCTAGATAAATTTTATGCTTTAAGTGATTATTATTCATTTGGACTCATCTTTTTGTATCTTATATTGAGCATGATTTAAAATTTTAGAATTATGATGAAGAATAGGTTAATCAATTGTGTTGATTAACCTAAATCTAGAAGTTTACTCGGCTGTAGTGCTTACGACTTCATCTTCATCATCTTCAGCAGTATCCATTCCTAATTCTTTTAGCTTACGAGTCAAGGTATTGCGACCCCAACCTAAAAGCTCAGCAGCATGGCGTTTTCTTCCTCGAGTTTGTTGTAGTGCCGCATTAATTAAGGTGCGTTCAAACATAGGCGTGGCGATATCCAATAATTTCATTTCACCATTTTTGAGTTTTTGTACAGCCCACTGACTAAGCAACTCATCCCAATGCTGAATAGCGATACGATCTGCTTGATTGTGTGGATGATTTGGATCATCAGATTTTTGGATTGGCAGTTGTTTTAACTCAGAAGGAAGATCTTCTGGGTAAACCTCTCGTCCAGTAATCATCACTGTCAGCCAGCGACATGTGTTTTCAAGTTGACGTACATTACCTTGCCAAGGCAACTGTTTCATGTATTCAATAGTTTCTGTACGTAAAATCTTTGGACTTACACCAAGTTCTTTACCTGCTCGTGCGAGAAAGTGTTGTGCGAGCATCGGAATGTCTTCCGAGCGGTGAGCAAGTTTAGGAATATGAATACGAATTACATTCAGACGATGATAAAGATCCTCACGGAAGCGTCCATCATGTACTAATTTTTCTAGATCTTGGTGAGTCGCAGCGACAATGCGGACATCAACACGCACTGGAATGTGTCCACCGACGCGATAAAACTCGCCATCAGCTAAAACACGCAATAAGCGCGTTTGGGTTTCGAATGGCATGTCCCCAATTTCATCAAGGAATAATGTACCGCCATTGGCTTGCTCAAAACGACCTTGTCGCTGAGTATTAGCGCCAGTGAATGCACCTTTTTCATGACCAAATAATTCAGTTTCAATCAAATCTTTCGGAATGGCAGCCATATTAAGCGCAATAAATGGCTTGCTGCTACGAGGTGAATGACGATGCAATGCATGAGCGACTAACTCTTTACCTGTACCTGACTCACCGTTAATTAATACCGTAATGTGTGATTGCGACAAACGTCCAATTGCTCGGAAGACTTCCTGCATTGCAGGAGATTCTCCAATGATCTCAGTTGATTGAATTGGCTGTACGGTTGATTTCGCAGATTCTTGTTGTTGGAGCTTATTAATGTGCATGATGGCACGATTGACAAGTGCTAAAGCCTCATCAATATCAAATGGTTTTGGTAAATATTCAAAAGCACCCGTTTGATAGCTTGATACTGCTGACTCTAGATCCGAATGTGCCGTCATGATGATCACAGGTAGATCAGGATAATGACCTTTGACTTTAGCGAGAAAGGTAAGACCATCAATTCCTGGCATCCGTATATCTGTCAAAATTACATCAGGTGTATCATCAAGTAACTGATCCAGTGCAGATTGAGCTTCTTCGAAACTGGTAACATCTAAACCTTCTTCTTTAAATGTTTTTTCTAGAACCCAACGCATGGCGCGATCGTCATCTATTACCCAAATTTTATTTCGCGACATGGTTTAACTCCCAAGGTATATAAAGACTAAATACGGTTTTGCCCGGAACGGATTGGCATTCAATCATTCCATTGTGTTGATGCATAATATTTTGTGCGATGCTCAGACCTAAGCCTGTTCCTTTAGCGCGTCCTGTGACTAATGGATAAAATACGGACTCCAAAATTTCTTCTGGAACGCCAGGGCCGTTATCTTCAATATCAATTCGAACAGTTGAGCGGTGTAAAGTTCCGTTAATCGTGACAAGGCGATGAATACGTGTACGCAAGGTTAATTCAGGTTGAGTGTCTTGAAAAAACTCTTTGTTTTCAGTCATGGCCTGAACAGCATTTACACTGATATTCAACATCACTTGAATAAGTTGATCCCGATCTGCTTCAACATCAGGTAATGAAAGATCATAATCACGAGTAATTTTAATTTTCTTTTTCGTTTGATTTACAATTAACGAACGCACACGCTCCAAAGGCTCGTGAACATTTACAGGTTCATAGCTTGGTAACTGCCGAGAACCGAGCATTGTGTCAGCAAGATTTCTCAGGCGATCTACTTCACTAATAATAATGTCCGTAAATTCTTTATATTCAGGATCATTTAAACTACGTGCCAATAATTGAGTTGCGCCACGTATGCCCCCTAATGGATTCTTAATCTCATGCGCGACACCTCTGATTAATTGGCGTGCGACCTGATGTTGTTGAATAAAATTTTCTTCTTTAGAAATTTTCAACATTCGATCAATTGGATTGAGTTCAATCAGAAGGAGGGGGTGATAACTTTTGCCAGTGTTAAGTTGGGCAACAGAATAGTCAACATGTACATCTTTAAAGTTCACAATAATAGTCGCTTCACGGCGGGTATAAGCTTGCCCCGTGAGTAATGTATTCGTGAGTGCTTCTTCTGTGTTAAATGAATCACCTGGAGATTGTAAAATACTGAGCACAGATTGACCTGATGCTCTTAATAAGCTGATATCAAAGAGTGCTTCACATGAGGAATTTAAATAAAAAATATTTAATTCACTATCGACTAAAAGTATCGCAGTGCTCAAGTTGTCTACGAGTAAACGGTAATCAATCGTTGGTTGTTGATTCATTAACCTCAAAATCCTGTCTTAAAATAGAGCAATTGCATCTATGAGTTTTTCCATCACTGCTCACAAAGAGGGAGTTATTTAATTTTAACGTCCTCAAATAAAGCAAAATATGAGCCAACTTTGTTTGAAATCGTTAAAAACAACTAAAATGAACTCATTTATTAAGAAAAAAAGCGCGAAGCGATTGCAAAATATTCAAGCAAAGTTGGGTTTATTTAATAATGCATCATATTGGTGCGATTGCAATATTTTTTAAAATTTATGGGAATATTTTGGTGCGTTATGCAAAGAGTGGGGTTTTCAACTGTTTTTATGAATTGAAAAGACATACAATACGCGGATTCTAGTGGAGCGCAGATTCATGAAATCCCCCAAAGTCGGTTTTGTTTCTTTAGGTTGTCCTAAGGCATTGGTAGATTCCGAGCGAATTCTTACTCAGTTAAAAACTGAAGGTTATGATGTAGCGTCGGATTATGACGGTGCTGATTTAGTTGTTGTTAATACCTGTGGTTTTATTGAATCTGCAGTACAAGAGTCATTAGACGCGATTGGCGAGGCGATGAGTGCGAACGGTCGCGTCATCGTAACAGGTTGTTTGGGTAAAGATGAAGAAAAAATTCGTCAAATGCATCCAAATGTACTTAAAGTTACTGGTGCAGCAGCTTATCAAGAAGTAATGGAAGCTGTGCATCAATATGTTCCTGAGCCTCCTAAGCACAATCCATTTATTGATCTTGTGCCAGAACAAGGTATTCGATTAACACCAAAACATTATGCATATTTGAAGATATCTGAAGGCTGTAACCATCGTTGTACCTTCTGTATTATTCCAAGTATGCGTGGCGATCTGGTATCTCGCCCAGTCGGTTCAGTATTAGAAGAAGCGGCGGCTTTAAAACGATCTGGTGTTAAAGAAGTCTTGGTTATTTCTCAAGATACTTCGGCATATGGTGTAGACACGAAATACAAGCTTGATTTTTGGAATGGTCAGCCTGTAAAAACTAAGTTCTATGATATGTGTGAAGCATTAGGTCAATTGGGTATTTGGGTACGTCTGCATTATGTCTACCCATATCCACATGTTGATGCAGTTATCGATTTGATGGCACAGGGTAAGATCTTGCCTTACTTAGATATTCCATTCCAACATGCAAGCCCTAAAATTTTAAAACTAATGAAGCGTCCAGCGCATAGTGAAAACACGCTAGAGCGTTTAAAAGTTTGGCGTGAAAAGTGTCCTGATTTAGTCATTCGTTCAACATTTGTTGTTGGCTTCCCGGGTGAAACTGAAGAGGATTTCGTGCAACTTCTAGATTGGTTGAAAGAAGCTCAGCTCGATCGCGTTGGTTGTTTTACATACTCTCCAGTTGAAGGTGCAACTGCAAATGATCTGCCAGATCATGTGCCTGAAGAAATTAAACAGGAACGCTACGAACGCTTTATGCAGGTTCAGCAAGAAATTTCTGCTGCAAAGCTACAAAAGCGTATTGGTCAAACCATGACCGTGCTGGTTGATGATCTAGAAGAAGAGTTTCCAGTTGCAGTGGCGCGTTCTTATGCAGATGCTCCAGAAATTGATGGAAATGTCTTTGTAGAAGATATTGATAAGAGCAAGATTAAAGCAGGTGATTTACTGGTTGTTAAAATCACTGATGCGGATGAATACGACCTTTATGCAGAATTGATTGAAATTAAAACCGCATAATTGTTTGAAGTATTACATATAAATGAATTCGGATATTGGAGTTTGTGATGTTAGATTCTAAAAAACCACGCTTTGGTCGTATTCTGCTAAAACTTTCGGGCGAAGCGCTAGCAGGCAATAAAGATATGGGTATCGACGCGCAGGTGCTTGATCAAATGTCTTTATCTATTGCTCACTTGGTTGGTCTAGGTGTGCAAGTTGGTATCGTTGTGGGTGGTGGTAACCTTTATCGTGGTAGCCAATTACAGCAAGATGGGTTGGTTGGTCGCGTAACAGGTGATCAAATGGGTATGCTAGCAACTGTGATGAATGGTTTGGCATTACGAGATGCATTGGTACGTCGTAATATCAAAACCCGTTTAATGTCAGCATTACCAATCGGTACAGTTGTAGAATCATATTCTAGCCGTGATGCGATTCGTCATTTAAATAATGGTGAAGTTTGTGTATTTGTAGCGGGTACGGGTAACCCATTCTTTACGACAGATACGGCTGCATGCTTACGTGGTATTGAGATTGAGGCTAACTTAATTCTCAAAGCGACGAAGGTGGATGGTGTCTACAATAAAGATCCAAGCAAATATGAAGACGCTGTTAAATATGATGCATTAACATTTGACCAAGTCTTAGATGAGAAACTTGGTGTAATGGATTTAACCGCGATTTGCTTATGCCGTGACCATAATGTTCCACTTCAAGTATTCGATATGAATAAATCAGGTGCGTTATTGTCAGTGGTTATGGGTGAAAAAGAAGGTACTCACGTTACTAATTGATGTACGTGGCTTTCAAAGCTATTTATACTAAACACTATTTTGATTTAAATTTTGAGAATTAGGTAAGGAAGATCACATGATTAACGATCTTAAAAAAGATGCTGAAGAGCGCATGAATAAATCATTAGACTCATTAGAGCATGGTTTTGCTAAAGTTCGTACAGGTCGTGCACATCCATCAATTCTTAACGGCGTAATGGTTCCTTACTATGGCTCTGATGTGCCATTAAACCAAGTTGCTAACATTGGTGTTGAAGATTCGCGTACATTGCTTGTTCAACCTTTCGAGCGCACCATGGTTGCTGCAATCGATAAAGCAATTCGTGAGTCAGATTTAGGTTTGAACCCAATTACTGCTGATTCAATTCGTGTACCAATGGCGGCATTAACTGAAGAAACACGCCGTGATATGCAAAAAGTGGCACGTAACGAGGCTGAAAATGCAAAAGTTGCGATTCGTAATATTCGCCGTGATGTATTAGGTGATATTAAAGCGTTGTTGAAAGAAAAAGAAATTTCTGAAGATGATGAGCGTCGTGCTGGCGATGAAATCCAAAAAATCACAGATAAGTTTGTTGCTGAAGTTGAAAAGCGTTTAGCAGCAAAAGAAGCAGAGTTGATGAAGGTCTAAGCTATATAATGACCATCTCAGCAGAGCTTCTGCCACAACATGTTGCCATCATTATGGATGGCAACAATCGTTTTGCAAAAAAGAAACATCTACAAAAAGGTGATGGACACCGTGAAGGAAAAAATGTCCTTGATCCGATTGTAGAGCATTGTCGTAAAGTGGGTGTAAAAGCACTTACTGTTTATGCCTTCTCAAGTGAAAACTGGAATCGACCTCAATACGAAGTTGATTTGCTCATGAAGTTGTTGCAAGAGACGATTAATGAACAAATTCCTCGAATGATAAAGTTTCAGATTGGGCTCAGATTCATCGGGGATCGCTCTCGTTTATCGCCAGAATTGCAACAATTAATGTTGCAAGCAGAACAAAGGACTGCTACTTTCACAGAAATGACGCTCACAATTGCTGTGAGCTATGGTGGAATGTGGGATATCGCACAAACTGCTAAAACAATAGCACAACTCGTCAAAGAACAAAAAATTGATGTTGATCAAGTTGATGTTGATTTGTTTGCTCAGCATGTCAGTTTAGGTGACTTACCTCCAGTCGACTTATTGATTCGTACAGGTGGTGATTATCGATTGTCTAATTTTTTATTATGGCAATCTGCATATGCTGAATTGTATTTTACTGAGACGTTGTGGCCAGAATTCACAACAGAAGAATTGGATCATGCCTTTGGTGTGTTTTTAGGGCGAGAAAGGCGCTTTGGAAAAACTTCTGAGCAGGTCCAACAAGAGAAAATAGAGAACTAATAATGTTAGAGCGGATAATTACCGCATTGATTTTAGTGGCTGTAGTGTTGAGCTGTATGTTTGCAACTACATCCATTTATCCAATGTTAGCGTTAATGATTATCGCTGCCGGGGGGGCTGGCTATGAGTGGTTTAAACTCATGCCTCGTCAAACTGATCAAGTGAATAAATTTAAAGCAGGATGCTTTGGTGTAATCACTGCGGTATTTTCTGCAATTGCGCTTTATTTTGATGATCTAGTGCTGCTGTTGTGGAGTGCTTCGATTATTACTTGGGTTACTACCATTTATTGGGTTAAGAAATATCCTCTTTATGATGCGTGGTATAACACTTCACTGAATTGGATTGGTGTAGTGATTATTAGTGCTGCAGTATCGGCAATATACGAAGTCTGGATAAGTTCACCTTGGTGGCTCATGTATCTATTCCTCTTAGTGTGGGGTGCTGATAGTGGGGCGTACTTTGTAGGTAGGAAGCTTGGTAAGCGTAAGCTTGCACCTGAGGTGAGCCCGAATAAATCTATTGAAGGGTTAATCGGTGGTGTAATTACAGTCATCATTGTTATCTTATTCGTACAATTTAACTATTTAGATTTAACCGCAGTAGAGCATATTCTATTTTTACTCCTATCTGTGCTGACAGTATTTAGCTCAGTTCAAGGTGATTTGTTTGAATCAATGATTAAGCGTCGTGCAGGTATTAAGGATTCAGGTCGTATTTTGCCTGGTCATGGTGGTGTATTAGATCGCATTGACTCATTGCTTGCTGCCGCACCTATTTTTGCTGCGGGAATATTTGTTTTAAAACTTGTTGGTGTAGATTTATAGATGTCTCAATCAGTATGTATATTAGGTGTAACGGGTTCAATTGGACAAAGTACCTTAAAAGTCATTGATCGACATCCAGAGAAGTACAATGTTTTTGCGGTATCTGCATTTAGTCGTGTAGAGCAGTTAAGCGAAATATGTCAACAATATCATCCACAGTATGCTGTTGTACCTTCGGCGAAAGTGGATGAACTACATCAATTTTTCAAATTAAAAAATATCACTTCAACCGAAATTCTCTCCGATGAATCGGGTTTGATCGCTGTTGCTGAGCATCCTCAGGTTGATATTGTAATGGCGGCGATAGTAGGTGCAGCGGGATTGTTGCCAACACTCGCTGCTGTTCAAGCGGGTAAGCGTGTTCTTCTAGCAAATAAAGAATCGTTGGTGATGTCTGGTGACATCATGATGAAGGCCGCTAAAGAGAATAAAGCCTTATTATTACCTGTAGATTCTGAACACAACGCAATATTTCAGTGCCTGCCTCAAAATTATTTGCAATTAGATACAGCTGGTAAACCCCAGTTAGGTGTCTCACAAATTTTGTTGACTGCTTCTGGCGGTCCATTTTTGCATCATACGCTTGATGAGCTCAGTACGGTGACACCTGCACAGGCTTGTAAGCACCCTAATTGGTCTATGGGGCAGAAGATATCAGTTGATTCGGCAACGCTAATGAACAAAGGTCTCGAGTTGATCGAGGCCTGTCATTTATTTTCAATTCAAGAACATTTTGTTACAGTGGTTGTGCACCCACAAAGTATTATTCACTCAATGGTTCAGTATGTTGATGGTAGTACTTTGGCTCAAATGGGTAATCCTGATATGTGTACGCCGATTGCACATGCATTTGCATGGCCAGATCGGATTGAAACACATGTTCCTCCGCTAGATTTATTTCTATACGATACGCTTAATTTTATGCAGCCTGATATTGTACGCTTTCCAGCGTTGCAATTGGCTCGTGAAGCAATGAAATCTGGAGGATTGGCGCCTGCGATCTTAAATGCTGCAAATGAAATCGCGGTTGAAGCATTTTTAAAAGATAAAATCAAATTTTTAGATATTCCTAAAGTTGTTGAATCCACTTTGAATCATGTTCAAAATTCAAATGCTGATTCTTTAGAGCTAATCTTAGAGACTGATGCGCTTGCACGTCGCTATGCTATTCAACTCACGAATTCACTGAGTACCTAAGATGAATATACTTTTCATTATCGTCGCGGCTATTTTGCTTCTAGGTCCATTGATTGCAATTCATGAATTTGGACATTACTGGGTAGCACGAAAACTTGGCGTTAAGGTTCTTGTGTATTCAATTGGATTTGGTCCAACAGTTTTAAAGTGGACCTCTAAAAAATCGGGTATCCAATATCAGCTCTCTGCATTACCTTTAGGTGGTTATGTAAAAATGTTGGATGAGCGTGAAGGTAATGTAAGTGCGGAAGATTTACCTTATGCGTTTAATCGGCAATCCCCTTTAAAACGAATTGCAATCGTTGCTGCGGGACCCCTCGTTAATTTAATTTTTGCCGTTTTACTGTTTTGGATTCTATTCTTACCAGCACAAGAACAATTAAACACTCGAATTGGTAAAGTGATTGAAAATACGCCAGCCGCACAAGTAGAGATGCGTTCTGGTGATAAAATCATAGCTGTGGATGGAACTGCGACGCCAACTTGGGAAAAATTGAATTATGCGCTGATTGATCGCGTAGGTGAAACTGGTACGATTCAAATTCAAGCTGATCGTGATGGTCAGGTACAAACTTTTAATTTACCGATTCAGCATTTTTTAAAAGATCAGTCTCAATCACCTTTGGATATCTTGGGATTTTTACCATATCGACCTCATATTCAACCAGTTGTGCATAAATTATCTGAAGATGGTGCTGCTATACGCCAAGGGATGAAAAAAGGTGATGTAATTGTCGCGATTGATAATAAAAAAATTAACGATTGGTTTGAAGTTGTTGATATAGTACAAAAATCACCAGAAAAACTATTGAATATTGAGGTGATGCGTCAAGGCGAGATCGTTCAATTAAAGGTCATGCCCCAAGGGAAGCGCGACAATATGGGGAATACGACAGGAATGTTGGGAGTTCAAGCTCAATCTGGTCAGATCAATATTCCTGCTGAATATAAGCATACTATTCAATATAATCCAGCGGAAGCTTTTGTGGTTGCGCTTGAGAAAACGGGTCAATTATCATCTATGATCCTTGGCTCAATTGTCAAAATGATTCGTGGATTGATTGGGTTGGATAATCTCTCGGGTCCAATTACGATCGCTAAAGTTGCAGGTCAAAGTGCTGAAATGGGGTGGCAAACTTTCATTTCATTTATGGCATTAATGAGTGTAAGTTTGGGGATATTAAATTTGCTTCCGATTCCGATGTTGGATGGTGGGCATTTAGTTTATTACATAATTGAATTAATTCGTGGTAAACCTGTTTCTGAACAAATACAATTGGTTGGATTAAAAATTGGTATGGTGTTGCTGGGAAGTATGATGTTTCTCGCAATATTTAATGATTTTATGCGTTTATAAGCGTTATAGATGGATAATTAACTTACTGGAAAACAATAGGCATGCAGCACAAACATTTATTTATGCCATTGGCACTCGTTAGCGCAATGGCAGCAGTACAACAAGTATATGCAGCAGACGAGTTTATCGCGCGGGATGTGCGTGTTGATGGATTAGTTCGACTAACGCAGGCTAATGTACTCGCAATGTTACCGGTGAATGCTGGGGATCGCATTAATGATCCAGTGATTGCGAATGCGATTCGTGCCTTGTATGCCTCTAATTCGTTTGATGATATTCAAGCTTTTAAAGAAAACGATGTTTTGGTTTTTAAAGTCGTTGAACGTCCTATTATTTCTAAAATCAATTTTAAGGGTAATAAGCTCATTCCAAAAGAAGCCTTGGAAGAGGGCTTGAAGAAAATGGGTCTAGCTGAAGGTGAGGTGCTCACTAAATCTGCACTTCAGACGCTAGAAACCGAGCTTGAACAACAGTATTCACAACAAGGTCGCTACAATGCTGATATTCAGGTTGAAACTGTTGCAAAAGCTAATAACCGTGTAGATGTCAATATTAATTTCATTGAAGGTAAACCAGCTAAAGTTTTTGAAATTAATTTAATTGGTAATACTGTATTTAAAGACGATGAAATTAAGCAAGTCTTTGCTGTCAAGGAAAGCGGATGGTTATCTGTCATTTCCAGAAATGATCGCTATGCGCGTGAAAAAATGGCAGCAAGCCTTGAAGCATTAAGAGCTTTATACCTTAATAAAGGTTATATCAATTTTGAAATTACCAACTCTAATTTGAATATCAGTGAAGATAAAAAAAATATTTTCATTGAAGTTTCAATGAATGAGGGTGAGCAATTTAAATTTGGTGAAACTAAATTTTTAGGTGATGCTTTATATAAAGACGAAGATCTTCGTGCACTAAAGATTTATAAAGATGATGCAACTTACTCACAAGAGTTGGTGAATGCAGTAAAACAGTTGTTACAGCGTAAGTATGGTAATGCTGGTTATTACTATGCGGAAATTAATGTTGTGCCTCAAATTGACAATGAAACAAAAAAAGTTAATTTGAATTATTACATCAATCCGGGTCAGCAAGTTACGGTTAGACGTATTAATTTTACAGGTAATACCAAGACTGCTGATGAAGTTTTACGTCGTGAAATGCGCCAGATGGAAGGTGCATTAGCGAGTAATGAAAAAATTGATCTTTCAAAAGTCCGTTTGATGCGTACTGGATTTTTCAGCAAAGTTGATGTTAAGCCTGTACGTGTTCCAGGAGCGCCTGATCAAATCGATTTGAATATCGCTGTTGAAGAACAACACTCAGGATCAAGTACTTTAGCTGTTGGTTATTCGCAAAATGGTGGTATCACATTCCAAGCAGGCTTAAGTCAAACTAACTTCTTAGGTACAGGTAACCGTGTAGCGATTGATCTTTCTCGTTCTGAGACACAAGATTATTATAACCTAAGTGTTACTGATCCATACTTTACAATTGATGGTGTCAGCCGTGGTTACAATCTCTATTATCGTAAGACGAAATTAGACGAAGACTATAACGTTAACAATTATGTTACAGATAGCTTCGGTGGTGGTCTGAGCTTTGGTTACCCAATTGATGAGAATCAGAGCTTAAGTGCTGGTATTAATATTGATCAAACTGAAGTAACGACTGGTCCATTTGTTTCTACTTATGTACGTGATTATTTACTTGCCAATGGTGGTAGGGAAACAAGTACTGGTAAGTATTGTCCAGTCGACTTAGAGCCAATTAAAGATGATAACGGTAATGTAATTGGTTATGAACCTTGCTCTGAACCTGAAGTTGAGTACGGTAATGAGTTTAAAGGTGATTTCTTTACTTATAGTTTAAATTTAGGTTGGTCTTATAACACATTAAATAATCCACGCTTCCCAACGTCGGGTATGTCTCATCGTGTTAATGCAGAGATTGCATTGCCGGGTAGTGATGTTGAATATCAGAAGGTAACATACGATACTCAAGCCTTTATTCCTTTAGGAAAGGATTTTGTATGGCGTGGTTATGGTAAGGTAGGTTTCGGTAATGATTTACCATTCTATAAAAACTATTACGCTGGTGGTTATGGATCTGTTCGTGGTTACGATAATAGTACATTAGGTCCAAAATATCCGAGTATTACAGATGCTGCTCTAACTAGAGAAGATAGAAACCCTGAAGAGGTGGGGGGTAATGCATTAGTTCAATTTGGCACTGAATTAATCTTACCAGTTCCTTTCAAAGGCGACTGGGCGCGACAGGTCCGTCCTGTTATTTTTGCAGAAGGTGCTCAAGTGTTCGACACTCAATGTGACGTACCTACTGGAAATATTTATTTTGGCGCAACCAATCCGACGGCATTCGATGCTAGACAGTACTGTAAAGATAACTTTGGCTTCGATGCCGGAAATATGCGTTATAGTGTTGGTGTAGGCTTCACATGGATTACGATGATTGGTCCACTATCATTAAGCTATGCGTACCCACTGAATGATAAGCCTGGTGATGAAACTAAGTCTGTTCAATTTGAAATTGGTCGTACTTTCTAGTACGGCCTTTTGCCTTAAAAGGAATAATAATGAATATATTTAAAACAATGATATCAACGGCTTTACTCACATCTGTAGTTGGCTTTGCACATGCAGCAGGATATGGGGTAATCGATTTAGAAAAAGTGGTAGAAAATAGCACGTATTTAAAGCAGCAGAATGCTCAGCTTGAGCAGACAATTAAACCGCAAACGGTAAAGTTGGAACAGTTAGGTAAAGAAATTGAAGCGTTGGCTAAATCAGCTCAAGCCAATCAATCGAATGCCCAGCAACTATCCTCTCAATATCAAACGAAGATGAACGAATTTCAATCTTTACAACAGACTGTTCAATCACGTGTTCAAAGCACCATTCAAAATACAAACAAAGTTTTTGACTCAAGAATTAAACAAATTGCTGAACAATTGCGCAAAGAAAATAATCTTGATTTAGTTTTAAATAAAAATGCTGCCTTGGCATATGACCCAAAATACGATTTAACTGCTAAAATGATTCAAAAGGTTAATGCAATCAAATAGTCAATGAAATCAAATCAATTTCGTCTCGATCACTTGGCCAAACTTGTACAAGGCCAAGTTATTGGTGATGCAGATCTGTTGCTAGAGGGTCTTGCAAGTTTAACTCAAGCGAACTCAAACCAAATTTCTTTTGTAAATTCTGATAAGTATTTAGACGAAGCGATTTCATCTCAAGCAGGTGCCTTAATTGTCACTTCTGAGATGCAGGCTCAGCTTAATCAGCATAATAATTTTATTGTCGTACAAAATCCGTATCTTGCTTTCGCGATTTTAACTCATGTGTTCGAATCTAAAACTGTGCAACGTGGAATCGAGGCCACCGCAGTAATCGATCCGAGTGCTATGATTGGAGATAATGTATACATTGGTCATTACGTTGTAGTTGGCCCACATGCCGTGATTGGTTCAAATACAGTAATTCATTCGCAAACTAAAATTGATGAGTATGTTGAAATCGGTGAGGATTGTTTCATTGATTCGCATGTCACGATTACGGGTCGATCTAAAATTGCTAAACGTGTTCGTATCCATGCGAATACCGTAATTGGAGGAGAGGGTTTTGGCTTTGCTCCTTATCAAGGTAAGTGGAACCGAATTGCTCAACTCGGGTCTGTTCAAATTGGAAATGATGTCAGAATTGGTTCTAACTGTAGTATTGATCGTGGCGCTTTGGATGACACTATACTTCATGATGGTGTGATTATTGATAATCTTGTGCAAGTCGCACACAACGTTCAAATCGGTGAAAATACTGCGATTGCTGCAAAATGCGGTATCGCGGGCAGTACTGTGATTGGCAAAAACTGTATCCTTGCAGGTGCTTGTGGTATCTCAGGACATCTAAAAATTGTAGATAATGTGACGCTAACTGGAATGTCAATGGTCACAGGTAGCATTTTAGAAGCTGGTACATATTCTTCAGGAATGGGATTGCTCGAAAATTCTCGTTGGAAACGAACAGTTGTTCGTCTAAGACAATTAGCAGATGTGCCATTGACCAAATTAGTCAAACAAATAGATGATATGCAGGCTCAGTTAGAGTCAATCGAATCAACTTTAAAATTGCGTAAATAATATGACAGAGTCTACTTTATCTTTTTCAATTCCTGAATTGCCGATGAATATTCAAACAATTCGTGAATATTTGCCGCATCGTTATCCATTTCTATTGGTAGACCGTGTTACAGAAGTGACTGAGAATGGAATTGTCGGATTTAAAAATGTCTCCATAAATGAAGAGTTTATGCAAGGTCATTTTCCAGGTTATCCAATCATGCCGGGTGTCTTAATCGTTGAGGCGATGGCACAAATTTCTGGCGTTCTTGGCTTTATCATGAACAATGAAAAACCCAAACCTGGTTCACTTTTTCTTTTCGCTGGCGCTGAAAAAGTTCGTTTTAAAAAACAAGTCGTTCCTGGTGATCAACTCGTGTTAAAATCAGAGCTTGTAATGCAGAAACGTGGTATTTACAAGTATCTTTGTAGTGCGAGCGTTGATGGTGTAATTGCAGCGACAGCTGAAATTATTATCTCTCATCAGAAATTAGAGCAAGCATGAGTAACAGTGATTTAATCCACCCTACAGCAATTATTGATCCTACGGCAACGATTGCTTCTGATGTAAAAATTGGTCCTTATTCGATTATTGGTCCTCATGTGACGATTGATAGTGGGACAGTATTACATTCTCATGTGGTGGTTGGTGGATATACTCGCATCGGTAAATCAAACGAAATTTTCCAGTTTGCCAGTGTGGGTGAGGTGTGTCAGGATCTTAAGTATGCAGGTGAAGAAACTTGGCTTGAGATTGGAGACAACAACAAAATTCGTGAGCATTGCAGTCTGCATCGCGGTACAGTGCAGGATCAAAGTATTACTAAAATTGGTAGTAATAATCTGTTGATGGTGAATACGCATATTGCGCATGACTGTGTGGTGGGTAATAACAACATTTTTGCAAACAATGTTGGTGTCGCAGGTCATGTGCATGTTGGTGACTTCGTTGTTGTCGGTGGTAACTCAGGTATTCATCAATTCTGTAAGATCGACTCATACAGCATGATTGGTGGAGCATCATTGATTTTGAAGGATGTGCCTGCTTATGTGATGGTGTCTGGTAATCCGGCGCATGCATTTGGAATGAATGTAGAAGGTATGCGTCGTAAGGGTTGGTCCAAAGATGTAATCAATGGTTTGCGAGAATCATTTAAGTTGATTTATAAGAGTGGTCTGACGACACAACAAGCCATTGAGCAGATTACTGCTGAAATTTTACCAAATGTTTCTGAAGCACAGCTCCTTATAGATTCTCTGAATGAATCTAAGCGCGGTATTGTTCGTTAAGGGCTTTTGCTAGCATAAAAAAAGACATCTTATGATGTCTTTTTTATTTAACTTTTTTTGAAATATCCAGCTTCTTCTGAGTCAGGATATGTGCTTAATAATTTATTTTTGTAAATTTCAGCAGTTTGAACATTTTTATTTACATCTTTCGCGATGCTATACAGCTGATATAAAGATCGCGCTGCTTTCCCTGAATTTGGAAACTTCGAAGCGACAGTTTCATAGTGTTTTCTTGCTTCTTCATAATTGGGTGGTTCAATTGCTAAATTGAACTCAGCTAACCAAAAATAGGCATTACCTGTATACACACTATTTGGATTGTTACGTACAAAGTTTTGCATAGGTGCAATAGCTTTTTTTGCGCCACCTTGCTTGTATGCATCTAAGGCAACTGTATAAGCTGCTTTATCAAGTTCTTGTTGGTTGGTTTGATTCAAGTTCGTTGCATTTTGTGATGCTGTGGTATTTGAGTTAGTGCTAGTGCTTGGTGCAGTTGGCTCATTGGGAGCGGGTGGTGCAGCATTAGGATCTTCGGTATTGGACTCCTCCACAGGATCAATTTTTTGTTGAAGGAGTTCTAATCTTTGATCTAGATCTGTATAGCGATTTTTTAATTCGTTGGTCAGTTGATTAATTTGATGTTCTTGTTCTTCTAATTTGCCTTGAAGTGCACGAATTTGATTTTCTAAGCGTTGATTTTGTTGGATAAGTTGCCAACTGGTGTTGGTAGGAGCGGTAGCGGTGTTATTCACTGCGACTGCTGTTTGGTTCAAACTTGAATTTTGGCTTAATCCTTTTGATTCGATAGGAATATTGGCAAAAACTGATGTTGAGCTCATCAATGCTAGTGCAAGAAAAGTACGCTTATTGAGCATGTTCATTATTCCATTTGTATCCATACTCAAATTTGAACTTTGAGTATTTTCAATTCTTAATAATCAGATCATTAAAAACGTCATAGCATTTAAAATCAATATAAATTTACAATGAAACTGTATAAATGAAGAAATTTAAGTTGAAGTTATTTAGATGAAAAATATCAAGTTTGTTGTTAATAGATTAGTAAATATTCACTTGAACTTTTTTAGTGCCTTTAAAGCCCATTATGGTCTTGCAAGATCGTTAAAAATCTCTATACTCTGTTCTTGCAATGGTAGCCCTGCTGGTGGCTTCGCAATTGTACTCTGAGAACCCCGCCAGGACCGGAAGGTAGCAACGGTATCAGAACTATGATGTGCCGGAGTTTTGCTAGTAGGGTTGCCACCATTATAATAATTTTATTTCTTATTCTTCATTCTCTTTTCTTTTTATAGCTTTCATAATCGCATCCAGTTCAAAGCCTCTATATTGTAAAAAGCGAATTTGTTTTGCTTTTAATTTTGCGTCCTGAGCAACTTCATAGCCATATTTTTTGACCTTCAATAAGTATGCTTGTTCATACCAATCTATTTCTTCCATTTCTGGTTCAGCCAACGCTTTATCAACGTGTTTGCTTTTAAGCGCTAGCTTTATTCGATTTGGGCCTTTTCCTTTACGTAATTGGCTGCGTACCGTCATTTCTGCAACGCGAGCATCACTTTGATAATTTTCTCGCGCTAGCTCATCAACTAAGCTCAAAACCTCTTCTTTATTTTGTGCATACAAAGCAAGTTTATCGATTAAGTCTTTTTTTGAGTATTCTTTGCGAGTTAAGACTGCAAATGCATACGATCTCAAACGAGTCCCTGTTAAGCTTTTATTCTGTGCTAGAACTGAAGAATGAGTATCATCTAAATCACATTCATCTGGTGCTTGATCGGTTAGGTGTTGACTAGCCGAGTGTTGATCATTGATGAGATGTTGAGGTTCATCTTCATTCATTATTGATTTTAATTGCTCATAATGAATGAACTTGGGAAACTTCTCTGACATTTTAAATCCATGCACTTAAACAAAAGCGCCCAGAATTTGGGCGCTTCGATTTCAAATTTTTGAAAACTTATACTTCAAATAAATCTGCTTCTTCGTCATTTTCTTCAGTTGGAGCTGGTGTCGCTGTGGTTAACAACTGTTCACGAATCATGCGATCAAGATCTTGCGCAAGTTGAGGATTTTCCTCAAGGTGACGAATCACGTTGTTCTTACCTTGTCCAATCTTGTTGCCTTGGTATGAATACCAAGCACCAGCTTTTTGAACAAGTTCTTGTTGTACAGCGAGATCGACCAATTCAGCAAGCTGATTTGTACCTTTACCGTACATGATTTGGAATAATGCTTCACGGAAAGGAGGTGCCATTTTGTTCTTCACCACTTTAACGCGTGTTTCAGAACCAACTATTTCATCGCCTTCTTTCACTTGACCAATGCGGCGAATATCTAAGCGTACAGAAGCATAGAATTTGAGCGCATTACCACCAGTAGTGGTTTCTGGACTTCCAAACATGACACCAATTTTCATACGAATTTGGTTAATGAAGATCACCATGCAGTTGGAGCGCTTTGCATTACCTGTAATTTTACGCAATGCTTGGCTCATCAAGCGTGCTTGTAGACCCATATGAGAGTCACCCATTTCACCTTCAATTTCGGCTTTAGGAGTTAAGGCTGCAACAGAATCGACAACAATTAAGTCGATAGCGCCAGATCGTACCAGCATATCTGCAATTTCAAGTGCTTGTTCACCGTGATCAGGTTGTGACACCAATAAGTTATCGATATCTACACCAAGTTTGCGAGCATATTGAGGATCTAAAGCATGCTCAGCATCGATAAATGCACAAGTACCACCAGCTTTTTGACATTGCGCAATCGCTTGAAGTGTCATGGTGGTTTTACCTGATGATTCTGGACCATAAATTTCAATAATACGGCCTTTAGGTAAACCACCAATACCTAGTGCGATATCCAATGTAAGAGAGCCTGTAGATACAGCTTCTACAGCTTGAACAGTATTGTCACCAAGGCGCATTACCGTATTTTTACCAAATTGTTTTTCAATTTGGCTTAAAGCAGCACTCAGTGCTTTGCTTTTATTATCATCCATCTCATAACCTCAAAACGATGTAAATCACTGATAACTTAAGTGGATGTCTTTAATTAAGTCTAATGTCCACGGCATTTATAGTGACAGAAAAAATCGGACTGTTCTATAATTTTAAACTTCAAAACGACAGTATTTGTCGCTTTAACTTATTCATCATCGTATGACCAAACTTCGTCATATTGCTGACCATTTTGTTGACGGAATCTTGTAATATCACGTCGATCTTTTTTGCTTGGTCGATGATCTGGTCGTGCAAGATTATGCAATTTTCTTTGTGCAGAAAGCAACTCACGACGCGCGATACTGACTTCAGTTTCTTCATAGAGTAATTGTGCAGTAGGTGCCCCGCCTCGTACAGATGATAATGCTTTCACAATGACGGTTTTCTTTTCAAATCCCTGCTGAATCGTTAACTCCATTCCTACACGTACTTCTCTAGAAACTTTAACACGATCATTGTTGTGATGAACTTTACCACCTTCGATTGCTGCTTTGGCAATTGAGCGGGTTTTAAAAAAGCGTGCTGCCCAAAGCCACTTATCAATTCGCATTGAATCTGTGATTTTAGTTTCATGCTGTTTTGACATTCATTTCTTTCTCATGGTTAATTTGGTCTAAATAGGGGATTAATGATCTTAGATCATTGATTGCAGGATACTGAAGTTTAGACCTTTCGCGCTCAGGTTGAGCGCTAGATGGTTGGGTAATTGTGATTAGATGCTCAATACCAAAAGATTTAGCACCTTCGAGTACAACCGCAGTATCATCAACGAGAACGCAGTGACGAGGTTCAAATGGGTGCATTTGCTGTAATTGATCCCAAAATTCAAAACGCTCTTTAGCAAAACCGATCGTTTCGCTGCTGATCATCACTTCAAAATAAGAGGTGAGGTCAACTTGATTCATTTTCAATGCCAAACCTCTTTCATCAGCATTGGTGACTAACCACATTCGGTATCCAGCTTGCTTAAGACTTGATAATAACGCAATGCATCCCTGTCTCAGCTTGATGAATTCTTTGTGATCGTGTTGAAGCTGAAAGGTATCAACGCCGACTTTGGCTGTCCAAAAGCGCGTAGAATACCAATCGAGCGTGTGCTTATGATCTTGATAAAATTTAAATAGAATTTGATTGCTCTGATCTAAACTGATTTGATGAGTTTTGGCATGTCGCTCAGGGAGTTTGTGATTCCAAATTAAATCGTCAAAAGCAAGATCGAGTAGGGTTCCATCCATGTCGAACATGATGATGGGTTTATTCATTCATCTTTCCTCAGGTATTGTTGCAATTTAGCACAAATAAAAACAACAAAATGGGCGTTATTTAAATATCGACTTACACCATCATTTGATGCAAAAGGTTGAACTCGCATCAGCATTTTAAAATTGAACTTCAAGAATGGGTGTGCGTGGTGACTTCTATATTTCATTCCATTCGCATTATATCGAATTAGATGTGTGAGGTCACAAATTTAGATATTGAGAATGAATACAAAAATAGTATAGAAGTCGCTATGAAAGCATCATATTTTTTGAAAATGGTGCATAGGAGTTTGAAGTATGACAAAACATGATAATAGTTCGAAACCACACAAAGAATCTAATGAGGATAAAGGGAATCAGGACTCTTTTAAAAATAAAGAGCCTGTAAAAAAACCGAATGAACAGCCTGAAAGTCCAGTCAAAGAGCAAAAATAAAAAACAAGCCTTCTTTAAGAAGGCTTGTTTTTTTATGTTGATACTGACTCTAAGGCGCTCTCTGATTTTTGGAACTATTGCGGGTGTTATTTAAGATGTATTGAGGGTTGTTGGCAATCACGCTTCGGATTTTGTTTTAAAAGTGTTAGAGTTCTTATGATTGAAATGGGTTATGTGTTTCAAAGTGGTTATATTTTATAGGTTTGCTACTATTAATATAAATCCAACAATGCAAATTAAATCACGCTGCATTTTAGGCTGAGGTTCTTAATATGATCGTCGTGCTTAGAGTGTGTAGCGCCAGAAAAAATAGGTTTTATCCATGTTTATCACAACGCATGCTCCCCAAGATCAACAAATGTTAAATTTGGTTCCGATTTTGGCTGTTGCAAGCCAAATATTATTAGAAGAATATCAAAACTATTGTGCTGGACGTGATTTTAAAATCAACGAAAAAGATGACCATTCTCCTGTAACTCAAGCAGATTTAAAGGTAAATCAATATCTGCTCAGAGAGCTTGCAAAACTTACACCTGATATTCCAATCATTTCTGAAGAAAGTGATTATTCGGAGCGACATGAATGGCCTCAATGTTGGATGCTAGACCCTTTGGATGGTACGAAGGAGTTTATTCATGAGCGTGATGAATTTACGATTAATCTGAGTCTTATTCAGAACCATCAAACTGTATTTTCAGTCATAGTCGTGCCGACAGAGCAAGTTATGTATATGGGCTATTTGACGGATCTTCCTTATAAATATTCATTTATGAACAATATTTGGGAAAAATATTGCAAATTTAAAGCCTCACCAGTCGATGCCATCCAAATTGGACTCAGTCATAGTAGTAAAAATCCTAAGTATCAACACTATATTGATTATATTGAAAGAGAAATACCGGTTATACGTCGTGAAGCTGGAAGTGCTTATAAATTTTGTATGATGCTTGAAGGTGAGATAGATATTTACCCAAGATTTCATCCAACCTCTGAGTGGGACACTAGTGCTGGACAAGGCTTGCTAGAGAGTATAGGGGGTGGTTTATTGACCTTAGATTCTGTGCCATTTACCTATAATCAGCGTGATACTGTTTTGAATAATGGTTTTATCGCATATCGTGATCCTGAAATGAGGCAATTGGCTTTAGATGCGTTGTCAAATGTACTTTAGGGGAGTGGAACTATAATTTCATCGTGTTATAGTCAAATTAATTTCATTTATTAGAATTATTATGTCGCTGAAGTTGCTTCCTCCAAGTATGCTCAGAGCAGTTGACTTACTGCCCGATGTTGCTGTGCCTGTTACACTATTTACTCGCCACTCAATACGTGAAATGGTGGTGGGTCAAGGACTCGCTGGATATGATTTGCAATTAACTGATCAAGGTAAGGATCTGGCGCAGGCTTGGGGGGCTTATCTTATAGATCAAACAGATCGTATGATAGAACACTGTATTTCTAGTCCAATTCAACGTTGTATTGATACTGCTGCACTGATGATTCAAGGTGCTGATCAAATCAATCCTAAGTCAAATACCCATCATATTAAGATTGTTGAGCAGGGGCTTTTGGTCGAGCCTGGTAGCTTCGTTTTAGATATCGATCAAGCTGCGCCATATTTTAAGCAACAAGGTGCTTTGGGCTTTATTAATAGCTTTGTAAACAATACCTTACCTGGGATGAAGCAGCCAATTACAGGTGTGGTTGATGTTTTACATTTGCTTTATCAAACTCACCCTCAACAGAATCATGGATTAAGTTTGGCGGTTAGCCATGACACTATTCTGGCTGGTATTCTGGCTGTGATTTCAGGTAAAACACAGATTCGTCAGCATGATTGGCCAGAAATGATGGAAGGTTTGTTTGTTTGGTTTGAAGGTGAAGCATTCATAGATGCAAAATTGAAATGGATATGGCGTGGTGAATGTAATGAATTATCTATTCGTGAATTTGTAGAGCAAGAAAGATAGTAATTTTAATATTATTTAAGTATTGTTGATAAATTAAAGATATAAAAAAAGCCCTTAAAGGGCTTTTTTTAACGCAACTTAGTTAGAAGCTAAAGCTTTAACTTGTGCATTTAAACGGCTCTTATGACGAGCAGCTTTGTTCTTGTGGATGATACCTTTGTCAGCCATACGGTCGATTACAGGTACTGCAGTTTTGTAAGCTTCAGAAGCTGCTGCATAGTCACCTGCAGCGATCGCTGCTACTGTGCGTTTAAGGTAAGTACGAACCATAGAACGTAAGCTTGCGTTGTGTTTACGTGCTTTAACGTTTTGACGAGCACGTTTTTTTGCTTGAGCAGAGTTTGCCACTCGTGCACTCCTTGAAATTGATTGGTCTGGGCGGGCTGAAATTTCAACTAAATACAAACATTAGAAGAATTTACACCAGCCCGTAAACAAGTGCCATATTGTGATTAAATGATGCGGCAAAGTCAAGTCTTGACATGCTTTGACAACATTTTTGATGCAGATAAAATGCGGTTAGCACGTTAGATTATATGAATATTGGAAGGAATGGCGAAAAAATGATTAAAAATATTAAAAGTGCAATAGTTATAGGGGCAACTGGTTTAGTTGGTCGATCTTTGGTAAATCATTTGAATCAATTGGTAGATTGCGAAAGAATTGTCGTAGTTGTTCGTAAGCATGATGAACAATTTGAAAAGTTCACTAAAGTTGATCAGTTGGTCATTGATGACTTTTTAATGTTAAATGATGAGGACGCTTCTGGATTCTCACATGCGTTTAGTTGCCTAGGAAGTACAATTAAAAAAGCAGGCTCTAAAGAAAATTTTTACAATATCGATTTTGAGATAAATGCTCATTTTGCTGATTTGCTCGTGAATACCGATACTTTTTTTGCAATTGTAAGTGCGGAAGGTGCGAATGAAAGATCTCCATTCTTTTATAATCAAGTGAAGGGAAAGTTAGAAAATTATCTAAAATCATTATCACTCTATCAATTGGCGATCATTCGACCTTCACTCTTAATTGGTGAAAGAGCTGAAACAAGGACACTAGAGGATATTTCTCAGAGTATTTTCAAGCGAGTATCGCAATTTCTGCCAAATACATTCAAATATAAGCCAGTGACAGCAGAGCAAGTCGCTAATACTATGGTCGTGAGCGCAAGAACTCAAAATGAAAAAATTAAGATTTATGATAATTTAGAGATTCAAAAACATAACTGAGGGTATAAAAAGTGACAACGCCAACATTTGTGACGTGTGATTTACTGGATGACCATCCTGATTTAGATATTCAAGTATTGTATCCATCTATTGATGGAAAATTCTTTAAAAGTTACGGCGGTGTAAAAAGCTTTGGGGGTGAAGCTGTCACTGTTAAATGTTTTGAGGACAATTCACGAGTAAAAGAGTTACTCGCTACAGATGGGCAAGGCAAAGTTTTAGTTGTAGATGGTGGTTCTTCCATGCGTTGTGCATTGATGGGAGATATGATTGCTGAGTCTGCCGTTAAATATGGATGGAGTGGTGTCATTATTAATGGTTGTGTCAGAGATGTTGATGCCATTGCGAGTTTAAATCTAGGCGTGCACGCACTTGCGGCTATACCTCAAAAAAGTAATCGTAAAGGGGTGGGCGAAACCAATATCACGATTCAAATTGGAAATATCACAATCCAACCAGGTGATTATATCTATGCAGACAATAATGGAATTATTGTGTCCAAGACAAAATTAGTCGATTAATTTAAATAAAACAAAAACGAGGTAATCAGTATGGTGATTCATCAATTAAAAGTGGCTCAGGCGCTAGCTTCAGCTGTTGCAGAAGGTGGACGTGGGACTTCAGGTACACCGTTTCCTAAACAGCCAGAAAAAGCATTAAAGCTTTACGAATTTGAAGGATCACCATTCTGTCGTCGTGTAAGAGAGGTGTTGACTTTACTTAATCTTGACTACGAAGTGTATCCTTGTCCGAAAGGTGGAAGGGTCTATCGAGATCAAGTGAAAACACTTGGTGGTAAGATTCAATTTCCTTTTTTGATTGATGAAAATACTGGGGCTAAACTTTACGAGTCTCAGGATATTATTCACTATCTTTTTAAGCATTATGGTGAGAAAGGTCAAACACCGAAGCAATTCTCACATTACCCCAAATTGCCTGTAGTTGCTCTAGCTGGAACACTGATTAATGGTGCTCGTGGGATTTTTATAAATAAAGCGATTAAGCAGAGACCACAACCCAAGCATTTAATTGAGCTGTGGGGGTTTGAAGCGAGTCCATACACCAGAATCGTGCGCGCTGAACTCACAGAACTTGAATTACCTTTTAAGTTTCACAATGTCGCTAAAGAGCGTTGGCAGGATCAAGGACCAGCGATTTTAAGATTGAAGCCTGGGAAATATATTCCTTTGGCTGGCGGTAAACGCGAGCAGGTTGTAAAGGTAATGAATCGCAAGGGGAAGGATATACAAGTCCCGTACTTAGTTGATCCTAACACAGGCGTAAAGTTGTTCGAATCGAAGAAGATTGTAGAATATTTAAGAAAAAATTACGGTTAATTTTAGTTTGAGTGCTTTTTGGTCATGAATATAGGTGTATTCGTGACCAGATGCTAAGATAGACCATCATTTTGAGTTTTCAGCTTTTCTTCCCAAACTATGTTTAAAAAAATTTCTGATTTGTTTCAAAAAAAACCATCGGCTGAGCAAGTTTATTTACAGACTCATCAAATTCGTTATGATCCTGAATTAGGATATATTATCGATGACGTTGTTTTGAATGAACTAAATGAAAGATTGTCATATTTTTCGAACCGAAAGGTTACTCGTTTTGATGATTTGGAAAATTTATTTTATCGGGGAATGTTGATCAAAGAGAAAATAGATCTTGAGTTGAATACAGGTCGTTTTACTACGAGATTAGGTAATAATCAACAGAATCTAGAACAGTTAAAAAAATTCGTGATATTGCTCAATGATTATTATCGTGAATTCAAACGTGAGCGCTAATGTTTGCGACTGAATGTTTGTGATATCTAAAAATAACTCATTCTCGATTTTGAACATGATAAAATAGTGCAATGTCCTACCAGACTTTTAAAGCGATCTTCATGTTCCAAAAAGAAATTTCTCAACTTAATCTATCACAAATAAAATCTGGCGAAAAAAGATGGTTAGGGGCGCTTAAAGGCTCTGCCATCGCTTTGCTTTTAAAAGAAATAAGTCAAAACTCTGATCGACTCTTTGTTCTGGTAGCTAGAAATAATCAACATTTAGCTCAACTTGAGAGTGAACTTGAATTTTATGGTGTGAAGCCCACCATCTTTCCAGATTGGGAGATCTTACCTTACGATCGGTTGTCTCCGCATCAAGATATTGTCTCAGAAAGATTATCAGTGCTCTCTAATATGCCAGCAAAAGGGATACTACTCATTTCAAGCACAACTTTGGCACAACGTGTTGCGCCGACGTCTTGGGTGTTAGGTGAGCATTTTGATATTAGCGTTGGGCAAAAATTTGATTTAGAAAAGCAGAAACAACGCCTGATTCAGGCTGGTTATCATTTGGTCGATACTGTATATGATCATGGAGAATTTGCTGTTCGGGGAAGTTTAGTTGATATTTTTGCTTCGGGGCAAGATGCTCCAATTCGAATAGATTTGTTTGATGATGAAATTGATTCTTTAAAATTTTTTGATCCAGAAACTCAAAGGACCACGACGAAACTTGAACATTTTAAGGTTTTACCAGCTAAAGAGTTTCCTTTAAAAGAAGGTAGAGCTCAATTTCGAGACCGTTATGCTGAAGAGTTTCCAACGGCGAACCCGAAAAAAAATCCAATTTATCAGGATGTAATGGAGGGTATATCTTCACCGGGATTGGACTATTACTTTCCGCTGTTCTTTTCAAAAAAAGAAATGCTAGAACAAAGTAGTATTACATCATACTTACCAAATCATTCCATTGTCATTACAGATCGCAATATTGAAAGTGAATTAACTCAATTTTGGAAAGATATTTATCAGCGTTATGAAGACCGACGTCATAATGTTGATCAACCTTTATTAGCTCCAGAACAAATCTTCTTTCAACAAAATCAAATTTTTGAACAACTCAATCAGTTTCCTCGTATTATCGCATCTGACGAAGTTTTTGAACCTAAAGCGGGTGTAATTAATACCTCTGCTGAACAGCCACCTCGTTTAGCGGTAGAGCCTAAACATCAACAGCCATTTCATGCTGTAAAATCATTTATTGATGCTGCGCAACACCCTGTCTTACTCGTCGCTGAAAGTGCGGGACGTCGTGAATCGTTAAAGGACTCCTTGCGAGCAAGTATGGGTGAAATTCCTGTTGTAGAGCATTATCAGGAGTTTATTAATCAACAATATTCAGTAGCAGTAACGCATGCACCACTTGAGCGTGGCTTGGAGATTAAAGGACAAATATCTGTCATTTCAGAAAATCAACTCTATGAGCATCGTGTTGTACAACGCCGTAGAAAACGCCAGCATGAAGTTTCTGAAGAGTTCTTAGTTAAAAGTTTAACTGAATTAAGTATAGGTGCTCCTGTAGTTCATATTGATCACGGTGTAGGTCGCTATGCGGGATTAGTGACTTTATGTATTGATGATCAAGACCACGAATTTTTGCAACTTAATTATGCTGATGATGCCAAAGTCTATGTTCCTGTCACCAATTTGCATCTGATTAGTCGATACAGTGGAGGTGATCCTGATTTAGCACCACTGCATAAACTTGGTACTGATGCTTGGAATAAAGCTAAGCGCAAAGCACTAGAACAGATACATGATGTTGCAGCCGAACTTCTTCATATTCAAGCAAGACGCCACTCAAAACCAGGTATTCAATTTGAATTAGATCACACTACTTATATGCAGTTTGTCAGTGGTTTTGCTTATGAAGAAACGCTTGATCAAGCGAATGCTATCGAAGCGACTTTATACGACATGCAACAAGCTAAACCAATGGATCGTTTAGTCTGTGGTGATGTTGGATTTGGTAAGACAGAAGTAGCGATGAGAGCTGCTTTTGTTGCTGTACAGAACAATAAGCAAGTTGCTGTTTTAGTTCCAACAACTTTACTTGCGCAACAGCATTATGAATCTTTCAAAGATCGATTTGCTGATTGGCCTATCCGTATTGAAGTGTTATCTCGATTTGGCTCAAATAAAACACACTTAAAAACGATCGAAGATTTGGCAGAGGGTAAAGTTGATATCGTCATTGGAACGCATAAAATTTTGCAGGAAAATGTCCAGTTTAAACAACTTGGATTGATGATTGTTGATGAAGAACATCGCTTTGGTGTGCGAGATAAAGAACGTATTAAAGCGATGCGTGCCGATGTAGATATGCTGACGCTAACCGCTACGCCAATCCCGCGTACCTTAAATATGGCGTTTTCAGGTATGCGTGACCTCTCAATTATTGCTACACCACCTGCACGCCGTCTCGCTGTTAAGACCTTTGTCAATGAGCAGACCGATGCCACGATGAAAGAGGCGATCTTGCGTGAACTATTACGTGGTGGTCAGGTTTATATTTTGCATAATGAAGTGGATACCATTGAACGAGCGGCTGAAAATATTCGGTTGTTAGTTCCTGAAGCTCGGGTTGCAGTTGCGCATGGTCAAATGCGTGAGCGTGAGTTAGAACAGGTCATGCAGCAGTTTTATCATAAAGAATATAATGTATTGGTGTGTTCGACCATTATTGAAACGGGAATTGATGTACCAAATGCCAATACAATTATCATCGAGCGAGCAGACAAGCTAGGTTTGGCACAACTTCATCAACTGCGTGGTCGTGTGGGGCGCTCTCATCATCAAGCCTATGCGTATCTGATGGTTCCGTCTATTAAAGGCTTAAAAGGTGATGCTGAAAAACGACTTGATGCCATTCAGCGTGCTTCTACTTTAGGCGCTGGTTTTGTATTGGCAACAGAGGATTTAGAAATACGTGGAGCAGGCGAGCTTTTAGGTGAGCAACAAAGTGGTTCAATGCATGCAATTGGATATAGTCTATATATGGAAATGCTTGAGAAAGCGACTAAAGCTATCCAAAATGGTAAGACTCCTAACTTTGATGCCCCTTTGTCAATCACGGCTGAAATTAGTTTACATATGCCTGCATTAATTCCAGATGAATATTTAGGTGATGTGCATCAGCGTTTATTGTTCTATAAGCGAATTAGTAATACGGATACACAAGAAAAACTCGATCATATCCGTATGGAGCTTATCGATCGTTTTGGTGTGCTACCTCAACAAGTGAAATATCTTTTTACTGTTCATCAGGTGCGTATAAAAGCAGAAAAATTAGGTATTACCAAGATTGACTTGAGTAAGCAGGGTGGCCAAATTGAATTTTCACCTGATACTCCTGTTCAAGCGATGAGTATTATCCAAATGATGCAAAAACATCCGACATTTTTTAGAATGGACGGTGGTCAACGTCTGAAAGTGATGGTTATGCTTGAGGAAAATGACAAAAGAATTCAGTTTATTAATGATCTTTTAGATGAATTGATGAGAGGGCTCAACTGATCTAAGTTGGGCTTGAATCTAGACTTGTTCATTGCTCAAAATGCACTGGCTGACAGTCAACTTATAGGTAGATTTTTTAGCGATGAGTTGCAATGAATGAGTGAGATTCAAATCAATGAAATACATATTTTTTTGTATCGAAACACATGACTAATAATACTCAGTCTAAAACTGTTGTGTTAGTATTAGCTATCCATTTAATTTTTGCGTCATTTATAAATATATGTTTAGTTTGCATCCACAACTTGCTCAAGATACTTTTTTTGTTGGCGACTTTCCACTTTCAACTTGTCGTTTAATGAATGACATGCAATTTCCATGGTTGATTTTGGTGCCGCGTGTTCCTGGTGTAACTGAATTATATGAATTAAGCCAAGCAGACCAAGAACAATTTTTAAGAGAATCTAGCTGGTTATCTAGTCAATTATCTCGAGTTTTCCGTGCGGATAAAATGAACGTTGCAGCACTAGGAAATATGGTTCCTCAACTTCATTTTCATCATGTAGTTCGTTATCAGAATGATTCTGCATGGCCTAAGCCTGTTTGGGGTGCTTCACCTGCAGTTCCTTACAGTAATGATGTTTTAGCGCATATGCGTCAAACGCTCATGCTCGCGCTACGTGGTCAAGGTGACATGCCTTTCGATTGGCGTATGGAGTAAATACGTCAATTTCAGGGAAGAATAAAAATAATGTGAATTGAGGTAATAGCAATTGCCATTTGAACGAATGCTGGATAAAGAGCCACAGCAATTTGAAGTACTCCTCAGGATGATGGGGTATGTGATGATCGCGATTCTTGTTGTGATCTATTATTTCACTTCACAAAACCAAAATTATCAGATTTTATACCCTCTATTTATTTTCTTGCTGATTCTATTAGCGCCCCGAATTTCACACAGTATCCAATATCGTTATGGTAGTAAAACCAGACGTTTTGCGTTCTTTATTATTGATGTTGTTGTTGTAGCTACCGCCTTAGCAGCAGTGCATTTAAGTTTGTTGCCAACATTTGTTTTCCTGTTTGGATTAGTGTATACCGCCGTTAATAATAAAATTTCGATGATGGTGAGTTCGATTGCAATTTTAGTTGCGATCATTGTTTTTTATATTTGTACAATTTTTATTTTTGGTTTTGAAGATTATTTCCAGCAAACTTCAATCGAATTGTCCGTAGTCTCGTGTATATGTGCGATTCTTTTTGTGAATTTTGCTAATTATTATCAGAATCGACGTGTAAAAAAATTAGATGTTCAACGTCAAACTTATTTTAAAGAAATGAATCGATATATTGAGTTATCGAATCAGTTAAGCCGCTATGCACCAATTCAATTGTGGCAATCAATCATGCGTGGTGAAACTGAAGCTAAACTTGAATATAAACGAAAAAAAATTACGATTTTTTTCTCTGATATTCAGGGATTTACTGAGCTTTCAGAGACTCTTATTCCAGATGACTTAGCTTTTGTTTTGAATGACTATCTGAGCCATATGACTGAAATTGCCAAGCAATATGGTGGAACAATTGACAAGTTTATGGGAGACGCGATTCTCATTTTCTTTGGAGATCCAGATTCGCAAGGGGTTGAACAAGATGCCAAAAATTGCATCGATATGGCGATGGCAATGCGTCAACAAATGAAATTTTTGCGTGAACGCTGGGTGAAAATGGGATACTCAGCACTGCATATACGTATGGGCATTAGTACTGGTTATTGTCACGTTGGTAACTATGGCGCAGTTCATCGAATGGCATATACCATTGTTGGGCGGGATGCGAATTTAGCTGCAAGACTTCAAAATGCTGCAGAAATTGATGAAATTTTAATCTCGGATGAGACTTATAAGTTAGTTAAAAACTATTATCTTTGTGCGCCTCAGGAACCTGTAGAACTGAAAGGGATTCATGGTTCGATTAAGAGTTGGCAGGTAATGGAAAAATATAGCACCAAGCAAACCCATCAACATTGGTTTGATTATGAGTACAAAGGGTTTCAGCTGGTGCTGAATATGGAAGAAGTACAAAATTACGAATATGCTGAATTAATCGCAGTTTTAGAAAAAATGATTGAACGTATTAAACTTCAGCAGGATTTAACCAACTCTTCTGGTATTGTGAAATTAAAACTATCTGATGAAGTAAAATATCTAAATTAGGATTTTATATCTACACAAATAAAAAGGTCACTTAAGTGACCTTTTTTTATAGTTTTACAAATGATTAATGATTTTCAGAAGCATGGTTAATCGTGTACTTCGGAATTTCAACTTCTAAATCATCATTTTCAATTTTTACTTGGCAAGAAAGACGTGAATCTGGCTCTAGACCCCAAGCACGATCGAGTAAATCTGCTTCTACATCATTCATTTCTTCAAGACCATCAAAACCTTTACGAACAATGACATGGCAGGTCGTACAAGCTGCAGACATATCACAAGCATGTTCAATTTTGATACCATTTTTTAGTAGGCTTTCGCAAAGATTGGCATTTTGCTCAACTTCAAACTCAGCACCTTCAGGGCAAATTTGCGCATGTGGAAGAACTTTAATACGTGGCATAAATTTTTACCTATGTTTAGTTTGAGTTTGACCAATCGTCAAGCTTAGTGCCTTTGAGAGCATGATCAATATGTTGATTCATTCGTTTTGCAGCAAATGCATCACTATGAACTTTTAACGCAGCAACAGCAGCTTCAATTGCTTCAATATCAGAAGTTTCAAGTTGTTGAGCCAAATGAGTTTGTGCAGAAATTAAATCCTGAGCTTCCTGTTCAGTCAAGAGTTTAATATCAGCTTTAAGCGCTTGAGAAAGAGCTTCAAGTTCTCGTTGAGCTTCAACTTTAGTTTCATGTAAATGACGAAGGGCTTTATCTTCTGCTGCAAATTTAAAACCATCAACCAGTAGGCGCTCCATATCAGTATCAGATAAACCATACGATGGTTTAATATCAATCTGAGCTGAGACGTTAGATGTTGTTTCACGAGCAGATACCGATAAGAGACCGTCAGCATCGACTTGATAAGTCACTTCAATGCGTGCTTGACCAGCAGTCATCGGTGGAATGCCGCGTAAAACAAAACGTCCGAGACTACGGCAATGTTCTACTAAATCGCGCTCACCTTGGACAACATGGATTAACATCGCAGTTTGACCATCTTGATACGTGGTGAACTCTTGACGACGAGCGACAGGAATTGCAGTATTGCGTGAAATTAATCGCTCTACTAATCCACCCATGGTTTCAATACCAAGTGATAACGGTGTTACATCAAGTAGTAAAGAACCATCGGTGCTATTACCAATTAATTGGTTGGCAGTAATTGCAGCACCAATTGCAACGACTTCATCTGGATTAATGGTACACAGAGGTTCTTGACTAAATACTTCTGCTACAGCTTTTTGTACCGCATAAGAGCGAGTAGAGCCACCAACTAAAACGACATTTTTAATATCGTCTAATTCCAATTTAGCATCACGTAATACTCGTTTGCACACTGAAATCGTTTTATCTAGAGCAACTTTAATGATGCTTTCAAACGTTGCACGATCCAATGTTAATTCGTTTTCTAAAAGCTGAAGATTAACTTGATCTTGATCCGATAAAGCTTCTTTCGCTTTACGTGCTGCAACAAGGAAGTGTGCATACTCGTTATCATCTAAGGTCTCGATATTGAGTGATTTTTTAGCCCACTTGACGATAAGACGATCTAAATCATCGCCTCCAAGTGCAGTGTGTCCACCTGTAGAGAGTACCTCAAATACACCCTGTGAGAAACGTAGGATGGATACGTCGAAAGTACCACCACCTAAGTCGTAAATCACATAATTTTGATCTGTACTTAAATTTGTTGCTTGATCTAAACCATACGCTACAGCTGCTGCTGTAGGTTCGTTTAATAATCTCAGTACGTTTAAACCAGCGAGCTGTGCAGCGTCTCGTGTTGCTTGACGTTGTGCCTCATCAAAATAGGCAGGTACTGTAATGACAGCACCATTTATGGGATTTTTTAAACTTGCTTCAGCGCGATCTTTTAGATTTTTTAGAATTTCAGCAGAAATTTCAACAGGTGTTTTACGACCTTGTGCTGTTTCAAAAGCAGGCATCTGATTGTCTTCACCCACCAATTGATACGGGTGTTGAAATTTAATATCAGCTTTTGAGCGTCCCATAAAACGTTTTACAGAAACAATAGTATTCTGTGGGTCACGAGTTATAAACGGTTTTGCGTCATTGCCGAGCACAGTAGAGTTTTCAGCATAATGTACGATAGAAGGAAGTAACACTTGACCTTGTTCATCGTTTAGAACTTTAGGTTTGCCAGAAAGCACAGTTGCTACAAGAGAGTGGGTCGTACCTAAATCAATACCAATAGCAATGCGATGTTCATGTGGCGCACTTGATTGTCCAGGTTCAGCAATTTGCAAGAGTGCCATGTGTTAAATCCCTTGAAAATAAAACAAAAAAATAAAATTAGAATTCGTCATCTAAATCAAAATCTTCATCATCGAGAATACGATCTTCAGCTTGATGTATATCGTTCATCACTTTTTGGAAGAAACGTAATTTTCGAACAGTATCGCGAGACTCAGCCCAATCTTCAGCTTCATAGTCTATTTTGAATTCGCGAACTAAACCATCAATCCATTGTTGCACTTCAGTTTTTAAAGATGAAAGTTGTTCAGAACTTTGAGCTTCATCTAATTGTTCACGAATTTCTAATGCAGATTGTAAAAATTCGAAATCATTGATGGATTGATCTAAATGATAGTCTTGTTTTTTGAGTGTAAGTAAATATCCAGCACGGCTGTCAACTTGAGATAAAACTTTATAAGCTTGATTAATTTCGCTAGATTTGATCAAGGCCTGGTCTTTATTTTCAGCTTTATCTGGATGATATTGTTGCTGCAATTTTAGAAAGTTAGCTTTCAAAGTTGCTAAATCAATATCGAGTGCTACAGGGAGATTAAACAACTCAAAATGATTCATGGATTGGAAATTCCAAAATAGTGAAAAATAAAAGTGGGCGCTGAATAGAATTAAAACAGTGCAGGGCACTGTTTTAATCAGGTAAAAAGAGAATGATTATCTTAAACAGTGAAAGATTCACCACAACCACATTCACCTTTTTTGTTTGGGTTGTTGAATTCAAAACCTTCGTTTAGACCATTTTTAACATAGTCCATTTCCATACCTTCTAGATAAACAAGGCTCTTCGGATCAACGAAAACTTTAACCCCAAACTGTTCAAAGACTTGATCATGTTCATCAACTTCATCAACGAATTCGAGAACATAAGCCAATCCAGAACAACCTGAAGTTTTCACACCAACGCGAATACCTTCACCCTTACCGCGATTCAATAAATAATTGCTGATATGAGTTGCAGCATTTTCAGTTAAATTGATCATGAAAACTCCATTCAATCATCAAGCGCTAAATTAAGCTTTCGCTTTTTTGCTACGGTAGTCTTCTACAGCAGCTTTAATTGCATCTTCTGCAAGTACAGAGCAGTGTACTTTTACAGGAGGAAGCGCAAGTTCATTTGCAATATCAATATTTTTGATTTGCTGTGCTTGGTCTAAAGTTTTACCTTTTAGCCATTCAGTTACAAGTGAACTTGAAGCAATTGCAGAACCACATCCGTAAGTTTTGAAGCGAGCTTCTTCAATTACACCATTCTCATCCACTTGGATTTGAAGACGCATAACGTCACCACAAGCTGGTGCACCGACCATACCTGTACCTACGTTTTCTGCGTTTTTATCTAAAACACCAACATTACGAGGATTTTCGTAATGATCAATCACTTTTTCGCTATAAGCCATGATGCGTCTCCAAACCTCAGGGTCGGCTGATAATATTTAATATGGGTGCATCTTATTAAATTTCAATATTTAAGCTTAATAAGATGCATGTGTTTGGTTTAAATTAGTGTTCTGTCCATTCAACTTTTGACAGATCAATCCCTTCTTTGTACATATCCCAAAGTGGAGAAAGGTCACGTAATTTTTCTACAGCAGCTTTAGTTACTTCTAGCACATGATCAATATCTTCTTCAGTCGTATATTTACCAAAACTGAAGCGAATTGAACTGTGTGCTAACTCATCAGATAAGCCTAATGCACGAAGAACATAAGAAGGTTCTAATGTTGCAGAAGTACAAGCTGAACCAGATGAAACAGCAGCATCTTTAAGTGACATCATTAAAGATTCACCCTCAACGAAGTTAAAACTTACGTTTAAGTAGTTTGCTACGTTTTGAGTCGGATGACCATTTAAGAAAACTTGTTCAAGATCTTGTAGACCATTCCAAAGTTTGTCACGTAGAGTGCGTAAACGAGTTTGTTCAGCAACTAGGTTTTTACCTGCAAGTTCAAATGCTTCACCCATACCAACGATTTGGTGAGTAGCAAGCGTACCAGAACGCATACCGCGCTCATGACCACCACCATGCATTTGAGCTTTAAGACGCACACGTGGACTACGACGTACGAAAAGTGCACCGATACCTTTAGGACCATAAATTTTGTGAGCAGAGAAACTCATTAAATCAATTTTCATGGTTGATAAATCGATTTCAACTTTACCAGCAGCTTGAGCAGCATCTACGTGGAAATATGTCTTATTCGCGCGAGTTAATTCACCAATAGCGGCAACATCAGTCACAGTACCAATTTCATTATTGACCATCATTAATGAAACAAGAATTGTATCAGGACGTAAAGCAGCTTGAACCATTTCAGGAGTAATTAGACCTGTTTGAGCTTCTGGTTCAAGATAGGTAATTTCAAAGCCTTCTTGTTCTAATTCACGGCAAGTATCTAAAATTGCTTTATGTTCAATTTTACTCGTAATAATGTGTTTGCCTTTTGAAGCGTAGAACTGTGCAACACCTTTTAGTGCAAGGTTGTCAGATTCTGTAGCGCCAGATGTCCAAACGATTTCGCGTGGATCTGCTTTTACAAGATTTGCAACTTGCTCACGAGCGTATTCAACTTTTTCTTCAGCTTGCCAACCATATGCGTGCGAACGTGATGCAGGGTTACCAAAAGTCCCATCGAATGTAAGGCATTCCATCATGCGCTCAGCAACTTGTGGGTCGACTGGAGTCGTTGCAGCATAATCAAGATAAATTGGACGTTTCATGTCAAATACCTGTAACCGATAAAAGGGCTGAATCTAATGGAGCTGTATTCTGGCGGATCGCAACAGTTTGAACGTTATCGCGAGCAACTAAATCAGCAAGAGAGATTTTAGCTAAGTAATCGGCAATGTGGAGGGAGAGTTCTTGCCATAAATCGTGAGTTAGACACATTGCGCCATTTTGGCAGTTACCTTTGTGGTCACAACGTGTTGCATCAACAGTTTCGTTTACAGCTTCAATAATTTCTAAGACCGTAATATCAGAAGCATTACGCGCTAAATGGTATCCACCATTAGCACCACGTACACTCGAAACCAAGCCATGACGCTTTAATTTAGCAAATAGTTGTTCTAAATAAGCCACAGAAATAGTTTGGCGAGTAGCAATTTCTGCCAAAGTAATGGTTTGTTCAGTCGGCTGCAAAGCTAGATCAAGTAATGCAGTCACTGCGTAGCGACCGCGAGTGGTTAAGCGCATGATTCGATACACGTGTAAAAGGCTAGATGATGAAATTTTATGAATTCCGACTAATTTAGTCAAGTATTTTTTTCTAAAAACCAACTAAATTAATCGGAATTAAATATGGCGAGGATTCAAACAGATAAAACTTTATTATTTTAATAAATATTCAATAAATTATACACGATTAAAGCCACGAATAGAACCGAAACTATCCCGAATGCAATGTTGATACGTTTTTGGTTGGATTGCATGCGACGCATACGATTTTTATATTGTTTTACCTCTACTTGAAGTGTATTGATTTTAGATCTTTGTAAGTCAATTTTTTCAAGTAATGGTGCAATGCGTTTTCTCGAAGCCTTTGTATCTTGGTCTTCAGAAGCTGTTGTTAACCAATTTTTCCAATCTGAAAGTAATTTCGGTGTTGAGAGATGCAATGCTAAATCTCTGAATTCGTCTTTAAGGGTTTGATCACCTTCAATACGCATTTTTTTCAAACTTCTGCGGTTTGCAAACCCGAAAATTTGAATGATATCGACTAAAGTACTACTTACCTTGAGGTTAGGTTCTTTTTCTGGCGCTTGAAGGTCAAATAAGATGCCTTTATCCGTAAATTGGATATAAAAGTCAAAATAGGGGATATAGCTATTCATTTTAATTGTAATTTGTTGTTCTACAAATTTTTTTGCTTGAAGGCGAACAACACGGTCATGTTTTAAGACGAAAGAATAGAATGTCTCTAAAACTAACATAACAATGTTAAGCAACAAACGGGTATGACCTTGTTGTTGTTGCGATTCACTCATAAATAAATCCTATTCAAATTTAATAAATCTAAAAAGTTCTATTAACACAAACTTAAATTAAGTCTAAGATTACATCATTTATCATTGCTTTGTAGAACAGTTTTGAACAAGGTTCAATAGCGATATTTGATATTATCAATGTATTTTATGCACGAATAGTCAGTTTAGAGGCTAAAATATACAGGAGTGTAACGGTGGATCAAGATGTAAATAACAATAAAGAACAGGAATTAATGGACAACTCACAACCTGCAAACTCACGTAAAACAAAGCATCAACGTAAGTCCACACTTGATTTTCGTAAATATACTAAACAAATTTGGCTTGCTGGTTTAGGTGCTTTTTCTCGCGCAGAGGAAGAAGGTAATAAAATGTTTGACTCTTTAGTCAAAGTCGGTGAAGAGCTTGAATCTAAAACGGTTGAATTTACAGATCAAACAGTAATCAAAGTTGCGGAAAAAACTAAAGAGTCTGTTACGGATAAAAAAGATAAGGTGGAAAAACTTTTAGATCATGGGGTGAGTACTTCGCTTAATCGTATTGGGCTCGTCTCAACTAAAGATGTACAACATCTTGAGAATATGATTTTAGATATTCACCAGAAATTAGATGTGCTCATTGCTGAAAATCAAGCTTTACGAGCCAAACTTGAAAAAAAATGATGGATTTAGAGATAAAACTGTAATTTTGGTATTTTTTGTCGCTTATTTTGATCAAAACAGGTCGAGCAGTATTGCGTTTCCCCCCAAAGCATTGCTATAAAGTCGTCATGGCCTTTTAAAATACAAGCCTTGGATTTTAAACAAACGATATAAGAGGACGTAATCTTCATGAATAAATCAGAATTGATTGATGCAATTGCAGAGAAAGGGGGATTGTCTAAGACTGATGCTGGTAAGGCATTGGACGCGACTATTGCTTCTATTGGCGAAGCGCTGAAAAAAGGTGACTCTGTTACTTTAGTAGGATTTGGTACTTTCAGCGTTAAAGATCGTGCTGCACGCACTGGTCGTAACCCGAAAACTGGCGAAGAATTACAAATTAAAGCAAGTAAAGTTCCTAGCTTTAAAGCTGGTAAAGGTTTAAAAGATTCTGTAGCTTAATTCTTATTAAGTCCAAAACGCGCCGACTTGGCGCGTTTTTTATTAAAAAGAAAATTTATGGCTTCATCTGATATATTCGGTTTGGATTATCAGTTAGAATCGCTTTGAAATAAAATATTGGAATACCTATGGAATCGTTTCGTAAACTCATTAAAGGGTGGCTCGGCAAAGTCCTTCTAGTATTATTTTTGACACCATTGGCATTGGTCGGTATTGAAGGCTATTTCGGTGGTGGAAACAAAGATGGGATTGCTAAAACCGTTAATGATTTAGAAATTTCTAATAAAGAGCTAGAAGTTCAAACTAAGAATTATAAAGATCAATTCTTACAAATGGTTCAAGGTGATGAATCACTTCTGAATCAATCGTATATTGAACAATTGGCTCTAGATAGTTTAATTGATCGTGCTTTATTGGTTCAGCAGGCTGAAAAGTTAGGCATCAGTTTAAGTGATGCTCAGATTGAACAAATGATTGCTCAACAGCCAAGTCTGCAGGTTGATGGTAAATTTTCACAACAAGCTTATGAAAACTATCTTCGATCAATTAATATGACGAGCCAGGGTCTAATCCAAAATTTAAGACAAGATCATGCGCTTCAAATGTTAGTTTCAAGCATTCGTGATAATTCTTTGGTAAGCCAAAGTGATATTCAGCAAATCGCAAATCTACAAGGTGAGCAACGTACGTTATTTATGTCATCTGTAAAATTGGATGATTACAAAACGTCTGTAAAAATAACTGATGCTGAAGTCGCTGCTTATTATGAAAAACATAAAGTGCTGTTTAAGCAACCTGCCTCAGTTGATCTTGATTATGTATTGGTAACGCCTGCTATGGTAGCAAATGCCACAACAACTGTTACAGATGCAGAATTAAAACAAGCTTATGATCAATATGTAACTCAACAAAATAAAAATGCCAAAGTTGAAGTCCAACATATTTTGATTACAACAGATAATCGTACTGCGCTTGAGGCTGAAAAAATAGCCAATGAGGTCTATGCAAAAATTCAATCAGGATTATCTTTTGCAGAGGCTGCTCAACAGTATTCTGAAGATTCTAGTTCCAAAGATAATGCGGGTCGAGTTGATGGTTATGAAGCCGGTGTATTCGGTGATGCTTTTGATAATGCAGTTCAAGCTTCAAAAGGTACGATTTCTAAGCCAGTAAAAACTGATTTTGGTGTACATATTATTCAAGCTAAAGCTGCTCAAGTGAATGTTGCTAGTTTTGAGTCTGAAAAAGCACGTCTTGAAGTTGATTTATTAAAATCTAAAAATGCCAATGCTTATTCTGATTTAGTGAATGGTTTAAATGAGCTCGTTGTTAGTAGCGACGCACTAGATGTAGTTCCTCAGGAATTAAAATCGGCTAAATTGGTTACTGCGAATAATGTAACTCTTGCCACTCAAAATACAGTCCTAGCGGATCCTGCTGTTAAAGCTAAGATCTTTAGTCAAGATGTAAAAAATGGTGATCGTAACGCGACCAGCAATATACAATTGGCGAATGGTGATACAGTTTGGTTAAAAGTTCGTGAATACCGTGAAGCTGGTGTTCAACCTTTATCAGTAGCCAAAGCGAAGGTCAAAGAAAAGCTGTTGAATCAAAAGGCATATGAAGCTGCTCAAGCAAAAGTTGCTGCGATGTTGAAGGATTTTAAAACACTACCTTCACAGCAGGTTTTAACTAAGCATCAGCAATCTTTCGTAAATGCTGGTGTTTTTACTCGTTCTCAAGGTCTTAAACGAGAAATTGAACGTGCTGCATTTAGTGTGCCTGCACCTAAAGCAGGAATGTGGTCTGTGACTACAGCTCAATTACCAAATGAAATGGTAATTATCGGTGTGGCTGAGGTAAAAAAACCATCGATGGATTCGATTTCGGCTGAAGAAAAACAGCAGCTTGCACAGCTTTATCAAAACTATCGTGGTACACAATTACTTAAAGATTACACTGAGTATTTAAAGTCAGTTGCAAAAATTAAGTAACTCACCCAGTAATTCTATCTTCATAAAAAAGCACTTCGGTGCTTTTTTATTTTGCTATGATTTATTCAATTCGATTAATTCAAATAAGTATTACGATATTGGCTTGGACTGCATAGATAATGTTTTTTGAAGGCTTGACTAAATGCAGTCTCTGATGAATAACCAACTTTGTGTGCGATTTGTTGAATTGAAAGCTGGCTCAAGCGTAAAAGTTGACTGGCTAATCTTAAACGGTGTTTCTGTAAGTATGCTAATGGTGTTTCATTCACCATATTTTGAAATAAATGAGCGAATTTTGAACGCGACATAAAGCAAGTTTCTGCCAATGATTCTACAGTCCAGTTTCGTTCTGGTTGGCTGTGAATCGCTGAAAATGCAGGGCTCAGTTCTGGGTGAGTAAGAGCATTTAACCAGTTATTCTGGTCTGTAAGCGTGGAAATGTAATCTCTCACGCATTCGATTAACATAATACTCACCACGTGATCCATAATCTTATGGCGACCCGGTCGGTTCATCTTGGTTTCATCAGCCACGAAATAAAGCCCGATCCTTAACCACTCCGGCTCTCTAGCATTCAGTGCATTGTTTAAATGGATATAAGTGGGTAAGGCTTGAATCAATGGTCCACCCATAATACTGTCCATATTAGATCGTATACTGAAGATGAGAGATTTCTCAGATTTATCATCTTCGTCACCGAGGATAATTTCATCATCTCTTAAACCTTTAAATAAATGATCTATTTGAGTAATGTTGACTAATCTTTGTTCTTGATGGCTATAGGCTTGATGTGACATTCCAGAAGGAATAATTGCCATATCTCCAGCTTTTAAGTGTAGCTGTTCGCCATTTTGAAATTTAAAAAAGGCTTCACCGTATAATAAAATATAGGTAATCATGGCTGTTTGATGACTTAACTCAAAAGCCCATTTACCTTGTGCTTGAAGGTAGAGATATTCCGTATTTTTGAGGTGAATATCTTCAAAAACTTGACTGAGGGCATCCATGTTTTTCGTATATTCCCTATACGCTTACAATTGCTGAATCTTAACATGTGTAAAGATTTCTATAATGTATTTTATCTTCAAAATCGTTGTGGAAATACGACTCAATAGCTTTTTTGGACGATTACGACTGTATTTGAAATTTGAAATGACCAAAGATAAAAATAAGAAATAGAAAAGGAAAATTGCAAGTGAATGCAAAGGTAAAAGTTGAAGAGTTATTGAGTCAGAACCCGATAGCGCAAGGCTTACAACTGGATAAGAAGCGTTACTTATGGTTGCTTAGTCCAGCACTGCCTGTATTAGGGATGGGCTTTTTGGCTGGATATCAATACGGACCTAAAGCAACTAAAAAATTGTTTGCATTAGGTGGACCTTTATTATTACACGTAATTATTCCCACCATTGATGCTTTGGTCGGTACTGATGAGAATAATCCGAGTGATGAGCAGATCAAAAAATTAGTCAGTGATCCTTACTATGATCGTATAGTAAAAATGTTTGTTCCTTTACAATATGCAGCCAATTTTTTTGCCGGATATGTTGTTTCACGTAAAGAAACTCCATTGTTGGATCAGTTATTGATTGGTTGTACAATGGGATTGATCAACGGTATTGGTGTGAATACTGCCCATGAACTATGCCATCGTCCAAAGCGTGCAGATCATTATTGGTCACACGTGACACTAGCACCACTTGGATACAATCATTTCCGTATTGAGCACCCATATGGGCATCATAAACGTGCTGCTACTCCAGAAGATCCAGCGACCTCTAAGATGGGTGAGACCTTTTATGAGTTTCTTCCAAGAACCATTAGCGGTGGCTTGAAGTCGGCAATACAGATTGAGAAACATCGATTAAATCGTAAAGGTGAATCGTTCTTTTCACTGAAAAATGAACTATTTCACGGCGCAGCCATTAGTGCAACTTTTCACGCAACGATGCTAAAACTGTATGGTAAGAAAATTTTACCATTCTTAGCCATTCAGTCACTTTATGGTGTGACTTTATTCGAAATGGTCAACTATCTTGAGCACTACGGCTTATTGCGAGAGAAGAAAGTAGATGGAAGTTATTCGCGTACTATGCCTGAACATAGTTGGAATAATAATAACATCACAACCAATCTATTCTTATACCAGTTGCAGCGCCATTCGGATCATCATGCTTATCCGACACGACCATTCCAAGCATTGAGAAACTTTGAAGAAGCGCCAGTGTTGCCAAGTGGATATGCGACGATGTTGATCCCAGTTTTAATACCTAAGTTATGGTTTAAAATTATGGATAAGCGCGTATTTGACCATTATGGTGGCGATTTAAATAAAGCCAATATTCATCCTAAACGACGAGCAAAAATTTTTAAAAAATTTGGTGTTATTGATAAATTACTGGGCTAACACTCAAAAATAAAAAAAACCGACCATGGGTCGGTTTTTTTTATAATACTTTTAACATGCGTATTTCACATGCATCACTATGTCCAGTATTTCCTAATGGGTGTTGTAGATGTTGAAAACCTAATTTTTCATATAATTTTACAGCCTGCCAAAGAGATGCTGTGGTTTCGAGATAAATTTGCGTGTAACCCTGATCTCGTGCAAATTGGATACATTTTTCTAGAATTTGTTTTGCAAAACCCAAACCTCGTATTGAGGGCATAAAATACATTTTTTGTATCTCTAGGGTGTTTTCTTGGCCCAGCAAAGGTGCAATGCCCCCACCACCAAAGACCTCGTGTTGGTCATTGCTAATAACCCAATATATGGAGTGAGGTTTTGTATAAACGTCATAGAGTTGATCTAGAATTGGATCTGCTACTGCGAAGCCTGATTCAGCAGCGAGAGCAAACTCCACTGAGACTTCACGAATGATTTTTGCAATATGGGGATTATCTTGGGGTTGAATAGTTCGAATAAAGTACATAATCGATGAAACTTAGTAAATCTTCACAGAGTATATCTAAGTTTCATCGGAATTGAGTTTAATTCAACGTGATTTATTTCAATTCGCTTGATGATTTTCCAAGTTCACGGCGCGCAACAATAAGCTGTTGAATTTGTTGTGTACCCTCGAAGATATCTAGTATTTTGGAGTCACGCGCCCATTTTTCCAACAACTCATCTTCGGTATAGCCTACACTTGCAGCAAGTTCGACACACTTCAATGTAATTTCATTACAAATTCGTCCAGCTTTCGCTTTTGCAATTGAAGCTTCACGCGAGTTAGGCTTTTTATTGTCAGCCATCCATGCAGCTTTTAGGGTTAATAAACGAGCAGCTTCCCATTCTGCTTCCATACGATAAATCTGAGCTGCAATATTTGAGGATTGAAGGTAGGGGGTGGCATATTCAGCATCTAGTTGGTCTTTAAAAATTTCCTTGATACGCTCTAAAGACGCTTTAGAGCACCCAACTGCCATTGCGGCCACAAGAGGGCGTGTATTATCAAAAGTTTCCATGACGCCAGCGAAACCTTTTGCAACATCGATTTCAGCATTGCCTAATAAATTTGCAGCAGGGACACGACAATCGATAAAGCGAATGACAGCAGTATCTGAAGCTTTAATTCCGAGTTTATGTTCAAGACGTTCAACGGTCATGCCAGGCGTGCCTTTAGGAACAACAAATGATTTGATTGCTGCACGCCCAAGTTTTTTATCGAGTGTTGCCCAAACCACGACTGAATCAGCTCGTTCGCCAGAAGTGACGAAAATTTTCTCGCCATTTAAAATATAATCATCACCATCTTTAGTCGCTGTGGTGCGTATTGCTGCAGAATCAGATCCACAGCCTGGCTCGGTAATTGCCATCGCAGCCCAAGTTCCCTTGAAGCGTTCAAGTTGCTCTTCATTGGCTACAGCAGCAATTGCAGAGTTACCTAATCCTTGGCGAGGCATGGTAAGTAATAAACCAGTATCGCCATAACACATCTCAATTACACCCAAAGCAGTAGACATGTTCACTCCATTTTTGTTGCCTTGAGTCGTATCTCCACGTTTATTGACGGCAGCGCCAGCATTCATGCCATCGCCACCTTCATTCATACCATCCAATAGGGATGCTAACATGTCGAGTTCTTTGGGATAAGCATGTTCAGCTTTATCATATTTACGTGAAATAGGGCGAAGCACGTTTAACGCTGTCTGATGAGCTTGATCAACAAGCATTTTAAATTTTTTCGGATTTTCTAAATTCATCATCTTTGTCCTTAAATTTTTATTATTTGATTAAGCATGTAAACCAGAATGCATAATGGCAGTAGCACGCAAATCTCGATACCAACGTTCAACTGGATGTTCTTTGGTAAAGCCATGTCCACCTAAGAGTTGTACGCCATCAGTGCCGATTTTCATTGATTTTTCTGCGCATAAAATTCGTGCTAAGTATGCTTCACGATGGAAACTTAAACCTGATTCTGCACGGCTTGCAGCATTCAAAACCAACATTTTCATAGCATCAATTTCAATAGCCATATCCGCGATCATAAATGCAACACTTTGACGGTGGGATATTGGTTCACCAAATGCGGTGCGTTCATTGGCATACTGAATGCAATATTGTTTAACCGCTTGGCATGTACCCACTGCCATTGCACACCACATTAAATTACCCAGATCAATGAACGCTGAATAATCAAAATCTTGCTCACTCAGTTTAAATGCTGGTGTGTTGTTAAATTTTAGGCTCACAGATTGGGTTGCTTTAAGCCCCATTGCTGGATTAGCTTTATATGAAATGGTTTCACTTCGCTCAACAATGAAAACTTGAGCTGTTCCATCTAAATCTGCGGAAACCAATAAAAGATCTGCCTGCTCACCTAGAATAACGATAGTTTTTTCACCATTAATGACAAAATGATCGCCTTGGCGTGTCGCTTTTGTTTTTAATTGGAAAGGGTTGAAAGCAGGTGTATTTTCCTGAACAGCAAAAGTTGCAAATAGATCATCTTGTTCGCTAAATGCCGACAAATACTTATTTTGAATCTCTGCTGAACCCCACTGTGTAATTGCATTAATGACTGAGAACGTGGAGAGTAATGTAGCTGTTAATGAGAAGTCACCTTGTGCAAGTTGCTCTGCGATCAGCACATTTGTAACCACATTCTTTTCTGAAGCAACGCCGCCGTATTGTTCAGGCAATGCATAATAATTGACACCTAAATCTTTAAATTGAGCCCATAAGTTTTCTGGAAAAGTAGCTTGGTGGTCGGCTGTATGTGCTAGTGGGTAGAGAACTTCATGAGCAAATTGTTGCATCGCATCAACAGTCATCTGTTGTTCTTCAGAAAGGCTGAGATCAAATAACCCTTTTTGCTGATTGGATAGACGTTGAGTTGGAGTATTGGATTTTTGTTTAAAAATTTTCTGTGTAGAGCCCAAGGTTTTAAATCCAGCCTTAGAACCTTGATAAAGCGAGCGTTCGATAATTTTTCTTAGTTTTAATTGATCGATTAAATCACTGCCTGCGAGCTTAGTGATCAAGGCTAAGCCTAAACCTTGCGCTTTGTTTGCGATATCATTCATTGTTGTAAATTCCCTGATGGTTTTTTTATACAACAAGATCGTGACATGTGTTTAGTGAAATGACTATGTCGAAAATGACTAGCTTAAAAGACTTTTTTGACCAAACAGATAAATGGTAATTCAATAGGTATTCTAATGAAATTTAAGATATATTTTTTTTAGTAATTAAATTTTTTATTTAATAAATTGACCATAGTGACACGATAGATCACTATGGTCTTTGTTCCTTAAACATATGATTGGATCATTTTGCGCACATTTGTTTTTGCTTCGATCACAGTCATGAATGTATATGCACCTATGAACTTACGACTGATGAACATAAATTCTTTCGGTGGAACTGAAAAATAGCGCGATGCCATCGACTTGGATGCTCGTTGCATCACACGGCTATGCAGTTGGCTTTGTTTCCAATCATAGCGCTGCTGTTCATCCATAATGCCTGTTGGTAGGTCTGGATTATTGCTATAAGTACTAAAAGCTTCAGTAGCTAGAAGGAACACTTTTGCCATGTCAGGTTTAATGCTTAATGGCATTGCATCGAAAAACTCATAACCTGTCATAGCATTGACCATGGCTTGAGCATCATGATGATAGCCCGCGGTAATTAAATTACGAGCTACCTTGAGGAGTTGATCATCAAATTGACGGATCGCACCGAAGTCTAAAAGAATGATTTTATCTTCAATTTGCGCGCCGTCACCTAAGCGTACTAGGTAGTTACCAAAGTTAGGATCAGTCTGCATCTCGCCCCATTCAAATACTTCACGAACGGCAATTTCAAGCGATGCTTCACCTAATTTGTTGCGACGTTCCTGAGGGAGTGAAAGCATGACTGGGCTATTAATCGGAACACCACGCTCAAAAGTCATACAAAGCACTTGATCTGTACAATATTGATCAATAATTTGTGGAACAACATAACGCGGATCATCTTTTAAACGCGCTCTAAAACGACGTGTTGTTTCAGCTTCAATTTTGTAATTTACTTCACGGTGCATCATTTCGCGAACCTCATCAAACCATTGATCAAATTCACGAGTTTGAGGAACCATGCGTGTAAGTTTGAGCATGTTCTTAAACAAGCTCATATCTGAGTCAATTGCGCTTGCTACACCTGGATATTGAACTTTGAGCACCAATTCAAGACCATCAGACTTACGTGTTGCACGGTGAACTTGCGCTAATGATGCGGTGCCTAAAGGCTCATGATCAATGGTGAGATCATCGAGTTTAGAGCCAAGTTGGTTGCGGAGTTGCTCATGGATCGCAGGCCAGGCAAGGGCAACGGTCTGATTATTTAAAGTGTTTAAGGCTTGCGTAATCTCTTCAGGTAGAAAATGCTCACCATATAACGCCATCATTTGACCAATTTTGACGATAGAGCCTTTTAATTTACCGATTTCAGCAACGAGATAGTCAGCTTGTTCTTTCATCGCTTGTTTACGTTTTTTTTCTTTTTCTTCCTCGCTTGAAAAAATAGAACTCGCACTTGAAGCAGCCCAGCGTGTGCCAGCCAGTAGAGAAGCTTTCGCAATCGAAAGACGGCGATCCATTGAAGAAGTTTTTAATTGTTTAAGCTTTTCATTCTGATCTGACATGAAGTTTAGGTCCTTTAAGCGAATCGCGCAGAGAAATCATTGTATTGAATATTACATGTTATGAACGTATTAAAATAGTTCAAGTATTTCAATATCAGGTGTATAAATGGTCAATTTATTCAAACTTAAATAGCCTACGCTTTTTAAAGTCGGTATTTAACTGGGAGTTGAACTCGAGCCGATAGAGACACGCGATACTCTGAAATGAATAACTTCATTAAGTTGACAACAGTTTCATGAATAAATCCAAGGGCATATGCTTTGATAATAATGACGCTAGGTAAGCTGAAGACAAAATATTTAACATCATCCGAACTTGGATTTTCAAAAATTTGATGATCCATCAAAAATTGCTTAAGAAATTGTTTTTCTGTTGTGACACGAGGGGAAGAATCATCACTCCAGTAATTTTGACGCATTGCCATTAAATTATTGTGTTTATAACTCATACTTTAACTTTTGAAATTCACTTTAACTTTTCTTATTTTGAGTCTAAATTTTCTTTTTCAAGTATGGTGAACTTTTCGAGAGACGAAAAAAAAGCGGGCTAAGCCCGCTTTTTTAACAGTTAATTAAACTGCTACGATGTCAACAGCGTTAGGACCTTTAGGACCTTGAGTTACGCTGAATTCAACTTGTTGGCCTTCAGCCAAAGTTTTGAAGCCTGAACCTTTGATTTCGCTGAAGTGAGCAAAAACGTCAGGACCGTTTTCTTGTTGGATGAAACCGAAACCTTTAGTTTCGTTGAACCATTTAACTGTACCTTTAACAGTATTAGACATAATAGGAATCCTAATAAAACTTTAATGTTATGAGTTTGAACTCAATGATGTAACTTGGAAAAAAAATGAAACTTAAAATCTGAAACCAAACGTAGGATTATGACTAACACTGCGAAATAAAAGATTTAATGAAACAACATAAATTTTCTAGTTGGCTTCGAGTATACACGATTATTTTCAATATCGTTAGTTTTAATCAACTTTCTCGCTATTTTAAAACTTGAATGAGTAGACCTTATTCAATAGATAATTCTAACTATTCAAATTTTCAATACAAATTTGCCGAATAACACGGATAGAACTTTTTATTAATAGGACAAAACAAGGTATCATAGACCGTTTTTAAAAATTTGACCTTGGAGACGCCTTAAGTGGATCGACCGACTATTAGCCCTGAACATCTACAGGAAGCCGCTGAAAACTTAACAACTATTCGAGATTTTATTCGTTTTGGAGTTACAGCATTACGTCAATACGATGCACACTTAGGTCAAGGTACTGAAGATTATTTTGCTGAAAGTTCTGCTTTAGTTTTACAAACTCTGTCACTGGACTGGAATGCCGATGCTGAGATTTTAGACTCAAAATTGCTGCCAAGCGAAGTTGCGGAATTCTTGAGCTTACTCGAACGTCGTATCAATGACCGTGTTCCTACTTCATATTTATTAAATCTTGCTTATTTCTTTGGTAAACCATTTTATGTCGATGAGCGTGTACTGATTCCACGCTCACCAATCGTTGAGCTGATTGAAAATCGTTTTGCACCTTATTGTTTGACTGAAAATGGTGAAATGGGTGAGGCGGTCAATAATTTGCCAGTGAATCCAAATCCTAAAACTCCACAGCGTATTTTGGATATGTGTACTGGGTCTGGTTGTATCGCGATTGCTTTGGCATATGCATTCCCTGATTCTGAAGTCGATGCTACTGATATTTCAAAAGAAGCCCTTGAAGTTGCACAAATCAACTGTGAGCATCACAATAAACAGTATCAAGTCGCTTTATTGGAATCTGATCTTTTCGCTAAAATACCTGCCGAAAATCAATATGATTTAATTGTTTCTAATCCGCCGTATGTCGATGCTGAAGATATGGCAGATTTACCAGATGAGTTTCATCACGAGCCAGAGTTGGCATTGGCAGCGGGTCAAGATGGTTTGGATCTTGTGCGTAAAATGCTGGCTCAAGCCGCAGACTATTTAACTGAAGATGGTTTAATCGTCATTGAAGTGGGCAACTCAGAATGGGCGATGAAGCAAAACTTTAATACTGTTGATTTCTACTGGTTGCAATTCCAACGTGGTGGGTCAGGTATTTTTGCACTGACTGCAGCACAATGCCGTCAATATCGTGATTTATTCATTCAATCTGTTCAAGTATAAAGGAGTTGTTGAACATGGCTGGCAATAGTATTGGACAATTGTTCCGTGTAACAACTTGTGGTGAATCTCACGGTGTTGGTTTGATGGCGATTGTAGATGGAGTTCCACCAGGTCTGAAGTTATCAGCTGAGGACTTACAAATAGACTTAGATCGTCGTAAACCAGGTACCTCTAAATTTGCAACACAACGCAAAGAACCAGATGAGGTTGAAATTATTTCAGGCGTGTTCGAAGGTGAAACCACTGGGACATCCATTGGTCTTTTAATTCGTAATACAGACCAAAAATCTAAAGATTACGGTAATATCGCACAAACTTTCCGTCCAGGTCATGCAGACTATACTTATACACAAAAGTATGGTTTCCGTGATTACCGTGGTGGTGGTCGCTCAAGCGCACGTGAAACAGCGATGCGTGTCGCAGCGGGTGCAATTGCTAAAAAATTCTTATTTGAAAAATTTGGTATTGAAATCCGTGGGCATGTAACACAAATCGGAACTGAAAAAACAGAAAAACTAGATTGGAATGAAGTGCCGAATAATCCATTCTTTTGTGGTGATGTAGATGCTGTACCACGTTTTGAAGCACTTGTGACGTCTTTGCGTGAAAAAGGAACAAGCTGTGGAGCACGACTTGAAATTATTGCTTCAAAAGTACCCGTAGGCTGGGGAGAACCTGTTTTCGACCGTTTAGATGCTGATATCGCACATGCGATGATGTCAATTAATGCGGTTAAAGGTGTAGAGATTGGTGATGGTTTTGGCGTGGCTGAACAATTTGGTCATGAAACACGTGATGAACTGACAACTGATGGCTTCTTAGCGAATCACGCTGGTGGTATATTAGGCGGTATCTCAAGCGGTCAAGATATTCGTGTATCAATTGCACTAAAACCTACTGCTTCTATTACTACACCAGGTAAAACGATTACGATTAATCGTGAAGATACGGATGTGCTTACTAAAGGTCGTCACGATCCTTGTGTGGGTGTTCGTGCGACACCAATCGCTGAAGCGATGCTTGCAATCGTGTTAATGGATCACTTTATGCGTCATCGTGCCCAAAATGCCGACGTTGTTGCGCCATTTGAGCCAATTTAACCGAAGTAAAAAAGCGTATGATGTCAAAGCCAGATGATTGATCTGGCTTTTTAATATAATTTTAAAATTGCAATTGAACGTTTTATGGGGAATTCAATTGAAAATAAGGATATTGGTTGGGGCGATGGTCTTATGTGGATTATCGTATAGTTATGCGAATGGCTTAACGCAATCTCAGTTTGATATTGAAGTGAAGTCAATTTATAACGAGATTGAGGCGAGTCAAATTCGATTACATCAATCGGTCGATAGTAAGCAGAATATTTCGTTGATCATTCAAAGAGCTTGTGAATATGCAGATGCGTTAAATGCTTTAGAACGATTAGCACAAAAGAATATTCATATGGCTAAAGCAAAGGAAGAAGCATTGTTTGCAAGAAAAATGAGAAATTCTTTTGATCGATCATTCCAAGATTTAGGAACAAGTTATCAAAAAAGTTGTAAGTCTTAAAAAAAAGCCAGTTCAACGAACTGGCTTTTTAATGAATAATGCATTTATTCGATAGTTTGACCTGTATAACCTTTGATAAAGGTTAAGTAAGCAGAAGATTTCTGACCATCAGCTTGCAAGATTGGACGAGTCACTTCGCCGTTAGCTGTCACAATTTTTAGATCAATTTGTTTTGCGTCTCTAAATGAGTTTAAAAAACTTACAGGAACGATAATAAAATTAGATGAATTTGTTACACCTGCCACAGTTGCATATTGGGTTGGTTGAATTGTTGAATAGACATAAGGCTGACCATCAACAATAAAGTTCAATTGTTTTATATCGTGCTGTACAGTGTCATTTACATCTGCAGTTATTTTAAAACCATTACGCTTTTCATCATTCCAACGTAGTGCAAGTTCAGGGCAAATTTCATCAGTAGCACAGATGAGAGGTCCTTTGGTTACAACACGTTCTGGATAACTTCCTGCACAACCTGTTAATACAACCAATGCTGAAATAAGCGCTAGTTTGATTTTCATGATTTTACCTATTGTCTTGTTTATTATAACTGTGTACACAATTTGTTAAATCTAACGAAAATTTCTAAAAAATGAAATGCCTAGCAGTCTAATAACACGTTGCAGTTTTGTATCGATGATTAAAAAAAGACCCATAGTGGGTCTTTTTTTACTTTTGCTTAAATTGTTGGTAGCCACTTTTAAATGTTTGATAGGCAAACGATGCATGCCCATCTTTTAAAATGCTATGCGTAATAGCACCTTGATCTGTCACTACAGCAATATCGATAGATTTAGACTGATCAAACATAACGACAAAATTCATTGGTACATCAATGTAATTTGTAGAGTTAATGAGATCTGAATTGTTGACTGATCGTGTATTGGTTTGAGTTAAAGTTGTATAAGGATAAGTTTGACCATCTAGCGTGAAGATCACTTGCTTGATATCAAAAGATTTTCGATCAAATAGATTTGTATGTACTCTAAATAAGTTATTGCTCTGCTGTTTCCAATCAAATGTTAACTCAGTACATGGTTTTAACGGTTCACAAATCACCTGACCACGTGTTTCAATTCGCTTGGCATTTTCTGAAGGTTTAAAATCAATAACATTAGATGCATAAGCTTTTGCAGAACTTGCATTTGGTTTATTGGATACAACGATACACCCACTCAGTGAAAGAGCAGTAAGAATAGATATAAATTGAACTTTCATTATTATCAACCAGTTAAATAGATGTTGTTTTTGTATATGCTAAATTTAGCATAGAATCCATATAAATGTTAACCAGTTATCAAAAAATATATATTTATTGTCTTATTTTGCTATTTTTCTTTGTGGTGATGCTTGTCATGTTGCTTTAATTAAGCTTAAAGGCGTTAAAAAATAATTGATTGAGTCCTTTATAGTCAAACGTTTCTATTTTTGATTGAACACTTTTCAAAAGGTGATATAACTAAAAATAAAGCGTTAATAAAAGAGTATGAAATGAAAACGACTGTGAAATATGTGGTGCTGAAGAGCAAAGACTATCAATTGGGCACTCCATTGTTTGAAGAAACCATCGAGGCAGACTATGCGTATTTCGATTCAATTCCATCAGTCATTCAGTACCAGAATCATGAGTTTAAAGTGAAGTCAAAAGAACTTAATCGAAAGCAAATATTTGATGACTTTGAAGAATCACAAACAATCTTAGTTAAAGTCATCGCACTGAATTAATTTAATGGCAGCCTTGAGCTGCCTTACTCATTCTCATCACTATTCATTATCTATTTTATAATATTATAGTTCTATTCGAAATTAAGCACGGTTCAATATGCACCAAACATTCCCAATCCAAAGTAGGTTAGGTGGATTCTACTTTTTCTATAGCACCATTGTGGATGAAGATTAACTTAAAATTTTATATTTATTAACAACTTATATTAATTTTAACGGTTCTATAAATCTCTTAAAAATTAACGTGTAGACTATTTGTAGACTGTTGAGAAGCATGATTTAATAAACTTACTACAGGTTTATTGGATTAATCATGAAACTCAACAAGTCTAATGTTGATGCTATCCCATTGACGGATTCTGGTCAAAAAATTATTAGAGATACAGATTTGATCGGTTTTGCGATTCGAGTCACTACTAAATCAAAATCCTATATTGTAGAACGGAGACACGAGGGAAAACTTTATCGAGTAGTGATTGGGAAAGCGAACGAAATATCTGTAAATTCTGCTCGAGCAAAAGCCCAAATGATTTTGGCTCAAATCTCCAATGGGGAATACATTAGTCCTAATGAAAAAGTTAGCGTAAATAATTTTTTAAATATCACTGTCGATGAAGCATTAAAGATTTATATCGATAGAAATGATTTTAAACCTAAAACAATTAGGCAGTATAAAAAATACTTTGATTTATACTTAAAGTGGTCAGATCGTAAGCTCTTTGAAATAACAAAAAAAGAAGTCCTGGACAAATTTATCAAAGTATCTGAGCTCAGCAAGTCATCAGCCAATGGTGCAATTTCATTGCTTGGCACGGTCTGGAAATATATTCATGTGCTGTATTCGACCGATGAAAACCCAATTTTAAAAAGCAATCCGGTAGATATTATTGCCGTAACTAAAGGCTGGAATAAGATTGAAAGTCGTAATAGGCATTTAGATAAAAGTATCATTCATAAATACTACAACGCCGTTCTAAATTATGAGGATGAGCTTAATCTAGAAAATACAGCACGATCCAATACGCATAGAGATATCATTTTATTTACCATGTATACCGGTTGCCGTCGTCAAGAAGTCTGCGGTCTTAAATGGGAAGATGTAAATTTTAAAGAAGGTATAGTTATTTTTAGAGATACGAAAAATGGTTCTAATCATAAATTTCCAGTAGGGGACCACTTACTATCCATACTTAAAGAAAGATACTTACTAAAAGAAAATGATTGGGTATTCCCAGCGACTAAAATCCCAACTTCTCATAATATTCACGCTACTGTTGTAGATACTGCACTCAAGAAAATAGGTGCTCAGGTTAACTTTTATGTATCGATGCATGATTTTAGACGCACCTTCGCGACAATATGTAATTTGCTAAGATTTAATATCTATGTCACTAAACGACTGCTTAATCATACTGCAAGACCACGTTTAGATGTCACGGGTGGGTATGTACAAATCCCGATGGAGGAATTAAGAGCATCCATGAATATGATTGAGGCTGTATATCAAGGGAGAATTGATTGTTTTAATTATGAAAGTGTATGGGATGAAAGACTTAAGCAATTAAAGGCAGGGTAAACCTGCCTTTTTAACTTATGCGTATTGAGCTGTGCAGGTGACGGTTCTGCTTTTTTCGAATGCTAATACATCAGCTTTTCTATATGCAACTCGGCGACCAATTTTGGTGTAGGGGAGTTCAGACCCATCACAGCGCATTCTTGCTAATGTCCAAGGTGAACAATCTAAATACAACGCTACCAAATCTTGGCCAAACTTTTGATCGTCTGGTGCATCTAAAAATGGTTTTAATAATTTAGAACGTTCATCTTCACTGATATTCTTAAAACTTTTTAAAGCCATTATGATACCTCCTGTAAACTTTGCACCAGTGGATTTTCTAATTCAGCTTTCAGATTTTTTAACTGTTCCAGGCTGTAGCTGTATTGTTCACCAGTCTTGATTTTAATTTCGATACCCACACCTGATTCTTCAAGTGTAAGACCAAATTTCATTGCAAATGGATCATGTTCAAAATTGTCAAATTGCTGTTGAAGCTCAGGCAAAATTTTATTAATCAGATCCAAGCTAAGATTCAGCGGATTTTCTGTTTTCTCAATTATTACACTGCCGCCTCAATAACAATTGGTTTGCCATCAATTAAGACTTGGATAGAGATCACACCATTGGTGCGATCCTCCATGAGTTTTTTAAAAAGGGCAGGCGCTATCATTAAATCCTTATGAGTGACATCACCTGGGCGAACTGCAATTTTTTCAACTGCCTTCATTAATTCCCGAGTTTCAGAAATAGTTATATTTCCCATCACGCCACCATTTCTTCAGTTTTAACCATAGTTGCCACCAGGGTTTCACCATCTGTGGTCCATTCGATACGATTAAAGTCAAAGTATTCCATTAAGGCTTGGCCAATCTGATCCTGAGTGAGTTCCAGTGTTTGGGTTTGAATAACTTGTGTTTCAGCCAATTTCATTAGGGCATTTAAAACTGGTGTATTTGAAGCTGGCATTTTGTTTTCCTTAACTGGTTGTGGCTCAGGCTCAATGATCTGAGGTGTATCGAATTGGGTTGAATCAGCCACCACAGGTGTATGGAATTCAATGATTTCTGATACTGGTTGTTCAGGTTCAATCTTTGGTTGATTAGACTCAGGTTTAGGCAGTGTGTAGATATAGCTGCCTAGTTTTCCTGAACGTTCGATTTTTTTGGCCTGGGTAAATTTGTAGGTCAGATTTGAAAACTGCTTGTCCGAAATCTTTAATACAGCCTGAATGTCAGTTTTATTTAAACCTGCAGGAAAGTCCTTGAGCAGATTCAGGAATGCTTCACTTATATTAATGGCAGCTGGTTCTCCTGCAGGTTTGGCCACAGTGGTTGGTTTTTCCATTGGAACGACTTGTGGCTTATGGCTGATTTCATCCTTAGGTTTACCCTTTAAAAAGAACACACCGTCTTCCTGGTCAACTTCAATCACTGACAAAACATTTTTAACTGTCTTGATGCTGAGCTGGCAGATCGTCATAAGCTGAGCAATAGACAAACCAAGCGGATCCTTTTCCAAAGCGGCAATGACTTTGTTTTTAGCTTTCTGCAAGCGTTGCTCGTTTTCTTCTTTTTGGATTTCTTTTACAGAGCTCATTTCGTTCTCCAAGTTGCTTCTTTAAATTTTGCATTGATGACCAGGCTTTCAATTTCACCAATACCTACATTTTCAAAAATATGGGTCATTCTCGCCCCGAACACTGTGAGTGTCCGGGTGATAGAGGAATAGTTAAATTTCATCTAGTCACCATATTTTTTGCTAATTTTTCGATGTCTTTCTTAACTGCAACTAATTGACTTGCTTCAATTTGAGCCAAGGCATCTAGACCTAAATATTCACAAACCGTTTTAGTGTCTAAACCACGTTCTGCAATAAAGTCTTGTAGTTGAGCTAATTGCTCATTTGTAATGCCGTTAAATTCAGGTGGATTGAGCCATTTCTTATCATCTTTGTTGTAGGGACAGCCTAGTTCTTTAGCCCGACGTTGAACGGCGTACCACATATCCATCACATAACGATGGCCCTGAGGTAATGACTCAGTAAGTTGATTTAGATCCCCAGCATGTTGTGCTTCAGCACAATTTTGATTCCAATTTTCAAGGTCCTCATCTGCTTTGATCGTTTCCAGCTGTTCGGGTGTCATTGTATTGATGTGGTCTTTAGCAGCTTTGATGATGTCAGCCAAGAATGTAGGATTTTGCTTTAAATCTGGTACCCACACTTCACCAGTTTCACCACCTAGACCACCTGCATTTTTGGCGTGATGAGTAGGGCAAGGCTTGAAGCTAATGACACGTGCGTTTTTACCTTCACCTGTGGTCACAGTCGTTAAATAACCCATAATGTCTGCAATACGGTAAAGCTCATTACGGTTCTTACCGCCAAGGTCTGGGCGATATACAACTTGATCGCCGTTCTGATCCTCAGATGCGTGAGCGATAAAAACTACATCTTTGCCTGAAGCAATCAACGTGTTCACATATTGTTTGAATATATTGTTCGCCAAACCTTGAGCTTTTAATTTCAGTGAACCATCTTTTTGTTTGTTGGTATTGTTCAAAGCCAAATGTGTTTTTATGCTCTCTAGCATTGCACCAACAGTGTCTATGACTACTGTGTTGTATGGCGCCAAATCCTGAGGCGTTAAATTTGCTACATCTGACCATTGCTGTACCTGAACAACAGCACCGCGACGTAACTCACCCGTACGATGTGCTCCTTTGTCAAAGTCGAATGAAATAGCTTTGTCGCCCGTAAATCCAATTGAGGTTTTACCCAAGCCTGGATCCGCATACAGATATACGATGATGGCTTGAACCAATAATGTTTGGTTAGCTTCAATGATGGGTAGGGCCATCACACACCTCCCAACATGCGATTTTTATGCATGTGAGCTATCAACATTTGATTAATGTTGTAATGGTCGTTGTGATCAGTGAAATCTGATACTGAATTACCTAAAACATCGTGAACTTTATCGATCGTCAATGAGGTAATCATTGCATCGTCATATTCACTACCAGGTACGCCGTAATCATTAGTGAATTTTTCATAGTCAAATGACACGTCAAGAGTGTATTCATCTAGTCGAATTACAGCATAGCCAGTTGTTTCAGATGTTAGTTTAAGAGCAGCTACAGCAGTCTGATTAGGCACATAGCTTGAATAGCTAAGCTTTAAATCAGTCGCTTGAGGTTGTTTAGTGAAGACTAATGCACCAATCGTTACACTAGATACCAATAAACTTACGGCGACGGTATTGAATGGGGTGAAATTTAGATTCATAATTGATCTCGCAGTTTGCAAAAGCACATCAGATCCCTTACCTCCTGGTGTGCTTTTTTATTGTTTGTGACACCAAAGGTAAGATATCTTACCTTTGGTGTCAACACATTTGGTAATTAAACTTACTATTTTGTTTTTTTTCTTTTATACTAGACAAAAGAAAACCCACCGCTGGGGTGGGTTGTTTGGAGTTGGCTATGATTGGAATTACAAGCAAGAATAAGCTAATTACCCTTAAGGCTGGGCAAAGACCAAACGCTCATTTGATTGGTGTGCTTATTACTAATCCTGATGATTTGACAGAAGAATACTTATCAAAAGTTAAGTTGCGTTTTCACGGACCAGATGGTCGATTAAATCAATATCGTTGCCTAGATGCTTTACATATAGATCCGGGCCAGATTGATCGGAAGGATGATGAATCACCATCACAACCTCAAAAATCGAACCATTTATATTTATCCACTCTCCAAAACGGGGCAGTATTTCAAATTCGTGAGCATACAAAGGCTCTTGAACGCCTTTGGAAATATCTATCAAAGAAACTTCGATCATAATTTTATCCTTTATATTTTTAAGATCAATGTTGGCACAAAGTCTTAAGTTCATAATATCAGGGGAAATATGGTTTTTAAAAAAAGAAAACCCACCATAAGGTGGGTCGATTTGAGGGAAATAAATTATTGCTTCTTGAACTCAGTAATGCTGATTGGCTTACCTGGTACTAATTCAACTACGCCGTCACCAGCTTTGAAATGGATTAATACGCCTTGTTCATTAGCTAAGCGTACACCTGACGCTGCAACAGTTTGCTTTAAGTGATGAACTTTACCTGAGTTATCTACTAATTCTGCAGTTTTAAAGTTGTCTGAAGACTTAAGCTCAAGCGTAAGATCCATTGGACCAGTGAAATAAATCACTTGGGTATTAGCAGGGGTGTTATTAGTAACATTATTTTGTGCAACAATTTTTTGAGGTGTTGAAGTACAGCCTGTAAGTGCCAATCCAAGCAATGTTGCACCAAGTAAGTATTTCATTAAGTCAACCTTTTTGATGTATATATCCAAATTTATACTATTCGTTCAAAAGTGACATTTGAAGGGTTGGTTAAATTTGCCTACATAAAAGAAAACCCACCGCAGGGGTGGGTTTTCTAGAATTAATTAATTTAATACGACTACAAGCAAGGGTGAGTTAATTAAAGTGGCAATTTTAGAAATTAGAGTAATCAATATTAATATGACGCATAGGAATCTTAAATAAAACACATGATGATTAAAATTTAGGAGGAGAACACCAGAAAATTTCTAAAAACCATATGTTTTTGGTTAAACATGTATATTCAGAATTTAGATTTAAATAAATCATAATGGTAAGTAATACTGATATTAAGACTCCAAATTTGATTTTCATTAAATTTTTTATTTGCTTTTCGTAGCGATTAATTAAAAAGGTGTAATTTTTTAATATATCGTTATCAGGAACAAATAGAGGATTTTTTTCTAGTTCGTCTTTGTGTGAGAGAATTTCATGATAAATGTTTATAAGGGTGTCTTTCTGATTCTCACATATGTAATATACTGCAATTGCAAAAAATACTGCACCAAAAAGAATCACACTATTAGTTTTTAGTGAAAACTCTTTGGCTGTTTTGAAATTTGCAGCAACAATAACTACTGATGCTGGTATAGTCACGATTTGCATTTGAATATCTGAGAATGCTTTGTTTATGCGTATAATATTTTCAGTCCTGAATTTTTCTACTTCTCTTTTAACTTTAGAAAAAGTAAATTCTGACATGTATGTTTCATAATTATTCTTTATTACATCATATATTTTATTAAAGTCCTTACAAACCTGATTTATTGAAATTACATGGTGATTAGAATAAAAATTAATTAAGCTATCTTTTATAATATGGTTTATCGCATCTTTATGTATTTGACTTTCAATATAAGAAGTCTTAAAAGCTAAAATTGTATCTAAGTCTACTGGGCTTACAGATGAAAGATTATTGATTATGGAAAACTTTTTTTTACCTAGAAAATATAAAGTTTCTTCATTTGAACCGTTAGTGGTCTGATGATCAGACTGAGTCTTCAGTAATAAATAAATATTCACATTTTTTATGTAGTTTTTGATTTCTCCATTTTCAATCAAGTCTATTTGACTAATATCTAAGGGAGAGTAGATGTAATCAATATCTTGGAAATAAGTGGGTTCTGAAATTAAATTATTTCTTAATGATGGATGATCGTTTAACATTGATTTTAATGAAAAATTATAAAAGCTTGGTAGCTTAAATATAATTTCACCATCTTCATCATCAAAAAATGGAAATAGTTGAGATGAAGAATTAATATAATTTTTTAGACTTTCCAAATGTTCATTAGCAACATCTTTATCTTCCTTGGAGATAAAGCCCTGTAATGTCCTTCGAGAAGGATGTTTAATGTTTTTAGTTAATTTAATTAAATTAACATATATTCTCACGCCATCGAAAGTAGTTGAACTTTGCATAGGACTAGCCCGCTGGAGGAGGGGAGATTCTTGGTTTGTAACTTTCTATCTCATTGATAATGTGAGTAGGTATTGATTTTATCAGTAAACCTTCATTATTTAAAACTACATTTCCATTTAAATCATCATATGTAAAGCTTACTTTTACTTCACCAATATTAAATGAAATTTTTTGAAGTCCCCTGTAATTTTTTTCACTTGGTTTAAATGAAGAATCAATCATTATATTATTTTCAGATAAATAGCTGGTAAAATCTTCTGGAGATTCAGCATTAACTTTTCTTGATATTGTAACTAAGTCAACTTCAAGATCCGCACTGTGCTGTGTGGAAAAATACGTATACATACTATCACGGATAGAGTCCCTTACGCTTGCTGGATATGATTTCTCTTCCATGTAATCAGTTATAGCTTTAATTACATTTTTAGTATTTTTATTACTGCTTTGATAACCTATACAACCTAGAGCATTTCGAAAATACTCCGTTACATCTTCATCTTTTTTACCTTTCATAAATGAAAGGCAGTTTCCTTTATCTTCATCTGATAAGCTAATATTATCATACCATTGCTTTATATTGACTCGTGCAGACTCATTTAGTTTTCTTAAATTAAGATATTTTCGTTTTTCTAAAGTTAATAATTCGCTTAAACCATATCCTTCGTCATTCTTAAGCATAATTACCATTAGCCAATCTATTTCAGAATGGGTGTAATTCAATATAAGAATAAAGCCTCCAGTACCCATTATAGATTTGGACAGTTCAGTTTTGATAAGATCAGTTACATTTTTTGAAAATTGAACAAAATCTGATGGATCAGGTGAATTCTGACCTTCAAGTAATGTGTGAAAAGCTTTAGTTTGATCAATATTACCCCAAATAGGATTATGGGTTCGATATGAATCAACTATATCTTTACAAAACTTTTGAACAATTGGATCATTTGGAGACAGTAGTTCATCTGCATAATCCTCAGAGACAGTTTCAGGACCTCGTTCTTCAGATTTCTTTTCTAGTTGATGAAAAATAACATTATTTATATTCAAAAGATTTCCCTCCCAAAAAAATTATACGTCTCTATACAACCCAACAACTTTACCAACCAATTTACAGCCATCAACTAAAGCAATTGTTTGCTCAGGCCATTTTGGATTTAAAGGTTGAAGGTAAACATTACCGCTTTCTAATATTAGTTTTTTAAATGTGGCCTCAGCATCACCCTCACAAGCAACGATTACAAGATCACCGGTTCTCAAATCCGCCGTTTGAAAATCAGGATTTACATAAATCTTATCGCCTGGTCTGAAGTCAGGCATCATGGATTCACCTACAACTTCTAATCCATATCCATTCTTTCCACACCTTGGATTGGGTGGTAACCATTCCTCGAATTGAGTCCCATTAGGTACGGCGTCAACAGAAGTCCAAGATCCAGCTTGAACCCATGAAATAACTGGAACCAGGCGACCAGTAACAACAAAAGGTAAGGAAACATTAGAATCAATACTATTTGGATTAGTTCCGGATATTAAAAACTCAGGGGATACAGAGAGAATATTAGATAGCGCCATGAGACTATCATGCTTAGGAAGATTGTCATCTTTCTCCCAATAAATTACAGACGTTTTAGATACACCGATAGAATCAGCCAATTGTTGCTGAGTAATTTTTTTATTTTTTCTAAGTGTTTTTAAACGGCTACCAAGAGTTTCCATAAATTTTTACCAAGTTATATGTAAGCAATCTTACCATTTGACTAGGTAAGTTTTATGTTGTTTAATAAAGTAAGAAAAGTTACCTTATTGGGCAGAATATATGACGAAACAAGAAGCACTAGAGTTATTAAATTGCAGTGTTACTGATCTTGCAGAAAAGCTAGATGTATCTTCTCAAGCGATTAGTCAGTGGTCTGAACATAAAATTCCTTTAGCACGTGAATATCAAATTAGGGATTTAGCCAAAGGTTTAGAACCTATCAAGCGTACTAATAATAATTTTAATAAAGCATCTGCCTAAAAACACGTTCAAAGGGAATACGAATGAACATAACTGATGCTGCATACAACACAGTTCACGATTATCCAGGTGGAGCAAATGCACTTGCGCCACGCCTCGGAATTAAAAGCCCAGCTGTACTCAACAGCAAAGTCAATCCTAATACGGATACACATCACTTAACGCTCGCTGAAGCATCAAAGCTAATTGCAATTACTGGGGATTTCAGGATCCTGCATGCTCTTAATGCAGATCATGGAAAGGTATCAATAGATCTGCCTCAAATTCCTGAATGCAGAGACACGGCGCTAACAGACCTTGTTTTAAGTATTGGCAAGGGTGGTGGTGACGTTTGTGAAGTGTTCAGAGAAATGATGGCTGATGGTCGCATTACACGTGGTGAAGCAATGGATATGTCCAAAGTAATTCATCAACTTCATTTGTTTTTAGCAAAGCTTGATTCACAGATTCATGCTTGCGTAGACGAAAAAGCCTGACGGTCAAGGTCAGGCTTTTAGTAATTCAAAACATTCGAAGGTATTGAATATGAAAATAAATTTATCACAACAAGTTGTTCAAAACAATCCAGACATAGATTTCCTCGCTGGTGATGTCGTTGTATTTATCGATCCAAACAAGCCAGGCCACTTGATGACAGTTCACAAAGTACAGAGCGGTGGGGTTTTACTGGATGGCAACCATAACTTTGCACTCAATCATCTTGTGCGTACAGCAACAGTGACAGAAGTATTGGTCAAGCGTCGTTTAACAGATGCTGAAATGGCATTAGCGGAGGTTTCATGAATACTGAATTTCAAAAGCAACCTGACTATAAACAGCAACAAGGTGTGCAGTCATTCTATGAGCCGACACTGCAGTTGTTAAATGAAGTTTATCTAGTTAAACAAACGAACCTCAAGCTACGCGGCTATAGCGAAAACAATGCTGCAGTGACGAAAGAAGAACTCGCTCTAAAGATGGCATACCGATTTCGTATAACGATGTGGTTAGCACATAAAGTTATCTCAAGCTTAATTAAAGCAGATCAAGTAATGGCATTTGGCAGTTATGTGAAGCCAAAGGATGGTGATGAATGAGCAAGAAACTTAAAACCACCTTTATCGCTCAAGAAAGAATTATTAATTTACTAGATCCCGTTCGGATCTATACCGCTTTAGAGCTTGCAGCAATGCCTTTATCAAAAATGAATGCTGCAATTGAGGCACAAGAGAAATTTTATCTCCTCGAGCACACAACCAAAATGGGGGGGCAAGCCATAGCTCTACGCCATCAAATGCAGAATGGCGCTCAACTCATTCAAGTCAAAGAAAAATCAAGAATTCGCTACAAAATCAACAACGATTTTATAGAACCTCGGATTGTCCGTCAGCTGGAAGTGCGCGGCCTTGTAAAATTGGGAGTTAAGCCATGAGCTTGGATGCAAGTGTATGGGCATGGAAAGTTGAAATGCCCACCAAAAAAGGCGGAGCTTTAAAACCCCTTAAAAAATTAGTATTGCTCTCACTTGCTGATCGTGCCAGTGAAGATCATTGTGCATATCCAAGCATGAGCAGATTGGTTGAAGATACAGAAATGGACCGTAAAACTGTTCTTAAAATCATCGATGAGCTAATCGAAGATGGATTAATTGCAGATACTGGTGAACGCAAAGGCCGAACTAAACAAGTTAAAGTCTATCAATTAATAGGTGTAAATGGCCGTGAAACAGCCCCAACAACGGTACCCTTTAATACTGAAAATGATGATTTAAAGAGTCCCAACAGTGGAACAGTTCCAACAATGGAACAGTCCCAACAATTCCATGAAAGAGTCCCAACAATTCCGTTAAAGGGTCCCAACGTTGGGACACGGAATCTTTCAAAGAATCTTTCAATAGAATCTAAAAATAAAAAAGGGTGGCTTTGCTTCAAAAAACTTCGTGAAGAAATTTTTTTGGCTGATCCCGATTTGGATTTTGAAATGCTCATGAACGCAACTTGGGGTGATCGTGAAAAACGTGCATTTGAAATTTACAACGCTGGAAAGAATCTCTGTGATGAACTGATGAATTTCCATTTTGCAGATTGGTTGATCAACGCATACCGCACCAAGTATTCAAATTCCAATGGCCATCAGAAATTAAATTCTACTGCAGAACCAAAATACCTCACTGACAAACAGATTCAGGTGTTTGCTCAGAAATTAGCTAAGCATCCAGAGTTTGCTGGTAAGTACGCTGAGCCAGGCGAGTCCTATGAAAAACTTGCAGCTCGTATCTCAATGAAACTTGAAAAACCTGAACAGGCGAAAAAATGGGAATCCTATTTGAAACAGGTAGGTTTTAACGGCGTTTTAATGGGAGGTGTAGCGTGACTGAAGCTGATCGCACGATTACAAACCTGATGATCTTGAGAATCATGTCTTCAACGAATGGAAGAATCTCTGTGAAACAAATTTTCGATGAGATTCAACCGAACATGGGAATTTCAATCCGTAGCCTGCAACGTTATTTGAATGGACTAGCGAATTGGGGGCTCGTGGAAAAGGATGGCCAAACTCCCCAGGGATTCAGATTGAGCAAATCAGCAAGGGAATTATTTGCTGATATCGTTTTTGGAAAATCAGTATGACAAGTATTTCCCTTGCTGAATATAAAAGCTTGTACGGCTCAAAAAGTAAAAATGTACTTAAGTCAAAATCTCCGCGCCGTGATAAGCAAATTGAAAGTATGGGAGAGTCGATATTAGCTTTACAACTTAAGGCGCACAGAATCGAATTTGAGAGAGAGTTTAGGTTCCATCCCAAACGCAAATGGCGTGCGGATTTTCACCTGATCGACAAAAAAATACTCATAGAGGTTGAAGGCGGTATATGGAGTGGTGGACGTCACACTAGGGGCAAGGGGTATATCGGTGACATGGAAAAATATAACTCAGCAGCAATGATGGGTTACCAGGTAATACGGTTTAGTACAGAACAAGTGAAATCAGGTTTAGCAATACAACAAATTGAGAAGATGGTAGGGGAATAGTCATGGTTGTAGCAGAGGCAACGAAACAACATATTTTACAAACAATAGATTGGTCACGTTTTGATTTAGAAGGATGGTTACATCAATTCGGCGCATGGATGAATTCAGTTAGTGGTACATGTAGCCAAAGTATTAATCCGATTGCAGTGGCCATGGATCATGCCACTAAGAAAACAAAACAGAAAAAACTGACCGATCTACAGGAATCAAAAATCATTGTTGATTTCCTGACTGGTGATTATCAATTACCAAAATTAAAGCAGACAAAAATTGTGTGTCAGATTGATGATAATGAAGCACGCGCCGTACAGCGTTTAATATTAGATATGCAGGGACAATCTGAAATTTTAGATGATTGGATGGAAGCAATCATTGATCGTTATTTTTATGGGAATTCTTGGTCTGAAATGGTACGTGAAAATCGTACTCAAGCAGATTCAAGAATGGATGTTAAGTGCGGTTTAGCTGCTTTGCATAGTCGGTATGGATTTGTTGGATATAAAAAAAGCACCAAATAAGGTGCTTAATCAACCGTTCTTGAAGTATTAATTTATTTAAATTTATTTGGGATATTTAAAAATTGACTATAGTTTTCAGGGAGGTAAGTGATTACTTCAAGTCTATCTAAGTTAATTCCATAACATTTATAGTTACCACACAGAATAGGTTTGACTCTGAATTGTTCGTTATTTTGTTTGATATAACCAGTAGTGTATTCACAAATTTCAGATGTCTTAATCTTATCAACAGTAGAAATAATATCTTTTTTACCTTTATTATAGAATGTAAGAATGAGCAATAGACTAAAGATAAATATAAAGAAATAGATAGTAGTAGTAAACCAAAATGAATTTACCATTTTGACAAACTTAGAGTAAATAATCGGTTTCTGAAATTCAAAACTAGATAATAGTGCATCAACTCTGAATTTTTCATTTTCTTTTTCTGAAGGGTGAATCGCCAAAACATGTAATAAAAATGCTATGGCTAAATACAACATAGAAAATGCAATTAATAATACTAGTTTATTTAAATTATCTAAAAACGTAGTAGATAGATTTAAATAACCAAAAAATGAAACCTCAAAATAATTCATTCCTAAGGATGAGATGTCTATTCCCAACGGTTCACTTATTCCTGAAAAATAAGCAATTTGGCAACCATAAATGAGTGCTGGTAAATAAATAAGGAAAAAAGATATTCTTTTTAAGAAGCTTTCAAGTGAATTATGCATTTCAATCCTTAAATGTCTCATTCAAAGCTTGTTGAACGGCGTCTACACGTGATTTACAGGCTTTATATGCTGACATCGATTCTTCAACAATTTTCATCAAATTATCAATATCTGGTTCATCTTGAGACTCAAGCAGCTCGGCGTTCTTTTTGAGAATTTCATAGCCTTCTTTAAACGTTAATTCTTTCTTAGTCATTGCTTGATACCTGAGTCACATTGGCATTGATAATACCATCCTGTAATTCTACTTGAATGCTATCACCTGATATTTGTTGAATAGAACGTATGGCTTTGCCTTGGCTACGGACGATACCAAAACCTTTGGCCATAACATTTTTGGGATTCTGAAGTAATGTTTCGCGTATGAGAGATTCAACTTGCTGAGAAGCCAGCTTAACCTGTTGCTGTGCTAAATATTGAGTGGTGTCTTTAATTAAGTCTAAATTTCGATTAGTTAAACTAATTTGATTATTCGCCAGTGTCTTGATTGACTTTATGTATTGATCATTCTGGCTTTGATACGCCGTGATCTGATGCTGAGATAACAACTTAATAGTTTGTAGAGAATCAGTTACATCTTGGACACGCTCTACAATCAAATTACGTATACCTCCAATGACCTTACTGGGTGTATCAAAAGATCGATGTGCAATTTCATCTAGAATCGTTCGGTCTTTTTCATGGCCAATACCGACCCAGATAGGGACGGAACGCTTACAAAGCAGAGCTGCCAAATCAAAATCATTTAAATATGCTAAATCATTTACAGATCCACCACCGCGTATAAGAACGATGAGATCAGGGGCAACTTCATAATCTTTGACCCATTGCTTAAGGGCAGTTATTAAAGAATCTCGGATACTTGTTGGCGCTGTATTGCCTTGGAAAGTTGCACTGTGATAAACGAAATGGCAGACACCGGCTTTGTCTAATGCGTCAGCATCCTTTTTGAAATCGCCTAAACCTGCAGCATTTTCAGGTGCAATGACCAGGACATTTTGAATATCAAACGGCGTAGGTAGCTGTTTATTTTTATCTGCAAGACCTTCGGTTTGTAATTTTTCTAATGTCTGCTGATAGCGCCGTGCTATATCACCTAACGTAAATCTTGAATCAATATCTTCTACATTAACTGAGAAACCATATTGAGGGTCAAACTTGGCTTTAACTTTTATCAGAACATTAAGATCTCGTGATAACTCAATACCACTTTCACGTTCGAACTTTAGAACCATCTTTTGAGCAGAAGACTTCCAAATAGTGGCCTTACAACTAGCGATCACTTTGTCTGAACCTTCCTCTTTTTCAGCCAGCTCAAGATAGTAATGTCCGCTTTTAATATTTAAATTTCTTATCTCTGCTTTGACCCAAACAGATTCATCAAAGGTGACCCTTATAACTTCTTGAACAGTAGATAAATATTCACTTAATGTTAGCTTATAATCAGACATCATTGGGCAGCGAGATGAAGTTACCTAAAATACTAACGAACATACTGTTCAAAGACAATAATGAATGTTTGACCTTGCGCAAGGGTTATGTCATATTTGTGCTATAGTGACCGAAGTGTACGTTGATGCACTAAGTTATTTTAAAAGCTCGCCAGTGGTGGGCTTTTTTGTTATCAATATTTCTTTTTTTTGGTGATAAAGTTACGAAGTATAGTGTTTTAACCGTTTGTTTGTTCTGAAAGCTTTAATAACAGGCAGTTGTCATTGTTTGAACTTTTGAATAAGGCATAATGGGCTTCTTAAATTTAGAGCTTATTTTTATTTATGTTAGATGTAAACCAGTTAAACAATATTTTTAAAGAAACATTAGCGAATAATAAAAAACCTGAAAGAATATTGATAGGCTACAAGCTATATGCAGAGTTAATGAAAGATAGAAGGTTTTTTGAAGAGGTAGTAGGATCCGCTATGAATCCTAGTAAGCGTACTTATCAAAATATTAAAATTAAGATTACTCAAGATGATAGACAGCTTGAATTAAAATCTTCGGGTTAATGAATTCTTCTAATATAATATTGTAACTTATTGCTAATGCTACGCTTTTAGAAACCGAATATTATTTATGCACAGGACCTAACCTGTTCTTCAATTTTACCTCCTCACCCAGGAGGTATTTTTTTGCCATTTAAATTATTAACATAATTAATCGTTCATTGAATTAGCAAGTTAAAGCGATAAATAAATTCCCTTACATTAACTTTATTTTTCAAGTTTAAAGGGGTGTTAATGTGATCTTGGGTTGTAACCGTAAGCAATACGGAAGTGTTCAAGTTGAAATACGGAATTGCGTTTTCCTTTCAATAAACCTGGATGTTTAACATCTAACTTGAATTTCTAACGCATGCATGTATTTGCACCATGCCAACCTAAAGGGCTCGCAGGTAAGAGCAAGCCCTTTTTGAAGTACTTGCCGAACTTATTACGGCACTAAACCTCACTAACGTAATTGTTAGTGGGGTTTCTTTTGTTTGAAATATTGTATTAACGCGGTAGGGACTTATATGACAGATCGTGTGCAAGCTAAACAAGATTTACAGTTCTGTTGTGCGGAGCTGGCGAAATATCAAAACCTCAGCCGTTCTGGTCTTAAGCGTCATCAGATGATTGCCATTGATGAAATCATGATTGAGCTGAAAGAGCGTATCCGAAACTTACGGAACGTACTGCAATGAGCAATGAAGTCGGACAAGCCATACCAGTTCGACCACACCCACCAAAAGAAATATTCGATTTAGATACGCCTAACTTTATCCCAGCACCCGAACTGTGGGCATGGATTAAAGCTGTATTCCTAAATGAACATTCTGAAGTGTTTAACCCTGATCATATTCACCTGGACTCATTTTACTGGCCACAGATCGCCGTGATGTGGGCAAACGGCGGATTTATCAAACAGGGGCGTTTTGTCGTTGGTCAAGCTGAAAAAGTCATGATCAATATGGGTGGATGGAAGAAAGCACGCCAAGAGGAACAATTTGAACAATGGTTTGGTCAAGTTCCTGAATATCTCATTACGGTTGATGCCAAATTTGCCCAAGTGGCGAATGATATTGCATTTTGTGCACTGGTTGAGCATGAGCTTTACCACATCGCACATAAGCGTGATGAATGGGGTATCCCACAATTTAACCGTGAAACAGGTTTACCAAAGATTGAGATCAAAGGGCATGACGTGGAGGAATTCACTGGTGTGGTACGCCGTTATGGTGCAAGCGAAGAAGTTCAAATCATGATTGATGCAGCGAAACAGCGACCTGAAATTTCAAGAGCCGATATTTACCATGCGTGTGGTACTTGCCTTCTGAAGGTCGTTTAAATTTTTTTGTCCATTAAGTTGGACGTAGTTGGACGGATAAAGAGCAATGGCAACGCTAAATCAAAAGCACAAACTCTTTATCGTGCGTAGCTTAGCGCAGTGGAATACACCTACTGAAACCGTTGAGCTTGTCCAACAAGAGTTTGGCATCACTATTTCACGTCAGCAGTGTGAGGCATACGACCCGACCAAACGGACAGGGCAAAACCTCAGTAAAGCATTAGCTGATGAGTTTTATAAAACCCGGGAGCAGTTCCGTAAAAACACAGATGAAATGCCCTTGGCAAATCTCGCCGTGCGCTTACGTCATTATGAGAATTTGCTGAATAACCCACAGAACAAACGCAATCCGATTTTACAGCTGACCATTCTTAAACAGGTGGCTGAAGATGTCGGTGGCAAGTACACCAATAAAACAGAATTGACTGGCGCAGGTGGTGGACCATTACAAAGCGAAAATGTTACCTACGTGGATGCTAGCCCTGAATTAGTGAAGCAGGTGTTAGATGAACTCGAAAGTAAATACTAGACCGCTTGAGATAAAGATTGAACGTGAGAAATGCGAACGTGAACATTTGTTTTTCACACGCCGTTTTTTCATGCCTCGTATGGGGTTTAAGTTCTCAGTTAATTGGCACCATGAATATATTGCATGGGCAATTGATGAAGTCATTGCTGGTCGCATTGAAAATTTAGTCATTAACGTTCCACCGGGTTCGGGTAAGACTGAACTACTGACCAATCTGATTGCACGTGGTATTGCTCGAAACCAGCGTTCACGGTTCTTGTATTTATCATTCTCGCAATCACTTGTAGAAGATGTGTCATCTACGGCGCGAAACATTGTGAAATCGGCAGATTTTCAAGGCTTATGGCCTGTGAAGATCTCGACTAGTACCGATGCTAAGGCAAGCTGGAAAACGACTGTAGACGGCTATGAAGCGGGACATGTTTATTCCGCTTCGATGGGTGGTCAAGTTACGGGCCGCCGTGCAGGTACTTTGGCAGATGCTGGATTTACTGGTGCGATTATCCTGGACGATCCGCTCAAGCCTGAAGATGCATTTAGTAAGACGGCACGTAACAAGGCAAATCGTAAGATTCTGAACACGGTCAACTCACGTAAAGCCAAATCATCTACACCGATTATTCTGATTATGCAGCGTTTACACGTTGAGGATCCGACTAACTTTGTGATGACTGGCAACGTGCCAGGGAAATGGCATCAGATCTCGATACCGGCACTGATTGATGATGCTTACATCAATACCTTGCCTGAGCATATACGCCGTAAAGTGCCACGTGATGTCGAGCGTGACGAGAAAGGGCGTCAGAGTTATTGGCCACTGAAAGAGTCTTTACAGTCATTACTGCAGTTAGAGAAGGGCGGTCAGGATAAAGACGGCGCTACAGTGTCACGTTATACGTTCAGCAGTCAGTACCAGCAAGAGCCTAAAAAGCTTGGTGGTGACCTTGTTAAGGCTGAATGGTTCGATCGATACCATGAGTTACCAGTACTCAAGTGGCGTGCAATATGGGCAGATACGGCGCAAAAAACCAAAGAGCATAACGACTATTCAGTGTTCTTATGTGCAGGGCTTGGTTATGACAATCGTCTGTACATCATCGACGTACGCCGTGGAAAATGGGAAGCACCTGAGCTGATGAAGGAAGCCAAGGATTTCATCAATAAGCATAAGGAAAGCAATACCAAGATCGGCAAGCTTCGATACATGGCCATTGAGGATAAAGCATCTGGAACGATGTTGATCCAAAACATTTCGCGTGAAACCACATTACCGATCAAAGCGATTCAGCGTGATACAGACAAGCTGACTCGTACTATGGATGTGGTGTTCTATGTTGAAGATCGCCGTGTTGTTCTACCTGTGAGTGCGCCGTGGTTATTGAATTATGTTGAAGAAATCGAGGGTCTTAAAGCCGACTTCACACATGAGCATGATGACCAATGGGACCCTACTATCGATGCGATTAATGACTCACTTGCGAAAAAGCCGACTGTATTTGATTAGAGGTATTTATGGCTAAAGATAAAAAGTCTGATACAGGCGGTAAAATTAAAACGCTTGTAGCAGATGCAGTAAAACAGGCAATCAACGCTATTGGTGATGCTGGTGCATATACCAACTTGGTATCCAATATTGGTACCGAGCGTGACAAAGCCACAGGTGGCAAGTTCGTCCGTAAAGACATTGACGATGATCAACTTGAAGCGGTGTATCAAAACTGGCTTGCACGCCGTATTGTCAATCGTCCTGCATCTGACATGCTTCGAGCTGGATGGTTCTATGAAGGCATTCAAGGTGATGATTTAAAACGCCTTGAAGAAGCGTGTAAGGCATTTCACTTAGAGCATGTGCTTTTATCAGGCTTAATCCTGTCTCGCCTCTACGGCGTTGTGTATATCCTGCTTGGAACGGCTGACGGCGCTGCCTTAGATCAACCTTTAGATATTTCCAAACTCGGCCAAGGTCGTTTGGAATTCTTCACAGTCGTGAAAAAGAAATACATCACGGCGGATAAAAATAGCTATTTGCCACCGTCGGCATGCTGTGGGCTGCTAAAACAGCCTGAATTTTACGAAATGAAAATGGGGAATGAAGCGAAAAAGCGCATTCATCATACTCGCTTGATTCGTATTGCTCATGCCGATGTGGTCAATGAAGAGCCTCAAAGCATCTTGCAAGAAGTCTATGAGGATCTTCTTGACCATGCCAGTGTAAAGCGTGGATCTGCTAGCCTTATTCATGAGTCGAAGATTGACGTCATTCAAACGCCGAACTTGGTCGATAAGATTAGAGAGGATATGAAAGGCGTCATGGAACGTTTCATGTCTGTGGGGCTGATGAAAAGCCTAAACGGTATGTTAGTCCTTGATGCTGAAGAAAAGTACGAATCAAAAACGTATAGTTTCGGCGGCTTGCCTGACATGATGCGTGAATTCTCTGTTCAGACGGCAGGCGCGGCAGATATCCCTTATACGATTCTGTTTGGCCAATCACCTGCAGGCATGAATGCCACTGGTGAGCATGACACTCGTAATTATTACGACTCGATTGCTACTAAGCAGGAATGGGACCTTAAGCCGATCTTGATGAAGTTTCTCGCCGTGATCTGTCAGTCTACTTTTGGACGTCAATTTCCTGAACTGGATGTGGTATTTAATCCGCTTTGGCAATTGGATGCGAAAGTCCGTGCGGAAGTGGAAAAAGCCAATGCTGAGCGTGATGAGAAGTATCTCAATATGGGCATCATCACTGAACCGCAGATCGCTCGTCAGCTGAATATCGACGGCGTTTATTCTGTCATTGATGAAAAACACATCAAATTGCTGGAAACCATGGTGAAGCCAAATGACGACGATCATACAGATCCTTAAGCCTCAGCTTCAGCAGATCAAGAAAAGCAAGAAAGGACGCAAGGCTAAGCCCAAGGCAGTCAAGGTCAATCGCCGTGTTGAGTTGTTTTATACACGTCAGCTTTTGGTAATCTCCAAATATTGCCAAGACCAAACCAAGGATTTAGTTTTACCTACGGTAGGTCACAACATTGGTGATAACTGGGTGACTGATCTATTCACAGCATTACGTGAAAAGATGGTCAAATACACCATGGAAGTGTCGGTATCTTTGGCCACTAAGGTGGTCATGGATACCAGTAAAGAAGTGGATAAGCAGATCGCAAGCCATACTAAGACCATTGTTGGTGTGGATTTGACGCCGTTTTTCCGTGGTGCTGATATTCAGGATGAGATTGATACTCAGATTGCTGCAAACGTATCTTTGATTAAATCAATTCCAATTCAGTACACCGATAAGCTAGAAGCTTTGGTGATGAATGCTTTGCAAACAGGGCAGACCAACGAAGATCTGGCTCAGGAAATTAAAAAGCTCGGTCATAGTACGGACTTTCGTGCACGACTGATTGCAGCCGATCAGATGGGTAAGATTAACGGCGCTATCAACAAGAAGCGTCAGACGTCGATGGGTGTGGAAACATACGATTACTTAACGGCAAAGGATGAAAGGGTTCGGCCATTATGTCGTCGTCACCATGGGCAGACCTTTCGATGGGATACACCTCCTGATGGTGGTCACCCTGGTGAAAAGATTGGTTGCCGATGCACGGCAGTACCGAATTATGAGGATATTCTGGTGGGCTAACAAACTGTATTGACATAAATCAATTATGTGCATATATTATTTCACATACCCCTTGGTTGTAAGCCGTCTACCATTTAGACATCGCCGAACCCTAGGGGTTTTGTGTATCTGGGGGATATATGGCAAGAACTGCAATTTTAGTTGATGGTGCTTTTTTTTTAAAAAGATATAAAACAATTTATACAAAACCCGAAGATAATACTCCTCAGGCAGCTGCTAAAAACTTATATACAATGTGTTTGTATCATTTAACAGAAGGTCGTAGAGACAAGACTACAAATAGCAGCAGTGAAACTAAAAGTAATAAAAGAGAACATGAGCTATACAGAATTTTTTATTACGATTGTGAGCCTTTAACTAAAAAACATCATTATCCAATCTCAAAGAAGGCTGTTGATTTTTCAAAATCAGAAATGGCAGTTTTTAGACAAGAGTTTTTTAAGTGTCTTAAAGAGCAAAGAAAAGTTGCACTTAGAATGGGATATCTTTCGGAAATAAGTGGTTGGACAATTAAGCCAAGTACAATGAAGGAGCTTTTGTCGGGCAAGCGAGATTATAATTCTTTAACTGATGATGATTTTAAGTTAGAAGTTACTCAAAAAACAGTGGATATGAAAATAGGGCTTGATGTAGCAAGCTTGACGTATAAAAAATTTGTAGATCAAATTATATTGGTTTCAGGTGATTCAGATTTTTTACCAGCTGCAAAACTAGCTAGGAGAGAGGGTGTAGATTTTATTTTAGACCCTATGCACAAAACGATACCACCTGATTTATCCGAGCATATTGATGGAAAGCGCTCTACTTGTCCAAGACCTAAGGCTAAGCCATCACCGCCAAAACCTAAGTTAGTTACTGCATAATTTCAAATTTTTAACCCACATAGGTGGGTTTGTATTGAATAAATTTTATAACTTTCATAAAGTTGATTCCCATTAGATAGGAATTATTTATGAAAGTAGAAGTTATTAATCACGATCATTTAGCCATTGATGCGAACTTAGAAGTTGTACCTCGAATTGGTGAAATATTTACCGGTACAACTGAACACGGCGACGAAGTTTCAGGTACCGTGCGTGATGTTGAACATAGTTATAATGCTGCTCGAGGTGGCCACTCAATTCGAGTGTATCTTAAGCCTTGATTGATCTTGAACATTGACCCACTTCGGTGGGTTTTTTATTGCCCACAGAAAGGTGATGTCATGCGTAAAAAGAAATTTTCCAAAGAGCGTTTTTATCGCCGCCTGGAAGCTCAAAACAAAAAAGCAGTACCACAGCCTGCTACCGATTGGGATGTCATGAAGGGTTGTTATTCAGACTGTCAGATTTATCCAGCTTTTAGTAATTGTTTGGATCAACACGATTTGGAAATGATTGCGAATAGCATAAAAAAGAAAGCGGAAGAAATAAGGGCGAATAAGCCCTTTTTTAATGACCAAGATTCACTAAATCAATTAGATACCTCCTGTGAACAACCAAAAAAACTATCAACTATTAATAAGCAATTTAGGTCAAGACCTTCGCCTGCACCACCACCTTCTGAAAATCTTGAATCATCAGTGCCAGATAACGACTCAGAATTGTTTGGTCGATGTTTGTTACACATGGCGGCAATTGTGGCTTGTGCACTTCTTTTATGCGGAATCCTACAAAAACTGAGTCATTAACTCATGAATAAAATTTACCAACTCAAAATTGGGGACTTTGCACCAAGCGAAAGTACACGCTCATTTACTCAAGAAGGGTATCTGAAGTGCGTCAACGTACGTTTGGCCAAAGCACCTCAAGTACGTCAGTACTACGCCTATGAATTTCCAAATTTAGAAGGCTTCTCAGCAGATCAGGTCATCAATGTCTATGTTGCAGCTGAGGATCTATTCAAACCTGAAGTCATTAAAGGATTCGACGGCGTAGATGCAACGGACTATCACCCACCAAAGAATGAAATCAATGCTTCCAACTGGAAGGAATACCACATTGGCGAATGTGAAAACGTGCGTCAGGAAGGTGATTTCATGGTCGGTGATCTGATCATTAAAGATCAGAACAGCATCAATGCCATTCAAAACAATGAGCGTGTCGAAATCTCATTGGGCTATGCAGCTGATCTTGTCCTTGAACAAGGCACGGCACCTGATGGTACGCCGTATCAAGCTCGCTTTATCAATTTTAAAGGCAATCACGTGGCGCTGGTGAAATACGGTCGCTGTGGCGGTGATTGTCGCGTCGGTGACCAAAACCCAAACCCAACAGAGGGAAAAACAATGGAAGTAGTTGTAAACGGTATTCGTTTCGATATCGGCGATAACAAGCCCTTAGCGGATGCCTTGAAAATCCAGCAAGACCAGATTGAAAACTTGAAAGCGGCAAAACTGAAAGTCGGTGACAAGCAATTTGCGATTGGTGATGAATTACCAGCGGTTCAAGCATTGGTGGACACTTTACAGACTGAAAATGCACAGCTGAAGCAGAAAGTCGGCGATCTTGAACAAAACCAAATGACACCTGAAAAACTTGATCAGGTCGTTGCAGAACGTGCTTCTGTCATTGCGGACGCCGTTGCATTGGTACCAGGTATCAAAACTGAAGGCTGTTCATGTGAGCAGATCAAGCGTGATGTGATTGCCGCGAAAGCAGGTGATTCATTAGTCGTTGCTGTCCTTGGTGGTGTCCCCGTGGGTGACGCTAAGCCTGAGCAAGTCGACACGGTATTCCGTGCATTGTCAGCGGTAAAAACGACCACACCAGGCAATGCTGTCGGTGATGCTTTGCATAAACAGCAACAACAGCAAAACAATAATCAAGACCCGAATGAAAATAAGGGTTATGACAAGTCTGCTGCATACAAAACAATTTAAGGGGAACTTGAATCATGGTTCAGCAATTAAATGCGGTGGTCGGTCAGCGTGGCCGTTTAACCACGAAAGAGGTCGTACTGTCACTGCCATTGTCAGGCCTAGTGAATGTGAATGACGGTGATGTGGTTGTCCGCACGACTGACGGTAAATCTGTGAAGTCTGTGACTGGTGCTACACCTACACGCTTTGGTGTTGTAGTACGCCACGGCGTTGGCAAGACTGGCAAAGATGCTTCAGGCAAGGAAGTCTATAAAGCTGGTGACATGTTGCCGATCATGTTTGAGGGTGCGATTTGGGTCAAACCGACTGCACCAGTCACAGACATTACCGCAGCGGTTTATGTAAAAACAGCAAACGGTACCACTGCAGCGCCGTTGGGTTCATTGTCGAGCTCAGCAACTGACGGAACAGAATTACCAGGTGCAGCATGGGAAACCGTGACCGGTGCCGATGGTTTAGCCCTTCTTAATCTTCGTGGAGCTTAATTAAACATGAGCAAATTAGCAAAAATGAAAGCGCGTTTAACGCCGATTTCACATGCCATTCAGGCACAAGTTGGCGATGCGTTCAACATGGATGCATTGGCACAGCTCTTCGTTAAGATCGAAGAACAGAACGAAATTACACCACAGCTGGCGCAGGTCCTTGATTATGCCAAGTTCATCCCAGTAACCAACGTCAATGCGGTTTATGGTGGTGGTGAAATCCTCTCTCGTAAAAAAGGCGTAGGCTTAGGTAAGGATTATGCTGGTACTGGTGATGATATCCCGCTTGCAGAAGTGGAATATGACACTGTGAGCCTGCCAGTGAAAGTTGGTGTGATTGGCTATCAATATTCAATCGTTGAATTGGCGACTGCACAAAAAATGGGGCTTCAAATCGAAGCAGATAAAGTTCAGGCTGCAAACTTGGCGGCTGAAAAGCACATGTCGAATGTCGCTTGGTATGGTTACACCAAAGCCAATGCCAGTGGACAGCTTGAACAGGTGAATGGCTTCTTGAACCAAACAGGCGTGACCATCGTGACAGGTCAGCATGACTGGGCTACGGCGACCATTGAAGAAGTTTTATCTGACTTCAATAATTCGCTGGCTGACTCAGCAAACCTGTTTGACGGTGATGCGTCTATTGAGCCAGATACCTACTTGATGGCATCAGCGCAGTACACACACCTTTCAACACGTGTGGTACCAAACTCTGGCGGTAAAACATTCCTGAAGTACATTGAAGAAAACAACATCTTCACCACTCAGGGTAAGCCATTAACGATTCGTGGTTCTGGTCGTGGTAATGGCAAAGGTACTGCAGGCGCTGACCGTTCGATCATTTATCGCCGTGATCCATCATGTATCCAGTTTAAAGGTGACAGCGTTGAGTTCTTAACAGCGCAACCGAAAGGCTTAGATGTACTTGTGCCTGGTCATTACAAATACCAAGGCGTTTGGCTGAAGCGTGTTGATTCACTTCGTTACCTTGACCATGCATAAGGATTAAAATCTCATGGCTAAATATTCATATACATACAGCGGCTCTAATGCCGCTTTTGTTTTTTCAGGCCTGGTGACTTTACCTAAAGGGATCGCCGTAGTAGTTGAAGCCAATCACCATAAAGCACTTCAAAAGAATAAGTTTGCTAAGCATTTGATTGATGCAGGTGAACTGGCTGTTGAAGAAATTGCAGAAGCGACTGAAAAGCCTGTTTCAGGTCGTGGTAAAGGCGCTCAATCGGGTAAAGACGACGGTAAAGGCAAGGATGAATCCAAAACTCCTGAGCTCACGATTGATGATGTGCGTAAAGCGCTGACTGATCTTGAAATCACCTTTGCTGAAGATGAAACCCTTGAGCAGTTGCAAGCCAAACTTGCTCAAGCCACTGAATAAGGTGATCTATGGACCCACAAGCTTTTAAATTGAAGTTCAAGTACGACACGGCGCTACTTAATTTAGCCGATGCAGAAATTGCAGATGCGTTAGAAGAAGCGGATCTCGTTGTGACGGCACTTGAATTTGGTGATCTGAAAGAACGTGCTGTGGGTCTATATGCAGCACATATTCTCAGAGTTGCACATAAATCAAAGTCAGGTAACAGCTTTTCAGATGCATCAAGTATGACTATTGCAGGTCAGAGCGTGAGTTTTTCACGTTCGGGTACTGATGCATTTTATAACCAAAGTATTTATGGTCAGCGTTACCTGGCATTAAAAAATTCAATTCCAGTTGGCAATGATGGAACCAATCCCAATCGTATCGGTGTTGGTGCTTTCGTTGTTTAGGAGCAAGGCATGTCATTTAAGTATCAAGCGCCTGAAAACTTTAAAGCGACTTCGCTTGAAATTGCAGGCACCACATACAAGGTTGAAAAAGGTGTGATCGAGTCGGATACCGACATTGCACACATCTTGGCACCACATGGTTTTAAACGTGCGGTACCTGAAATCAAAGCAGAACCTAAAAAAGAAACTGCTGCTGCAAAGTAGGTGATGTATGAGTGATTACCGTGTTGATGCTGATGTTGATTTTAACGAGGTCAATGAACGTGTACGTGCTGAAATACGGCGCACGGTAAATGCACTCACACTTAAACTTCAGCGCACTATTCAGGAAGACATGCTGACAGGTCAGCGCTTGAATGTGCAGTCTGGGCGTTTAAGGGGATCTGTTGCATCTAAGGTGGAAGAGGGTAAGGATTGGATCGAAGGTACAGTCGGTGCGGGTGGTGCTTTGGTACCTTATGCCTTTGCTCATGAATTTGGGCTTAAAGGTGCATTGGCCATTAAGGCGCATCTTCGGATGATCAAGAAAGTCTTTGGTCAGCCGATCACAGCACGTCAAATCATGATCAAAGCCCATTCTCGTAAAGTCGATATGAAAGAGCGCCGTTTTATGCGTGATTCATTGGATGAAGTGGCGAAGAGTGTGCCGAAGAATATTGATGCTGCAATTGAAAGGGGATTGAGCAGTGAATAGTGAAGCCATTTACCAGGCATTGTTTGATCGTCTATCGGGTATCGATGGGATTAAAACCACGAGTCGCAGGCTAAGGCATTTTAACCATGTTACACCCGAACAGCGCCCAGCGTTATTTGTGACGCAAGGCAACCAGACTGAAGCACCGATCAAAGGCTTGGATGCCAAGGTTGAACTTGAAGCGGAAGTGTACGTTTACATTCATGAATCAAATCCATCTATACCGCCGAGCGTGCAGTTAAATCAGATGATTGATCAAGTACGTGCCAAGCTTGCGCCTGATCATCCTGACATCTGCGAATACCAAACCTTAGGAGGATTGGTCGAGCATTGTTGGATCGAGGGCACGATCGAAGTTTTTGAAGCAGTGGAAAATATGCTTGATGACCAAGGGATTGCCATTATTCCGATACGGATCCTCACCACTACCTAAAGCAATTCATAAATTCCATGACCGCCAATACGGCGGTTTTCTCATTTTTAAGAGGTCGATATGGCTCAATATTTATTTGGTGCCGGTAAAATCTTTGCCACACCATTACAGGATGTGCACGGTAATCCAATCACCAACGGCACACCAGTTGAAGTGGGCGTACTGCAGTCAACGTCAGTTGATATCAGCTATGACTTGAAAGAACTCTATGGCCGTGGTCAGTTCGCCGTGGATGCCGCACGCGGTAAAGGTTCGATTAAGTGTAAAGCAACCATGGGTCGCATCAACGGCGCATTACTGAATTCCATTTTCTTTGGTGGCGTGGTCACTGAAGGTGGTATTACTGCAGTCGCTCAAACCATCAATGGTGAAGTCGTTGCAGCGTCAGTTACGCCAGTGGTCCCGAATAGCGGTACATTCTTGAAAGATTTAGGCGTGACTGATGCCAAAGCTATTCCATTAAAGCGTGTGGCGAGTGCACCGGTTGCAGGTCAATACAGTGTGGATGAATCGACAGGTGTTTATACCTTTGCATCTGCCGATGTGGGTAAAACCGTATTTATCAGCTTCAAATACACTGCGACGGTGGCAGGCGCCAAGTCGGGCATCGTAAGCAACTTGGATATGGGCTACACCCCTGAATTCAGTGTTGATTTGTTCCGCGACTACAAAGGTAAGTTCTTTGGAATGGAATTCTTCCGCTGTGTTAGCAACAAATTGGCGTTCAGCTCAAAACAGGATGATTACGATCTACCTGAATTTGAATTCCAGCCAATGGCTGACGACTTAAACCGCGTCTTCAAATGGACTACTTCGGAGTAACATCACATGCAATTTAACCAGGTCGATCACCCACGTGGTAACCCCATTAAAATTAATGGCCAAATTTGGATTTTTGCGCCGTTGTCATTGGGTGCTGCTGAACAATTGATGCCTAAGCTAAAAAGCTTCGATCCAAGCGATTTCGCTTTAGTGGCAGATGTTGCTTTTAAATCCTTAAAGCGCAATTACCCTGACATTACACGTGAATACGTGGCTGATGAACTGCTAGATATTGGTCACGTCAATGACGTATTTGAAACGGTCATGGGTGCATCAGGTCTGGTTTATACAGGTGATGAACCTCAAGAAGGTGAATCGGGGGAATAGACTGGGAGGAGCTGTACACGCATTTGGTGCTAACTCTAGGCAAGGATTACGACTATGTGCGTAATGAATTGGATTTTCCAAGAGTCAAAGCATTGAATGCGTATCAAAAGCAGTGTCCTCCCAGCCATGTTGGCATTCAGCGTCTGTGTCGGATTCTTGAGGCATTTATGGGGATTGAAGACAGTACTGGTTCAGAAGATACTCAAAGCGATGATGAATATGATTTGTTTGCGGATCTGCAGAACTTTCCTCAGGGTGGCTAAGGCTGCCCTGATTGATTTAAAGATTTGAGTTGGTTAAAGTTTGTGTGACTTTATAACAACTTGGATATAACCATGAAAAAAGTACTTGGATTTGGGTTTTTAGCATTAGCTTTAAGTGCTTGCGGTGGTGGCGGGGGTAATTCATCTTCTTCTAATAATGAGGGAGATAAAACACCTGTAGCTAATGCTGAAATCACTGGTGTTTACACTGGCAAGACCAATCAAGCGCAAAATGTTATTGGGTTGGTAGATAAAAATAATAAATTCTGGTTTCTATACACACCACCTTATTCTAACGGAATTACTGGCTTCATGACTGGTGACTTAACTGTTTCTGGTAACACAGTAAAAGCGATTAAAGGGAAAGACTTTTATTTTGGTGGTAGTGCAGTTTACGACACATCTATTAATGGTACTTTTGAAACTAAAAAGAGCCTAAATGGAACGATCACTTATACGCCGTCAAATCAGGTTACATTTGACACTTTATATGATGCTGATTTAAATAATTCGGTATCCAATCTCACGACAATTGCAGGATCTTATATAGGTCAATCAGCGATAGTTGAAGGTATTGAAGAGGCAACCTTAACAATTTCAAATACGGGAGTGATTTCAGGTAAGGGACAAAGTGGCTGCACTTTCTCGGGGAAAATAGCAGTTGAAGAAAATGCACCTTACTACAATGTTGATTTAGCTTTTGGTTATTCACCTTGTCTCTTAGCAGGACAGTCTGTAAAGGGTGTGGTTTATTATGATTCATCAATTAAATCACTTTATGCAGTGGCAGAAAATAGCAATAGACAGAACGCAGTACTGTACTTAGGAACAAAACAGTAACTCCCATAGTTTTGAAACTTACTTAAAGAAGCACCTTAGAGTGCTTTTTAATACCTGAAAATTTTCATACCGCCTCACGGCGGTTTTTTTGTGCCTGTGAGATAGGAATTATGAGCAACAATCGAGTGGAAGTGCACGTTGGTGCGAAGACTTCTGAACTTAAAAAAGGCATGAATGAAGCCGAAAGTATTGTTAAAGATACGGCGCAGGAAATTGAAGTCACAGGCAAAAAAGTTGACTTCAAAATTGACGTGTCAGGTGTTCAAAAGACTTTCGATAATCTTTCAAGCAATATCTCAACTCAAATGCTGGGCTTAGGTAAAAAAATTGCCGCTGGTATTGGTTCAGTGTTGGCAGTAGATGGATTGGTGAATTTCACTCGAAATTCGATTAATACTGCATCTGAAGTCCAAAAGATGTCCCAAGTTGTTGGTGAGTCAATTGAAGACTTTCAATATTTTGCTGCTGGTGCTAGAACGGCTGGTCTGTCTTTAGAACAGTTCGGCATGATGGGTAAGGATGCGCTAGATCGCCTCGGTGAAGCACGCCGTGGTGAAGGCGAAATGATGGATTTTTTCGAGAAGGTTGCACCTAAAATCGGTGTGACCATTGATATGTTCAAGGATTTAAGTGGTCCAGAAGTTATCCAGGCATATTACAACGGTTTGGAAAAAGCCAATTTATCGCACGCTGAAGTCATCACCTACATGGAACAGATTGTGAATGATGGCAGTCTATTGATTCCACTACTTAAAGACGGCGGTGCAGGTTTTAAAAAATGGGGTGAGGAAGCCAAGAATGCTGGTGCAATCATGTCAAAGGACATGGTGAACAATCTTGGTAAAGCAAAAGAAAACCTTTACACATTAGAACTTCAGTTCCAAGGTTTCCAGGCAATGCTGATCAATTCAGTAACGCCTGCAGTGACTGCTATTGCGCAGAACTTTGACAATATTAAAGCTGTGGCCATCGCTTTAGGTGCAGCTATTTCAGCCAAATTAGTTGTTCAATGCGCCGTATTGGCTAAAGAGTTTGTGATCGGCGTGGCCCAGGGTATGGCATACCAGATGCAATTGTCTGCGCTTCAAGGACAGGCAATGCGTACCGCGACGGCGATGGGTGTCTTACGTAGTGCTTCAGCATTGCTCGGTGGGCCTGCTGGCTTAGGTATGTTGGCATTTCAAGGTCTAGCGGCAGGTGCTGCATTCCTTTACATGAAACGAAGCAGTGATGAAGCAGTACCTGCTTTAAGTACACAAGGCAAAACAATTGCTCAACTTCGTGAGGAATATGAAAAGCTTGATAAGGCTCAACAGCGTGTATTGACTCGACAAGCTACAGCAGATTTATCCAAAGCTGAACAAGGATTCCGTAAACAGGAAATTGCATTACTAGGCTTGGTGCGTGCGCTTATTAGTCACTCTGATGCTTCTGAGGCTGATAAGAAGACGGCGAAAGACTTATATGACCAATATTTGCAAGGCAAACTAAATGCGGATCAGTTGGCTACTGGTATCAACAATCTTCGAACTGTTGAGGCTAAGCATAAAACAGGCATTGATGAGAAAGCAGCTGCCGTTAATAAAGAGCGTAAAGCAGTCATTGATGCTCAGGGTGTTCTAAAGACTTATAACCATGTTGTGACACAAGGTACTAAGGATAATAAGGAACACACAAATTCCATCAACGATAAAGCAATTGCATTAGCCAATTTGACTGCAAAGCAGATGGAGTATGTTCGTGAATCTAACAAACAGTCTGAACGAGAACGCTATATTCAACACAACATGAACGTTGGTGGTGTGTCGCGTGAGCGTGCTGAGCACATGGCAGATGCTCGTGATAAGGCAGGTATGGGATACACCGCTAAAGACGGTGCAATGCCTGAAGCTGTTAAACAGGCTGAAGAAGCGGACTGGAAGCGTAAACAAGCAGCTGAAGCGCGTGAGGAGGCTGAAAAGAAAGCTGAGGAGACTCAAAAACGTCAAACTAAGGAGCTTGAAAAACAGCAACAGATCTTGCAGGTCAATGCACGTGTAAAAGCGAATGCTGAAAAGTTTAACTATTCAGGCTTTGAAGCCAAGTATGGCTTGCCGAGTGGCATGCTATCAGCTCTTAACATGCAAGAGACTAAGGGTCGAAATGTTGAAGGCGTTCAGACTAAATACGGCACGGCGAAAGGCAACTTTCAAATGCTGGATATGACCGCCACGCGCTTTGGCGTATCTGATCCATTCGACACAAAACAAGCTGCTGAAGGCGCAGCCAAATACATGCGTTTCTTGCTAGATAAGTATGGTGATATCAACAAGGCTATTTCTGCTTATCATGCAGGTGAAGGGAATGTTGATCGTGGTACCGGTATTGGTCCAATTAATCGCCAGTACGTGAAAAACGTCAAGGGTTACATGGCTGGCGTTAACGGTGTAGAAGCAGGGACTGAATCTTCAGATTTTGATAAATCACTTCAAGAGCAAATCCGCAAAGCTGAAGAAGCTGAAAAGGAAATGCTAGCACTGCAGTATAAATATGCAGATGAAAGCAAGCAGGTTGCTTTAGATCTTAAGAAAGAACTTAGTAATATTGATTCTTCTATATTGTCAGCTGAAGATAAGAAAGCTTTTTCAATCAAAGCTGAGCAGGAAGCCGCTGACAAAATCAAAGCTATTCGAATTGAGCAGCTTGAAAAACTCAAGGCACTTCATGAGGAAGAGCTTCAAGGCAAAATGATTTTGTCTCAGCAAATATTCGAGCTAGAAATGGCACGTTTGGATGCTGATCTTGATGCTGGAAGAATCAATAATGTTGAAAAGGTACGTCTTGCAAAACAACTTGAAGAACAGTTGTATGCCATCAAGCGTATTGGATTGCAGGAGCGCCTAGATCTTGAACAAGAGCTAAGTCAACTCACTGGGAATAGTTCTGGGGTAAGTGGCGTAACCAATGAAATCAGTGCATTAGATCATCAAAGATCGGTATCTGATATCCAAGCACCAGGCATGATTTCAGATGCTCAAATGAAAGACTTTGAAGATAAGTTTGGGGATCTGACGTCACGCATGTCTGGTCTATGGGATAAAGGCATTCAGTCCATGATGAATGGCACGCTGACTTGGAAAAATGCCATGAATGCCATTTTTACAGAACTGGCAGGGGCATTTATTCAAAGCATGATTAGTGAACCACTGAAAAAATACGCTGCAAGTTTAGCAACTCGTATGGTGATTAAATTAGGGTTTATCAAATCAGAGACGGCGGCTGAAGTAGCTGGGCAAGCTGCTCAGACTGGTGCTGTGGTAGCTGGTGAAGGCATGAAAACCGCTGCAACTTCAACAGGTGTAATTGCTCGTTTAGGTTTAAAGCTCATGGAAGTCTTAAAGTCAATCATGATGTCAGCTTGGGAGGCTATGGCTGGTGCTTGGGCTGCGCTTTCGTCTATTCCAATCGTAGGTCCTGCATTGGGTGTGGCGGCTGGTATTGCTGCATTCGCGGGTGTATCAGCAATTGTTGGAAAAGTGGCATCTGCTCGGGGTGGTTACGATATTCCTGCTGGTGTAAACCCTATGACACAACTTCACGAAGAAGAAATGGTTTTACCTAAGCAGCACGCGAATACGATTCGTGCCTTAGGTAAGTCACTTAGTGCAGATGGAGGCTTTGGCACACATCAAACTCCAAGTCAGCAAGTGAGTAACCATTTCTCAATTCAAGCCTTTGACTCACGTGACGTAAAGCGTTTCTTTGAAAAGCATGGTCGTGAATTGGCGAGTGGATTAAAGGGCCATCGCCGTAATTTCGGTACCTAAGGAGGTTTTTGTGTCTGATGTATTATTTCCTGAATTACCTGGTCTTGAATGGGAGTTGTCAAAAACTCCCATTTTTAATACCAAAATAATGACGTCTGTGAACGGTCGGGAGCTTCGCGCAAGTTACCAAGCCATTCCTAAGTATGAAATCTCAATGTCATTTGCATTTTTACGCGAAAAGAATGGTAGGAGTGAATTACAGCAACTTGAAAGTTTTTTTTTAGAGCGCCGTGGCGCTTTCGATTCATTTCTTTTCAAAATGCCTGATGATTATGAGTTTAATTGCACTTTTACTGGTGATGGTGAAACCACTTTTTTTCAATTGCATAAGAAAATGGCCAGCCTAGAAATACCGGTAAGTCATACGGCTGAGTTTGTATCTGAAGACCCTCTTATGTGGAGTGATGATCTTGATCAACCAATGTGGACTGATCTTGAGGCAAAAATGTGGGTAACACAGTATGAAATTACAAAGAACGGTTTGTTGAATTTACCGATACCCCTTGCTGAAGGTGATACGTTGCAAGTTGATGGCATTTTTTATTATCGGTGTCGATTTGCTGATGATGAGCAACAGTTTACGAACTTTATGCATAAACTTTGGAACGCAAAAAGAGTTGATCTGGTGGGATCTTTAGGAAATAAAGTATGAGAGCTGCTTCTCCAAAATTAATTGCGTTGCTTGATGCTGATCAGTTTGTAATGGCAGATCTCTATACGATTACAACTGTGCAGGGTGATGTATTCAGATATACGAATTATGACTTTGATTTGACTGTTGCAGGTCAAGCATATAGTTCGAAAGGTCCGATCATCAGCCGGGAAGGAATTAGTCTGTCACTCGGTATTGAAGTTGATAATTTATCGATCAGCATTAATTGTATTGATGATAATGAATGGAACGGCATTAATGTTGTTCAAGCGTTTCATAATGGCCAATTAGATGGTGCTCGATTTAAGTTGGAGCGCATATTTATGGATAAGAGTATGCCAACGGACACCAGTGCCGGCACCATTAAGTTGTTCGAAGGTCGAATCATTGAGCCTGACTTAGATCGTAATTCAATTCATGCCAGTGTTGCATCAGATCTGGATGAATTGAATGTGCAAATGCCGCGAAATCTATATCAGCCAAGTTGTTCAAACACTTTGTTTGATGGCGCATGTGGCTTGCTGCGCGAAAACTTCATGGTTGAAACAACAATTGAGTCAGGCAGTACTGCAGCACGAATTTTATGCCAAGTGAATCAACCACAGGGATGGTTCACACAAGGCGTGATCGAGTTTCTGGACGGTGGAAATGCTGGTCTAAAACGGACGGTTCGCATGCATGAATCAGGTGCTTTATTATTGACTTTGCCATTGTTAGATGCCCCGCAGGCAGGGCAACGAATCAAAGTTTATCCAGGATGTGATAAACGCTTAGAGACTTGCCAAAATCGATTCAATAATTTTAGCCGTTTCCGTGGTGCGCCATTTATTCCTGTGCCAGAAACCGCAGTTTAATCAAATTTGTATTAATCCATACCCAGCCTTTGAGCTGGGTTTTTTATGGGGTAGGAAAATGCCTTTACCAAATATTCTTGAATTTATCGGTACTAATATTACTCAGCGTAAATTCCAGCAAGCTATGGGTAAGCTGCTTAATTTTACTGATGAACTTGATAAACGTCAGTCTGCGACAGCGAATGGTTATTACAAGTCTTATGCAACACTCGCAGAAGCTAACGCTGATATTGAAAATATTCCACTAGGTGTATCCGTAAAAGTTTTGAGCGTTGAGGGTGGTGGTGAATATTATAAGGCAACATCTGGTGTAACTAGCCTTACAAAGAGTTTATATGATCCATTAAAAATGGCTAATGATCATACCGACATAAAATTCAATGAACTAAAAGAGACAGGCTTTCAAGAGCTATTATTTGATAAAACAAAGCCTAGATTCAAACCATTATCTAAGAACGTTCTTAACCCTAAAGACGTGGCAAGGGATTTTTCTATAACTTCTGATGGTTCAATTTCTGCTAAAAGAAATGCAATTCTTAGCGGCTATGTTGATGTACAAAATCAGCAGAATTTAACTGTCAGTGGTTTTTTAGGTGATGGTGTCGGCGGTTTTCGCGCTATTCGCTTTCTAAAAGATGATATGAGTGTAATTACTGTGAGCAGTATTGCATCAAATTTAACATCAAAAACATTCCCTATTCCTAATGGTTCAAAGTACGCGCAGATGACTTTGAAAGAAGCAAACAACACTGATATCAATATTGAGTCAATACAATTTGAATTTTCAAGCGTTGCTACAGCTTTTACTGCTTATGTACAGGGTGAATTAATTGAAATATACGGTACAAAATTGGGAAGAACACAAGTTGAAGACTTAATTAAACCTAAATTTGAACCTGCAAATAAAAACATATTTGACCCAGATAATGTGTTAATTGGGAAAAACTTAAACAGCACTGGTGCTATTGTTGATCGCGGACTTTCAATAACAACTGGATTAATTGATGTTTCAAAAGGATCAAGTATTGCTATAAGTGGATTAATATCATCAGCGTATACGAAATATTGCAGATTTTTAGATAAAAACTTGTCTGTAATGTCAGTTGTGGCAATTGATAAAACACTCTTACAAACTGTGCTTACTGTCCCTTTTAATGCTAAATATTTCCAGATCACATTAAAAGATACGACTGATACTTTTGTATTAAATACTAAAGATATACAAATTGAATTCGGTAACTCAGTAACAACTTGGGTTGCTTATGCTAGAGGCAAAGCAGTAGAGATTTACGGTGCTAAAATTTTAGATGAGAATGAAGTTGTACTAAATAAAGATGCAGAAAAAACCGTAAATACAATACTAAACGCAAAGTTTGAACCAGGTTCTAAGAATATATTTGATCCGACGAATGTTGTGCTTGATAAAGTAGTAACAGCAGAAGGCAAATTGAACGATTCAGTCGGCGCTATTTCTAGTGGTTTTATTGAAGTTCCGCCAAGTGGTAATTTAACAGTAAGCGGTTTCTTAGGAAATGGGGTTGGTGGATATAAAGCAATTCGTTTCTTAAATCAGAATGGTAATATTACTGATATTGCTAGTATTTCACCAAGTTTAACTTATAAAACATTCCCAATACCTGCTGGTTCTAAATATGCTCAAATGACTCTGAAATTAGCGAATGTTAATTCCAGTGATCCCTCACAAATTCAATTTGAAATTTCAGATCAACCGACCGATTTCACACCATATATAAGTGGAAAATTGAAACAAATTTACGGTACTGATTTAGCAGGGGAAGGTACAAAGTCAAAAGCTCATGGTGCAAGTTATCTTTTTTTCGGTGATTCTATTACTGAAACATCTGATGTCGATAACGAAGTTTTTGATAGTACTTCAAGACGAGTAAATTGGCCTGTTTTTGCAAAAGATATGCTGAAAATGTCAGTGTTTCGTAACTATGCGAAAAGTGGTGCAGCTTTTAGAAATAGAACAGGTGTTACACATTATCAATATCTAAAGAATCAAGTTGATAAAGCCATATTAAACAATGAAGCGCCAAATGTGATCGTTGTCGCGTGTGGAACAAATGACGGCTTAACAAATCTCGGATCTTATGAAGCAGCTATGTCAAAAGCTACACTTGAGGATCTTGATCAGACTATTTGCTTAGAAGCTGCGCGCTGGATTTTTTGGACGTTGCGTAATACTTGGCCAGATGCTGTTTGTTTCTATGCGAATCCGCTACAACGTGCATCCAGTACGGTTGAATCTTTAGAGCCTTTACTTGATGGGCTTGGAAAAATGGCGAAGCGGTATGGTTTTATTCTGATTGATCAAAACAAAGAGAGTGGAATAATCCGTGAATTGGAAGTTCAGGGTGGTGCTGGAAAATACCTATATGACGGATTACACCCAAATTCGGCTGGTAGCGAACGTCAAGCGAATCTTATTGTGAGTAAAATCATAAGCTATATGAGTTATTAATTAAGATGAAAAACCTCGAAGCCGTTGCCGAAGCCCTAACTTGGCTCGGCACCCCCTATCATCATCAGGGCCGAGTCAAAGGCGTGGGTGTGGATTGTGGAACACTGATCTGTGAAGTCTATGAAAAAGTGGGCTTGATGGATCACTTAGATCCGCGTCCATATCCACCAGATTGGCACATGCATCAGCTTGGCCAACGATATTTAGAGCATGTTTTATCCGTGTGCGATGAAGTCGATGAGCCACAGCCTGGTGACATTGTTTTATACCACTTTGGCAAGTGCATCAGTCATGGTGCAATTGTCGTCCAATGGCCAACGATTATTCACTCCTATTTACATCAGGGAGTAATACTCCAAGATGGCACAAAAGGAAGTCTAGCTCGCAGAATTGCGGGCTTTTTTCGTATGAAGAGGCTAAAAGAATAATGGGCGGAATATTTGGGACTACAACAGTCAGCACATCTGATAAGCGCATCAATTCGATGCGCATTCAGCAATCTGCGTATGGTCTGACTCAGCCATTGGTCTATGGCAAAAACCGTGTAGCAGCCAACATGTTTTGGTATGGCGACTTTAAAGCCACACCGCATACCACAGTGACAAAATCAGGTGGTAAAGGTGGTAAAACCAAGACTAAAAACACAACATATACTTATTCAGCCTCTTTGATGTTGGGTCTATGTGAAAACAAAATCAAAGACATTGGCATCATCTGGCGTGATAAAGAACAGATCGTCACTAAAACTGAAGGCGGTGTGCAACTCAAGCCAATTGATCAGATCGGATTTGAATTGTTCGATGGGGATCAAAATGCTGTTTGGGGCTATTTAGCATCAAAGCATCCAGATGAGGCGGTGCATTATCCGTTCCTTGGATATGTCGCATGTGCTAATTATGATCTGGGTGGTAGTGCAGCATTATCGAATCATAATTTTGAAGTGATTAGCGATATTACTTTTTCAGAAACAATCCATGATGCCAATCCAGCTGATGTGATTGTAGATTTCATCACAAATCCACGATATGGTGCGGCACCAAGTTTGAATATGGCAGATTTATCTGAATTTCGAACCTATTGTGCAGCCACTAATTTGTTGATCAGTCCTGCTTTGACTGAACAGCGTGAAGCATTTGAAATCATCAATGAAATTGTTGAAGCGGTGAATTGTGCAGTGGTACCAAGTCCCGATGGCTTGAAAATCCGTTCATACGGTGACAGTGCAGTGACAGGAAATGGCGTGACATTTACGCCAAATCTTGAACCGGTATATCACTTAACAGATGATGATTTCTTAGGTGAAGATCAGCCAGTACGTGTGCGTCGAAGTCGCGATACCGATGCATACAACCATTGCCAAATTGAGTACGTGAATCGCTTCAACCAGTACAACACAGAAACCGTTGAAGCTAAGGACCAAGCCAACATTGAAATGTTTGGGCTGCGTACACAAGATCCAGTCAAGTTCGACTTTTTCTGTGAGCCAAAAATTGCCCGTCATGCGGTGCAATTGCTATTACAGCGACGACTCTATGTTCGAAATGAATATGAGTTCGAATTGGGTTGGAAGTACTGCCGACTTGAACCAATGGACATTGTGACCATCACAGACGAATCTTTAGGTTTAAATCAGTTTCCAGTACGAATCACACGAGTTGAAGAAGATGAGGCGGGGGTACTTTCGATTACCGCTGAAGAGTTAGCAGTCGGATCTCGTTCAGCAGTTGAATATGACCTGCAATCCTCGAATGGGTATCAAGGTGGCAATGAAGAACCAGGTAATGTCAATGCACCGGCAATTTTTGAGCCTCCATTAGAATTAACCGATGGAAAAAATCAAATTTGGGTGGCTGCATCTGGTGGTATTAATTGGGGTGGCTGTAACGTCTGGGCAAGTATAGACAATACGACTTATGAAATGATCGGCACTATCTATGGCTCTGCTCGTTACGGTACCTTAGTTTCAGCCATTGATGCGGATGACACATCGATGCAAGTACAGTTGAATACATCATCTCAAATCTTTGGTGGTACGCTTGAAGATGCTGAAGTTGATGCAACCTTGTGTAAAGTCGGTGATGAATATATCAACTATGTTGATGCAACCTTGGATGGATCAGGGCGCTATACATTAAGTGGCATGCTTCGTGGTCGTTTTGATGATGTAAGCTCACACAGTTCAGGTGAATCATTTGTTCGTATTGACCGAGCCATTTTTGAATATGACTTCAACTCAAATATGATCGGTAAACAGATTTATTTAAAGTTCACAAGCTTCAATGGTCTTGAGCAAAAAGAAGAAACCTTAGATGAAGTAACGGCATACAGTTACACCATTAATGGTGGTCGTCCTGCAGGTGTGAAAGGCTTGTCACTGCAGTCAGCATTCGTTGGTACTAGCTTCAAAGTGCAATGGCAATCAGCCGCAGGCGCATCTGGTTACGTTGTGCAAATTTGGTCAAATGGCGTATTGCTAAGAACAATTGAAACGACGAATACCGATTATTCATACAGTATGGATGAAGCGAAAATCGATGGTATTCAACGTGCTTATACAGTACGTGTCGCAAGTAAAAACGGTTCGATTGTCAGTACCTTTGCTGAATTAAATATCAGTAATCCAGTGCCACCACAATTGTTGAACGTGTACACATCGGCAACTGCAGATTCGATCACAGTGACTTGGATTCCAAGTGAAGTGCCTGATTTGAAAGATTACCAAGTGTGGATCAGCACTAATGCGAACTTTGATCCCGAAACTACAGCTGCACGTTGGACGGGTAGCGAAAATGCTTGCACGATTACTGGCTTGCAATCAACGACAACATATTATGTTCGTGTTGCTGCACGGGACGTATGGAAGCCGACCTCGTGGAAATATTCAACACGAATCACACAAGCCACTGCGGATTAATCACAAACCACCTTCGGGTGGTTTTTTTATTGTCGATTTTAAGGGGGCGTTAGTGAATGAACCTAGTGCATCAATTTGGAAAAAATTAAATGAAGTAACAGACAAACTCCAAAAAGTGTCTGAACAACTTATTGAATCAAATGCCATTAACAAAGGGTATCACCAAGCACTTGATCAGCATCGTATCAAGATTGAGGCGCTTGAGCGTGAAAACAATCGTGCTCAAGGTGCGATAGGTTTACTTAAATGGGCATCAACAATTCTACTCGGCATATCTATAACTAGTGCTTCGTGGACCATTAATACAATCAATCAACTCAAACAAGATGTGGCTATTATGAAAAGCCTCAGAGAGGATAGAAAATGAAATTAATTGAAAATTGGAAACAGGCTTGGAAACTCAAGTCAGTACAAGTAGGTGCATTTAGCGCCTTTTTTTATGCCTTAATTTTATTCTGTGATCAGTTTGTACAGGTGTGGAATGTTATTCCACCAGAGCTTAAAAACTACATTCCCGAACAATGGAAAGAATTTGTCGGGTGTTTTGTTGGTGTAGCTATGATTCTTGCTCGCTTGAAGGCTCAACCTGAACTGCATAGCATTAATCAGTTTGTAACTGTAACAGCAGGGCATTCAAATTCTGATCCTGGTGCGGTAAATGGCAATCTTAAAGAAGCCGATTTTGTTGTAACCATTCGAAATGCTTTAGCTTATTACCTAAAGCAGGCGGGCTTACAGGTGAAAACTGATGGTATCGGCACTCAGAACGATCCATTGTCTTCAGCACTCAAATTGATCAAAGGCTCTAAAATTGCTCTAGAGATTCACATGAATGCAGCAGCAAACAAAACTGCTGTTGGTATTGAAACAATCTCATTACCTAAAGATAAGAAATTGGCTCAAGAGATCTCTAAAGCCGTTCAGAAAATCACAGGTTCACGACTTCGTGGAGATAGTGGCTGGATTGATCAATCTAAATCGGCTCGAGGCAAATTGGCTTTCGTACAAAATGGAGGTTTAATCCTTGAAGTTGGTTTTATCTCTCATGATGCTGAAGCAAAGCTAATTCAAGATCAAGCATGGTTGATTGCCAGGGAAATCTCAAAAGTAATTATTGCTAATCAGTAAAGGGATAGCCCTCTAAATGAGGGCTAATTTATTTAAATATAATAAAATTTTTAAAGTACAGTTTTCTGCCTGATTCACTATCTATTAATTTATATACATATAAATCATAATTATTCCTATGCTTTAAATCATATACATTTTGTTTGTAATCACCATCGAGCATTAATTTTCTGAAATATAAATTACGTTTTAAATCGAATGCACTTAGAATTTTTTTCATTTGCGACCTCTATCTCTATATACCTTGTGTAGATGACTTTCCAGAACCCAAATATCACCATCGATGACAACTTTATTGCCATCGTAAAGAGATAAATTCTGGCCATAAAAATCCGTAATGTTATTTAGTTTCCCTTGATAATTATAGTTTGCCCAAGCACATCTACGATCACTGTGGTTTGACTCTTTGTGAAAAACGAGGATTACTTGAGGGTATTTAATCATCATGAGTTTAATTCTCGGCACTAATATAATCTGGTATTTCAACAAAGTAAGCTTGATTAGTAGCAATGCTTACCCATTGCAACGTCCCGATTTTATTAATGAGTTTAATATTATTGTTATCGTATAAGCTGATTAATACATTATTATCATCAAAAAACCCAACATATTGAATAGCTGGATTTCTGTGAAAGTTTTCATACATTTTATGGACTTTAACTTTAACAATATTCATTATTTATCCTAATCACCTAAAAGGAGTTAAACCTTTTAAATGATTTAAGAATTCTGAGTTATAAGTTATTTTTTAACTTCAACCTCAGTATGCTCTTTCGGAGCATCTTTAGTTTGTCTGTTCTCAGCATTTAATTGCTGTTCCTTATTTTTTTCTTGCTGAGCTTTTTGCGTATTATCGTCTGCAGGATTTGATTGTTGCTGGTTCTGTTGCTGGGTTTTAGAGTCACTTGACTTTGTGAAATTTGACATAATGATTGTCCTTGAATTGTCAATAGTATTATCGACAAACTCAGCATGTGCCTTATATTTATTAATAGATACCCTGAATATGTATCAAGATTTATAGTTTTAGAAATATTTATTATGAGTGCCTGATATTAATAGATTATTAATATAATATTTAAATTAATATAATTGTAATTTATAAAAACTCTTACTCATGCATTGTCATAAATTTTTACATTAGCAATTTAGCAGTAATTTCCTCATCAAACTCTATTACCCCAGTCTAGTACGATTCAATCTATAGATTGAAATTTTTTCAATACTTTGCAAGTTATGCTATCCGCTGAATTCTCAAAAAAGAGAAATAGCAAAATTGGGTAGGAAACCTTATAGGTAAAGTATAAAATTTCTTTAGTAACTTACTAACAATTAATTCTCATGAAAATGATCACAGAATTATTTTCTAAGACGTAAATATCTTCAGTCTACAAAAAATGAAGAGTCTACAAAAAAATAAATTTGTAGACTGATTTGTAGACTGATGAAGTGCAATTACACCTAAGTGGTAACAAATGTATGCAACTATTAAATGATATTAACTTATTGAAAATACTGGTAATTGCAATATGATACAAGCGTTGCCAATTAAAACAAAATTAGGTGGATTCTACTTTTTCTACTATGCGATTGTTGGTACCTTCATGCCGTATTGGAGTCTATATCTGCAAGATCAGGGATTTAGCTTTTTAGAGATTGGGGGGCTTAGTGCAATTGCAATCATGACACGTTTTTTTGCGCCGTTTATTTGGGGTTGGGTGGCGGATAAAACGGGTAAAAGAATGCTATTGGTGCGAATCGCAACATGGATGGAAGCGAGTATATGGTTCCTCATTTTTATTATACCTAATAATTTTCAATCAATTGCCTTGTTAATGTTGATCTTCAGCTTTTTTCAAAATGCGATACTTGCTCAATTTGAAGGCGTTACATTATTTTGGTTAGGCGAAAAACGAAATGAACTTTATGGCAAAGTGAGAAAATGGGGATCGATTGGGTTTATTGTTGGTGTTTTCTTTATTGGTCTAATTCTTGAAATCATCGATATTCAGTATCTCCCGATTTTATTACTGAGTATTTCATTTCTAGCGTTCTTATGGTCATTTACAGTAAAAGAACCGAAGGGCGCACCAAAAGCCCAAAAAACACTTGAATCCATTATTCCAGTTTTAAAACAACCAATTGTGAAAGCAATTTTCTTAATTGAGTTCATTATGTTGTTTGCTCAAGCACCATTCTATAGTTTTTATAGCAATTACTTACAGTCATCTGGATTTAGTACCACAGCAACAGGATTTCTTTGGTCAACAGGTGTTATTGCTGAAATCATGATGTTTGCCTATGCATCATTTTTTTTAAATCGTTTTACATGGCGTCAGTTGGTTGCGATCTGTTTATGGATGACTGGGCTTAGGTTTTTGATTGTTGGTTTATTTCCTGAAAGTTTTGTTCTTCAATTTTTCTCCCAGACAATGCATGCATTTAGTTTCGGTTTATTTCACTTATTGGCGATGCGCATTATATTTGAGCACTTTTCTGCTGGGCAGCAGGGTAGAGCTCAAGCTTTGTATAGTACGATGTGGGGCTTAGGTGTGGCATCTGGAAGCGTATTGGCAGGACAATATTGGGAGCTGATTTCTGGCAGCTATATTTTTATCATTGCAGGAGCTTCAACGTTGATTGGTTTAATATTTTTATCCGCTTTACCAAATCTCAAGCCCACTGAAGCAAGATAGTGACTTATGATGTTTGAGTAAATAGTAATTGCGGATCCACGCATAATCTATTTCGTCCTGCAGATTTCGCTTGATAAAGGGCAACGTCTGCACGATTAATCAATTGTTGGAATGGGGTGCCAGACGGAAGTTGTTGATAACTTAAACCTATGCTTACACTAATATTGAGATGTTGATTTTGCCTGATCATAATCGGTGTTTCTGCCACGCGGTCGCATATACGCTGTGCGATTTCAATGCAGGCTGGTAGGTTACTATCTTTAATTAAGATGGCAAATTCTTCACCGCCAACTCTACCGAATAAATCATTTGATCTAATTTGAGATCTGACGATATTGCTAAAGTCTTTGAGAACAATATCACCTATTTCATGTCCATATTGATCATTAATTTTTTTAAAGTGGTCAATATCGAGTAGTAAAATAGACACGCTCTGAATATTGGATTTCACCTCCCTATGAGTTGAGTCTATCGTCTTTTCGCTTTCTTCATAAAAATATCGGCGATTCATAGTCGTTGTTAAACTGTCATGGTTCGCTAAATATAATATTTGGTGATATAGCTTTTGGCGATTCAAACTAATAATTGATAATGTTAGTGGGCCTAAAGCCAGCATGAAAAGACCGATGCGAACAGACAGTGTTGTCGAAATAAATGCCTCTGGAGATTCTGTTAGATAATATGCACTTAAGCTGTTGTATAAGAACATACATACAAAGCAGTTGATGATTGCAACCAACAATAAATTGTAGGTTAATGCTGCCCAGATGAGTGCTCCAATCGGGAACATGATGGCGCCAGGCCCAATAAAAAAGTGAGTTAGAATTACAGATACAACGACAAATACGAAGGGTAAGATAAGGGGTAAACTTAAACGTTGATTTTTTTGATTTACAAAATATTGTTGAACTATAGTTTTGCTTGGTAATGCGAGAACAATAGGCAAAAAAGCGACAAAGTTAAGAATTTCACCACTCCACCACATGCCAAAATCAACCCAAATACGGCTGAGCTCCATAAAGCTGTTAGGAACATAAGGGATGGTTAAAATCGCAAAGGTTGGGCTCGCTAGGCACCCTCCAAAAGCACTAATTAAAAATAAGTAAACAAATGTAAGACCTTTATTGAATTCTTGATAATTGATTTTTAACCGGTTCAGTAGGTATAAGGTCACTAATGGGTTTAGCAAGTTAGCAAGAGTTAACAACCAAGTAAGTTGTAAAGTGTTGCCAGTACCTAGGTCTGCAAGCATATACCCAGAAAAGGCGCCAAGCCAGCCACCAAGATTATTGAGATAACTAAATCTTAAAAAAAGACCAAGTAGTACGGCATTTGCAGGCCAGAAAATTGCAAGAAATGAGAGAGGTCGACCAAGTATTCCAGCCAAAGCACAAAGTGTAATGATGAGCATGACAATCAAAAAAGATTGTGCATTGTTTTTAATCAGCTCTGTTCGTATCCATATGGTCATACTTAACGTATATTCCCTTGCATAAAATCTTATATTTTTAAGCTTTCTGTGAGGTATAGAATGAATATTATTCTGATAAGAATATATTTTTGCACTAATAAATCAATAGATCGCATTAAACTGCTGATGATTTAAAGTTCATCAATAGGGAATTCATTTTCTTATATAAAATTGTTCTTATCACGTTAATTCTATGAGTTTTCTTGCTGAAATGTGCTAATTTAGCTCTAAACGTTGACCTATAGATGTTGTATGAAAAAAACAGTTTTTTTTGCACCTTTACTTTTATTAATGACGTCTTTTTCTTCTGCCGATCAAAATGTCCAAGCGCAAGCTAAAGGTGCTGATTTACAACAGCCTGAAAATAATATTCGAATCAACATGCGCCCAGAAATTTTAGGTTTATGGGGAATGGAAATTCCAAATAATAAAAAATGTGTTGAGTATTATAATTTCCGTGGTAACAATGAGGTGGTCGTGAATAGTGCTAAAGAGTGGTCGGTCGGTTTATTTGAGTATCAACCATCTCAAGACAGCTCTTCGGGTTTGTTGCCTACCTTGGTCATGCAAGTCAATTATGAGAACAATGAAAAAGACTGCTCTGGTAATCAAGTAGATCAGGCAGGAGATTTGTCTCAATATTTTGTAAAATGGGACAATCCGAATCAAATCAATTTCTGTGCATCTGAAAAGGGTGGACAATGTTTTGCAAAACTTAATCGTATATTGCCATGAGCTAAAATCTTTGCAGCCTATTCTTCAATAATAAAAAAGCCTCCTGAAAAAGAGGCTTTTTTATTCATCTTGTAAAGCTGTAATTACTCAGCTTCGCTATGTCCTTGTACCTGTTTCAACAAATGTTTCTCTAAGTAGTGAATATCCATAGCCTGTTCTGCAAAGTTCTTATCTTCAAGGATGAGATCTTTGTGTAGCGGAATATTGGTTTTGATTCCAGTTAAGATCATTTCATCTAAGGCTTGTTTCATACGAGCCAAAGCGGTTTCGCGATCTTTACCATGTGCGATTAATTTTGCGATCATCGAATCATAGTAAGGTGGAATGCTATAACCTGGATAGATATGAGAATCTAAACGGATGCCTGCACCACCTGGTGTGTAGAATTGCTCGATTTTACCTGGTGATGGAAGGAAGGTGGTTGGATCTTCTGCATTAATACGGCATTCAATTGCATGACCGTGTACTTTGATTTGATCTTGTTCTAGATTCAAACCAAGACCAGCGGCTACACGAAGTTGTTGTTCAATAATATCGACACCCGTCACCATTTCAGTCACAGGATGTTCTACTTGAACACGTGTATTCATCTCAATAAAGAAGAACTCACCATCTTCAAATAAGAATTCGAACGTGCCTGCGCCACGATACTGCATTAATTCGCATGCCTTTACGCAAGCTGCTAAAATTTCAGCACGAGCTTCTTCTGGAAGATTTGGAGCAGGAGCTTCCTCAAGCACTTTTTGATGACGACGTTGTAATGAACAGTCACGATCATATAAATGTACGGCGTGACCATTACCATCGCCAATCACCTGTACTTCAACATGGCGTGGCTTTTGAAGGAAACGTTCCATATAAACCGTATCATCACCGAACCACATTTCAGCATCACGTTGAGCTGCTTGTACAGACTCCAACAGTGTATCAACACGTTCAACAATTCGCATACCGCGACCGCCACCACCAGCAGCAGCTTTAACGATAAGTGGGAAGCCAATCTCTTTTGCTTCAGCCAAGGCATTGTTTGGTGTTACAGCATGAGCTGAACCTGGAACGGTTGGTACACCAGCTTTACGCATCGCCATAATCGCTGACACTTTATTCCCCATAAGGCGAATATGTTCAGGACGTGGACCAATAAAGATAAAACCAGAACTTTCTACAATCTCAGCAAATTCAGCATTTTCTGATAAAAAGCCATAACCTGGATGAATTGCATCTGCACCAGTCACTTCCGCTGCTGTAATAATTGCAGGAATATTTAGATAACTTTCGCTACTTGCACCAGGACCAATACAAACGGCTTCATCAACAAAGCGTAAATGCATGAGGTCTTTATCGGCAACCGAGTAGATACCGACTGTTTTAATACCGAGTGTTTTGCAAGCACGTGTAATACGCAGTGCAATTTCACCTCGGTTGGCAATGAGAACTTTTTGCAACATACCAACCCCCAACGATTACGCGCGGTAGCGGAATAAAGGTTGACCGAATTGGATTACATCACCATTTTTAACTAAAATTTCTTCAATCACACCACTTTGAGTTGCCTCAATTGGGTTCATGATTTTCATTGCTTCAATAATTCCAAGCGTTTCGCCTGCTGAAACAGTTTGTCCTACATTTACAAATGGTGCTTCGCCTGGACTTGGTGCAGCATAGAACACGCCAACCATTGGTGAGGTTTCAACAGCACCACGAGAAGCTGGTTTCACAACTGGAGCTTCTGGCGCAGCAGATTGTATTGGTGCAACACCAGCGGCTACGATAGGATTACGACGCGCTAAAGCAATGGATTGATCACCTTCTTTTACTTCAATAGATTGAAGATCCGATTCAATCATTAAGTCGATGAGCTTTTTAATTTTGCGAATATCCATGAATTCGTATTCCTAAGGTTAAAGATGTGTAGAAGTTTGAATTTTTTGCACGGCATGAGTTAATGCAAATGAATAACCCTGTGCGCCTAGTCCACAAATGACACCGACAGCTTTATCTGAGAGATAAGAGTGGTGTCTAAATGCTTCACGTGCGTGAACATTTGAAAGGTGAACTTCAATAAATGGGATCGCAACACCTAATAGGGCATCACGTACTGCTACTGAGGTGTGGGTCAGTGCAGCAGGATTGATGATGATAAATTTTATACCATCAATCTGGGCTTGATGAATTCGGTCGACAATGGCACCTTCCCAATTGCTTTGGAAGGTTTCAAGTTGAATTGAACTTTCTTGAGCTTGCTGTATGAGTTGATGATTGATATCGTCTAAAGTTAAATGTCCGTAAACTTCAGGTTCTCGCTTTCCTAGCAAGTTTAAATTTGGTCCATGTATGACCAAAATGGTCGAACTCATGAAGACAGCTCCAATATGAAAGTTGCAATATAACCTTGCAAGATGTCTGCAAAGTTTGCATATTATGGCATGTTTTTAAGCTTTTCATTTATATTTTGTTTCAAAAATAGCAAAAAAACAATGTCGTCAATGAGCTGTATTTTGAGAACTTTGCAGTCAATTGGCAATGTTAAAAAATTACATTTTTCTTTTAATTCTTCGAGTCTGCTATTTTAAACCGAATTGACCAAAAGTATTCATTTGTTTTGTGTAACCGCCATATGTGAGTCATCAATAGTTAGCATTTCTGACCATGAGGTGGTATAGCGTGGAGAGTGGTGTAATTGCTTCATTTTCCATTGTTGTTGATTGGTATGATAGCCCACTTGAATACAATGCTTTCCAAAGCGGTTTTTCATAGCGCCAATTGTTGTCATGAGTGAATCTCGCTGCTGGATTAAATCATGAGGCTGCCAAAGGTCATGTGTATGTGTTTTTTTAGCACTCAAAGCAGAAAACATGACGGAAACTTTTACATAACGTATATTTTCTTTAAATAAAACATCAATTTGCTGTTGTGCTGCATGCGTCAAGAGTAATAAATCATCCGTCGGATATTCCAAACCAATTACATGAGAATGTGATTTCTTGAATGGTTTTACTGGAATTTTTTCATAAAGAGACACATGGACACAGGCGCATAATTGTTCTTGCTTGCTTAAACGTTCATGAGCCCGACTTAAATGAAAAATCATGGCTTGCTTGATTAATGCTTTATCCTTTAATGCTGATGCAAAACTTCGTGATGCTAAGATTCGTTTAGACGGTAAATAAGGATCTTCTAGTGAAATACAGGACTGACCTTTTAGCTCACGAATGGTACGCCCCATGAGCACTGAAAACTGCTTCATCAAATAGTGTTCATTGGCAAAAGTTAAGTCATAGCAATTATAAATACCGTAACTTTCAAGTTGTTTACTAATTTTTCGACCTACGCCCCAAATTTCCGATACTGAGGTTTCTATAAGTAATTGATCAAAACTGCATGGATCCAAATCCAATAAAGAACACACTCGGTTAAAACCAGAACGTTTTTTGGCAAAGTGATTGGCGAGTTTAGCTTGTGTTTTACTGTAACCAATCCCGATACAACAAGGTAAACCGATCCATTGTTGAATACGGTCGACTAATTCTCGACAAAATTTTTCTAAATCAAAAAGACTTTGATAATGTGTTAGACGAATAAAACATTCATCAATTGAATAGGGCTCTAGATCTGAATCTGCATGAAAGTGTTGCTCTAAAATAGTGAAAAAACGACTAGACATATCGCCGTAGAGGGCATAATTGCTTGAAAATACTTTAACACCAGCTTTAAGCATATCTTTTTCAATTTCATACCATGGCACGGCCATGCCAATATTGAGAGCTTTTGCTTCCTCACTACGAGATACGACACAACCATCGTTATTACTTAAAACAACGACCGGTTGACCATTTAAACTTGGATTAAATACACGCTCACAACTGACATAGCAGTTATTAATATCAATGAGCGCAAAAATCTCTTGATGATAAATATTTTGCATAGGAGTAGGGTGAACTGCTTAGATCAATTTATTTCAGTTTTTTTAAAATACAAGTCACTACACCCCAGACCATGATTTGTTCTTCGCTACGAGGATAGATGTCAGGGTAGTCTGGATTCTCGGCTTTTAACCATAAAAGGATCGTTCCATCATTTTGTTTTTCTAACATTAATCTTTTTACTGTGAATTCATTATTAATCAGCGCCAAGACGATATCACCATGTTCTGCATTCAAACTCCGGTCAATCAAGATTTGATCACCAACTTCAATCCCTGCATTTTTCATTGATAAAGAATTTACGCGTAGTATAAAAGTAGATGCTACGTTGTGAACCAAGTATTCATTTAGATCAATATGTCCTTCTACATAATCTTGTGCTGGGGAAGGGAAACCTGCTGCCACAGATTCAATAGGATAGGCGATTTTTAAACGTGTTCTAAATTGGATTGGTGAAATTTCAATTTGTTGATTGAAATCATCTTCAGGTCGTATTTTTAACCATTCTTTAATTTGAATCACTTTTGATTCAGGAACACGCATTACTACTGTTTTTTCTGAAAACTGTGATTTTCGACCTGCATTGGCACGTTTACCACCATGTAGAGAAGCGGTATTTGTTGCTGAAATATTTGAATTGCTGCTCATATGAAATTCCCCCCATTTAATCTTGAATATGTAACAAAATCAAGATAGCAAAAAAAACATTGTAAAAACAGATTGTTTCGTCGGATTGATTGTGCTTATACGACACTATGCTTAAAATTAGGTCTGAATTTATGATGAAAATGGAATCATCCATGTTGCAAGATTTTATTGAAGAGCAAAAATTAGTCTGTGAGGAGTTTGATTCTGCTTACATCAAAGTGAATGAAGATGATGTTGTAGCTGTGGCTAAGCATACTTTAGATCAAGAGCCAATCGTCGGTTTACGTAATAAGCCTGAACCAGGTGAGAAAGTGGCATGGTTTATTTATGGTGGTGAATTAGGCGAGGGCGAAGATTTTTTTGAGACTATGACGGTGAAAGAGCTTGAAGAAATTTTACCCGATGCCATTCCATTTCTTGCATTGGAAACAGGTTTCCGTTTTATGATTGATCGAGATGATTATGAGGATGTTTGGAAAGCTGAGCCTGATTTAGGAATCTAATGCGCATGTTATGGGTGAGGTTGATTTTTGTAGGTTTAAGTTTTGTTATATCACAACAGGTTGTAGCGAATGATTTGATTGATGCACAACAAATGGCGTATCAGCAAAAACTGGATCATGAAATGCAGCTGATCGAACAAACCAAGCAAATTTTAGATGATGAACACAGTACAGCCACACCGATGGAGCAACAACTTGCTTTATGCGGAAGGTTAAAGGCCTATCAAAACATTGTTGGTTTAGCAGACCATTTTATTCAAGTTGAACAAGCACATGTAATGAAGCGTATTGCGCAATTTTATTTAAATCAGCAATCTACGAGTTTTCAACAATCGGGCATGACAATTGATGATTGGTGTAGCGCAAACTAGCAAATTTGTCAGATATTGATATGAATTTGGACTGAATTGATAACTCGAACTTTATTATAATTTTTTGCGTTGAGTTGACGTATTCCAATTTCCCTGATTGACACGCGACATCTTAACCATCATTAGTCTAGGTGATGTCTAAACCCGCTGCATAGCGGGTTTTTTAATATCTATTTCACTGATTAATTCATTTTTTAAGCTACGAACTGAACTGACTCACTATACTATGTAAATCAAAAAAGTAGCTTTGGCTTACAGACAATTGGCTGGTTTTGGTATTCCGGCTAATCGACTTAGATGGCGAGCAACTAGGCCTGTTTTAAACCTTTCTTGCAATACTGCATTATCAATGTCAGCGCTGACGTGTTTCATTAAAAATTTAATTAAGGGACGAGTTGCAGGAGAATGGCCAAATTGAGCGTAGAACTGGCGAACCGCATGCAATACTTCGAAATGCCAAGCTGTTAGCTCAAGATCGAGCGTATTCGCGAGTACTTGCGCTACATTTTCATTCCAAATGGTATAGTCAACTAAATGACCATCTTGATCGAGTTCAAGGGATAATTCAGTGGTCATGGTAAAACCTAAGTCAATAAATTTGTTTTATTTAAGGCTAATACAGCGTGTAAAGCCCAGAATGATATCTGCAAAAGTGGTGTAATCAATCACTTCAATTTGAAAATAATCGCCGTTCAATAGATGTGAAGGTAATAACTCAGCATCTCGATCTAAAACGTAGACCTTGTTTTGAATCGTAAGTAAAGATGGTGTAAACAATGCCAACACCGCATCCCCCATAAGGACTAAAGCATCATTGCTATCCAATGTCTTTTGAACCTTTTGAATACAATGTTCTGTATTTGCAAATTGAGATTGTATTAAATAAAGTGTTTTATCGGTCATATGAGTTACCAATGCAGCACATGGTCAAAGCTTTGAATTAACTCTTTATTAAATTCAATAAATTTAATCTCATGCGTAGTATGTTGAACAAAGGGATTATCTTGTTGATTGGATTCAACCAAAATAGGGCTTAGATCGTAAAACTCAAAGCTATCGACGAGGTTGGAAGCCAGTTTAAACGCATGTTTAATGGGTTCGAAGCTTAATTCGGAACGGAGTAAACTTAAGGCTGAGCCTTGCAATAAAACTTTTACTTCAGCGCCAAAAGTTGCTAAAACCATGGTTGCAGAAAGGCTCTCATGAACTTGTAGCGAGTTGAGATTTGATTGGGTTAATATAACCAGTACAGATTTCACACAATTTACCTTTCAATTGCAACAATCAATGAAAAATGAATAATTTAGAATTGAACTAGACGTGCTGAAGATGAGACAGCATCTGCCAATTCACCGAGTCCTACCAGCTGAAAACCTTCAGCCAGATTATGGGACTCAATGTGATGGCGTTGAGCATTTTCAGCATCAGTGATTCCACGTGCTAGGGCAGCACTTACGCAAACAGGAAGTTTGATATTTAATTTTTGCCACTCTTGTGTGAGACTTCTTTGATCATCTGGCGACCACTGTAAGTTGTTTGCAACTTGAACGCCGTCTTGATAAAAGAAAACTCGAAAAATTTCGCCTTTCGCTTGCAATGATTGTGCGAGTCCTAATGCATGCCAAGCATGGATTGAGCTAGGTGCCGAGGTAATTAGTAATAACGTACTCATTTAAAACTTCGCATAGGGTGATCAAACTGAAAATAGCTTGTTCAGGCTTTTAAACAAAAAGGTAGTATACAATGATTTTAGTGACAGGTGGATTAGGCTTTATAGGTTCACACGTTGTTTTAAGCTTATTGGCACATGGTCAAGAAGTCGTCATTGTAGATAATCTTGCCAATGCGAATTTACAAACACTTGAACGTCTTGAATATATTTCTGGAATGTATGTACCTTTTGTAAAGCTAGATGTTAGAAATACGCCTGCTCTGAATAAAGTTTTTGAGCAGTACTCAATCCGTGCTGTTATACATACTGCAGGATTTAAGTCTTTAGAGGAGTCTCGCTTAAAACCGCTTGAATATTATAATGATAATGTCAGTTGCATTATGAGTCTGATGCGTGCAATGCAACGAACTGGTGTACGAACATTATTGCATCTTTCAAGTATAGCGGTTTATGGCACTTCGAGTTTGAATTTAAATGAAGAACATCCTCTCAATTTTGCCAATCCAAACCCTTATATTAAATCCCAGCAAATGATTGAAGAGATCATCCGTGATACCTCTAAAACGGACGAAGAATGGAGTATTGCGATCCTGAGACTAGCAAATGTAGCTGGTGCTTTTGAACATGGAGTTTTGGGTGAAGTGGTTGCCCCTTTACCTAAAAATATTTTGCCTTTGGTGTTACAAGTCGCAGCCATGCAGCGCGATTCCATTCAATTACAAAAGAATGCCAAGACAAAAGACCAAACGGTTGAACGAAGTTTTGTGCATGTCATTGATGTGTGTGAGGCAGTCATTGCAACTTTAAAGTGGTTATTTAATCAAAGATCAACGTGCGAAGCATTTGATATCGCAGGTCAGCCAAGTTCAATTCAAAACTTGATTAATACGGTAGAAAAAGTGACTGAAACAAAAATTCGAATTGAGGAAACTGATTATGTTTTCCAAGAATTAGATCAAATTGGTTCGAATAGTTTAAAAGCATTTGAATTATTGAAATGGAAAGCACATCGATCACTAGAACAAATGATTGAAGATCAATGGCGATACTATCAAAGCACCTTTAATAATTAAAATGATAATCATTTACATTTATGGTTTTTTTGATTAGCATCAAATCAACGGTGGATGAATCCGAATCAAACATGATTCTTCCAAGGAATAGCGAAATATTTGAGGCTGATATGCAAACACGTATAGAACACGACACGATGGGTGATGTAGAAGTACCAAGTGATGCCATGTGGGGGGCTCAAACCCAGCGCAGTTTGCAAAATTTCAAAATTGGTGGTGAGCGACTTCCTCGTGCGATGATCCGTGGTATGGGGCTGGTCAAAAAAGCGGCTGCACTTACCAATGCTGAGTTAAATCAAATTCCTGCTGAATTGGCGAATTATATTGTGGGTGCAGCAGAAGAAGTGATTACGGGGCAATGGGACAGTCAATTTCCATTGGTGGTATGGCAAACAGGTTCTGGTACTCAAAGTAATATGAACTGTAATGAAGTCATTGCAAATATTGCGAATCAAAAGCTGGGTAATCCGCTTGGAGCACAGAAACCCGTTCATCCAAATGATCATGTTAATCGAGCTCAATCTACAAATGATTCGTTTCCAACAGCGATTCATGTCGCTGCTAGTTTACAGATCAATGAGTTATTGATTCCAACAGTTCAAGCTTTACGTGAAACTTTACATCAGAAGTCTCAAGAATTTTCAAATATTGTTAAGATTGGGCGTACACATTTACAAGATGCAACGCCGTTAACTTTAGGCCAGGAATTCAGTGGTTATGTATCCCAACTCGATCATGGATTAAAGCGTCTAGAGCAAGCTTTAGAAGGGTTATATGAATTGCCATTAGGTGGTACAGCTGTCGGGACAGGTCTAAATGCTCATCCTGATTATGCTGTAAATGCAGCAAAAAAATTGGCTGAGCTTACGGGTTTACCTTTTGTGACTGCACCGAATAAGTTTGAAGCACTAGCAGGACGTGATGCTGCAGTATTTGCTTCTGGCGCACTGAAAACAGTTGCTGCGAGTTTAAATAAGATTGCCAATGATATTCGTTGGTTAGCGAGTGGTCCTCGTTGTGGTTTTGGGGAGATTCGTATTCCTGAAAATGAACCAGGTTCGAGTATTATGCCAGGTAAGGTGAATCCTACTCAAAGTGAAGCTATGACGATGGTTGTTGCGCAGGTTTTGGGTAATGACACGACGATTAATATCGCTGGAGCTTCAGGTAATTTTGAATTAAACGTTTTTATGCCGGTTATTGCTTATAATTTACTGCAATCAATTCAGCTGCTAGGTGATGCATGTAATAGCTTTAATGAGCATTGTGCTGTGGGGATTGAGCCGAACCAAGATAAGATTGATTATTTCTTGCATAACTCGTTGATGTTAGTTACTGCATTGAATCCTGTGATTGGTTATGAAAACGCGGCAAAAGTTGCTAAGACAGCATATAAGGAAGGTAAAACACTTAAACAAGTTGCTGTAGAGCTGAATTTAGTCACAGCTGAGCAGTTTGATGAAGTCGTTGTACCTGAGAATATGGTTTCACCTAATGTTAAGTGAATTATAGATTAAATAATAATTGTAAAATTACGGCGTATTGAGAATATATTCAATACGCAATTTGAGTAATTTACGAAATTTTTTAATGTTAGATAGAGTAATTTTGAGTTGGTTGTTATTGGTAATTAAATAATTGTAGTATTTTGCAAGTGTATATAAGTATATATATCTTTCGAATAAAATTTAAATTTAAAATAATCATCATAATTTAAAAGCAAGAAGTTTTATTTTGTCGGATCGAGATTTTTTGTAAGTTGTTGTGTGAATTTTTAAATTCAGTATTTAAAATATAAATCAATTAATATGCCAGTATATTTTACATATAATTTATAGTTTTTTGCAATAAAAAAGGATGATGATGGCCTGGTAAAATCTTAATACATCTTTATCTAAAAATTAAATAGATTTTATAAAAATGAAGTTTTAACTTGTAATAATTAAGGGAGATATAGTGATATAATTAAATTTAAGACTAAGGGTGAGATTATTTTAGGGGATATCTTTTACTTATAATTAATGAAAAAAAATTAAATATTTATATTAGATCTCTTTCATAAATCAAAAAACGATCTTCTTTTTGGTTGATATTTGCACTCCGGATTTCTTAACATTCGTGCATAATCTGCGGA